>JAUWNW010000138.1 GCA_030612445.1 Candidatus Aminicenantota bacterium
AAATCCCCGCCAGAAGATCTCTTCACCCGGTCCGATTATAAAGACCATAAGCACTGCTATCCGCCAGGTCGCTGCACCCTGTTTGAAGCTGTAGACCCGGCTTATATCCGTTTCTGCAAAGGGAAATATTATTTGCGAAAGAAAAACAGCGGCACAAAAAAAACAACTACTGGAACAGCAAGAAGAGCGGAACGAAAGATTCCCCGGGTATTTTTAGGCGGGATCATCCCCATTTCAAGAGGAATTCCAACCAGACTGCAGCTGTACAAAGCAGGCCAAAGATAAGATTATGCTGGGCAGTAGCCCCGTCTAAGATTACAAAATCCAGAGGCCCGCGGGGCTTATGCCTATGCACAGCCCTCCCCCAAAGCTTAAAAGCACTGGGCAGGGCCAGAATAATGAGCAAAAATGTCAGAGGCATTGGTTTAAATTGTGAGACAAAGAGCCGCGGAAAAATAATAAGGCCAATAACAATTGCCACTGAACCAAAAATCAGAAAAGCATAATAAGCAGCTGAAGCTTTATCTCCCAACAACCCTGCTATAGTTGCGATCTTTCTCTCTTTATCCGAAGCAGCATCTCTCCAGTTGTTGGCATGAAGGATTGCACTTACTAGCATTGCCATGGGAACAGTCCATATTACCGGCAGCCAGGAAAATGACTGGGTCTGCACAACCCAAGCTCCTAAAGCTACTAGTATGCCAAAATTAAGAAAAACCGCAAAGTCTCCCAAAGCATGATATTTAAGGGCCGCATAAAACACCCCGATCAAAACTCCTATGGCCCCGATTATCAGTAAGATAGTCCCGGTTAATAACACAAGGACAATCCCAAGTGCTGAGCCCACAATAAAAAGAAAAACAGAGCCCACAGCTGCTTCTTTAGTCGTGATCCAACCGCGCACAATAGCGCCGCTTACAGGAGTGATTGCCTTGTCTAAGCCCCGTTTAAAGTCAAAGACATCACTCATCATATTAGCAGCTGAATGAAGTATTACCATAGCGAGCAGAGCAAGCAGGAAACGGAAAATATCGAAGGGGGCATTCCCGAATACAACCGCCAGCGAGGTTCCGAATATCACCGGCATAGTGGATGCGGGCAGAGCCCAGGGCCGGACAGCTGTTAACCATTTTTTAAATAAGGACAATTGTTCTTGTTTAGTTTCTCTCATAATAAAATTGTTTTCACATTGTTATTCTATCAAAAAACCGCATTGCCAATCAATAATATTAATATCCAGGACTTCCCTCATTTTTTTGTGAATTGAAGCTCTGATAAATAGGGGCACATCCTATTTGCGAACAATTAATGAATGAGATAAAGTTCCTTTTGCGGGGGAGATAAATATTCGACTCCCCTTGGAGTGGCAATCGCTTGCTCAGGATCCCACCAGAATAAATATTGGTCTTCGCGCTCGCTGGAAGGAGACGGCATATAGAAAAAATATTCTAAAACAAAGTGGTGATTGAGGGGGAGCGGAATATCTTTTAACCAATCCGGGCCGAGAGAACCGATCCTGGGGCCAAAATAATTCTCTTCCTTCCTCTCACGCGCTCCTTTTAGCATGGCATGGCTGTCGATACTAAGATGGGTTTTTTCAGGATCATAACCTGCGGCATAAACGGGGAAATTGTTCTTTAGCTTAACCATATGCAATTGGTTATCCCTAAGGATAATCCCTGCATCATCAAATTTCCGTGTGTAGATTTTATTTATTTCACGAGGGGTAAGTCCCGCCTTGATAGTATCTGCCAGAATCTTATCGATTTTCAGATATTCCGCCCAGAGTTTTTTGATTTCCGGAGGCGGTTCAGCCTCTCCTTCACAGAGTACATAAGCGTACATTCCCTGGCTTGGGGCTGCAACGATGTCGCCTCCCCGGATCACAACGTTTTCATAGTTTGTAGTCCATCCCCTTTGTGATATTCCTGTGCTTCCCCGACGAAAGACAGTTACTCCAGCCTCGCGATTTTTAGTTACACCCGGCACGATTTTAGCAAAAACTTTCTTTACATATCCAACTTCTTCCTTACGCATTTTTTTTAGTAGTTTGATTTCGCTCGGCACCGGTCTCGTAATGTAATTCATAATCACATATTCAGACGAGACCAGCCTACTGGCATATTCATCACCGAGTTCTTCCGTCAAGAGGAGGTAGTCTGTATGCGAAATGCCATCGCTTTCTCCCCTGGAAGTCACCCAAGGTCCCAGATCATGCTTGAAATTTACAGCAATGCGTTTAGGGTCACGTGCTGCAACAAATTCTCTAATGCCCTTAAATCGGTAATCATATTCTGACATGGGGCTGCCCACCGGTTCCTGCACCCGCACTGGGGCGCCGATTATATCGTAGGCTCCACATTCCTCAACCAAGTTACTCTGCTCTCCCCATTCACGGTGGGAAGCTCCCCAGCGGCGTCCGAGAACCGCCCGTTCTATCCTGTTACCACCCCGGTCTGTGAAGATGAAAACGCCGGAGGTACTGCCCAGGTCTTCTGCCCCAAAGGGATCAGGATTTGATAGTCTCATCACATGAATCCACATGTCGATATTGTTCTCCCTCATGACTTGAGGCAGAATAAGGTCAAACTTCTCCTGACGAATCCGATTATTCCATTCCTTCATATTTATATCTTCATAACGGGCAAGATTTAGATAATATAGTAAAGAATCAGCGTCCTCTTCCTGAGCCTGTGCTGTGGTTTGAACCAGAGCAAAAAGGCCGACCAACAGAAAAAGGTACAAAAAACCCAACAAAGCCGTCCGTAAACCCAACGAAACTTTCCATTTCTTTTTCATAGTTACATCCTTTATGGTGAATGTATACAAATATACTACTTGGAAAGTTTTTTGTAAAATTATCGAATCAAATCCAGAAATGGCTGTCTTTCAGGTCAATATCCTTAAGAGTTGAGCAGACTACTTTATATTATTCTTCTTAAAAATCGTGGATCTTCATGCTGATGATCTTCTCGGGAGTAAGTTTTTTGCCTCTCTCCTTATACAGTTTTATGGCAAATTCAATATACTCCTTGTCCACATCATGGATCTTGAAAGAGATCAGTTGATGCAAAGTGATGTCCTTCAGCCCGGCGGCATGCACACTTTTAACGTAATCAACCGTGACATCATGAATGTTCAAAGATACCAGTTCATCTGCCGAAATGGATGTATAGCCGAGTTCTTTCATGTCCTTAATAAAGGCCGGCTCTACATCATGAATACTAAAGGATATAAGGGTAGAGATATCAAGATCTTTGACACCCAGTTTTTGAAAACCTTTAATATAATCGATATCGACATTATGAATTTTCAAAGAGATTAATTTTGAAACAGGAATATTATTAAATCCTATCTTTGCCAAACCGTTAATATAGTCCAAATCCACATCGTGTATCTGGAACGATACAAGCTCAGGCAGAGAAATATCTTTATATCCGGCTTTATGCACACCACGGATGAAATCCGGAGAAACATCATGAATGTTCAACGATACTACCTGGTCGAGATCCACATTGGTGTATCCCAGATTTTTCAGCACTTCAAACTGTTCCACATCAACATCATGGATCTTTAAAGATACCAGCTTATTTAGAGACACATCCTTAAATCCCCGTTTATTGATCTCTCGAACAAAAGGGATATCCACATCATGAATATTCAAGGAAATGAGTTCTGAGGGAGATATGTCACTGTATCCCAGTTTCTTTAATTCTTTGATATATTCAACTTCAACATCATGAATACGGAAACTGATGAGTTTTGAGATTGATATATCTTCCAGGCCCTGGGCATGAACTTGACGAATATAATCGATACTGACTTCATGAATAGCCATTGACACCAGCTTAGAAAGCTCGACATCCTTATAACCAAGTTTGCGGATATCCTGAATATATGCCTTGTTGACATCAAAGATGCAAAGGTGGAGCAGTTCTTTACTCTTAATCTTGCCGAATCCTTCCTTGCCTAAAAAACCGATAAAGGCATCGTTCGGAACAAAGGAAAACGCGCCTCTGCCTCTATCACCCTCAAATTTCCCGTCAAAGCGAATGGTGCCGGCATCTCTTTCCAGAGTGAAGGTGTGATCCTTATTCAGCTGCAGACCTTTAAACTCTTTTGTCTCCAAGCCAAAAGAAGTCATCGAGTCATGATCTGAATCATCATCAAATATCATCAGCCGGATTTGAATCCTGTTTTCTCTGATCTTTGCAGACCAGTCACCGGTGAGACTTTTACCTTCTTCCACCGCGTACAGGGCAGACACGGCCAATAAAAGTAAAAATGTGATTCCTGTCTTAAAAGCCGTTCTTGTCATTTTAATCCTCCATGTGAAAGGTATTTGTTCATCTATCACACCGTATCACTGTTATAAAGGGGAATGGTTGCAATAAATATTTATTAAATTGTAATCTTATCTTCGTATATAAATATTCCCGTTAAGCGTCTTAATCAGTATTTCCGCTCCGCCTTTATTAATAACACTCCGGGACCAATTACCTCGGACAACTTCAAGTCCCTCATCTGCATAGATATCACCGTGATCGGTCTTCATTTTCAACGAAACACTTTGGGAAGCAGGTAATGTCACATCAATATTCCCTTCAATGGATGTGAACGCCATAGGCATCTCCGGAGTGATCTCCTTAAATTTTATTAAGATATCACCATCCACGGTTGAGCAGATAGCATAACCTGACACTCGCAGCAGCCGGATCGGTCCGTTAGTATTGTTAACTTCTATTTCCCCCTTCACATCCATCACTTCAATTTCTCCATTATCATGCGTTTGCAGGTTTAAGGAAAATTCAAGGGGCACAAGAATTTCAAGATCAACGGTCCGCCGATAAGAATCAGTATGAACCGTAACTTCATTTTTCTGTTCTACAACACTCAGTTCAAGGGAAGAATCTGTAATCCGCTGCCTGCCCCGGCCGGCCTTATCCACTCTATAGCCTGCTTTCACAATGACAGCATTGCCTTTATATCCATTTACACGGATAGACCCTTTATAATGGTTCACCCGTAAAAGGCCCGGCCTTCCGGGCTGTGAGAGCTCGACTCTTGCCCGCTCTTTCTTGCCTGTTTGAGCAACACCAGCTTTTGGATAGAGGACAAACAGCAAAAAAAACAGACAGGCAAAGTAAAGAAAACTGTATTTAAAGCATTCTGATAACTTCATTGATCCTGTCACGCACCTCATAATTTAAATCCTTTTTTTCTAATAAGCGTTGGAATTGTGGCACTGACTCTGATTCATGCAGCGAGACCATCAGGTCTGCCAGGGCCAGCTGAACCAGGGGTGACTGCTGTCGGTTGATGGAGCGGATCAACCCCTCCCGCACCGCCGGATTGGCTGTAAATCGGGCCAAAGTAACCACCGTGACCAGCCTCACATTCACATTGGGGTCATAATTCAATGTCTGCATCAGCGCCCTGACAACCTCAGTGTCCACTTCATTCCAATCATCGACAAAATTAAGAGCTTTCATTCGTTCTGATGGTGAGGACTGTTTTAACAGGTTCAGCATCACCATCTCTTTCATTTCTGTGATCTCACCAGTCATCTCTGAAATACGATTTTTGTAGCGAACATCCGGTGTTACCCAGGTTCCCAAAGCCCAGCCCAGAATAACAAGGGCAAATGCATAACCCAGCTTCGGAACCAGTCTTTTTTCAGCCTGCTGCCACCAAGTGAGGAGCCGTTGTGTCGGAGCAGTTTTACCTCTGGTTGAGGGTTGTTCAGACGTCAGCATTTTGTAAAAAGATTCAGTCATGCGGTCGCGAGGCTCCGGTATCTGGACGTCATCAAGAGAAGAATAGAATGCTTTTAGATTCAGAAGTTCTTCTTTGGAATAACCCGCTTCCAGCAATTGTTTTTCAATCTTTTTTTTATTATCCGGACTGGTATTCTCATCCCAGTAGTCCATTATCAGTGCTTCCATGGGATACTTTTCCATAACACTCACCTCTCCAATACACCATAAATTTCTTTTAATGATCGTATGGCCCTGAACACACGTGCCTTGATTGTCCCTTCAGGGCTGTTTAATATACTGCCTATCTCTTTATAGGTCAATTCTTGATACTTTGAGAGGATCAATACTTCCCTTTCATGCGGTTTCAATTGATCCAGCGCCTGCTGCAAAAGCCGTATCTCTTCTTTTTTGATTAACGCCTTATCTGCCATATCTTCATATTCATCGACCAGTCTATCAACATCATGGTAAAGATAGCGGCCATGCTTCCTGTAATAATCAATGGCCAGGTTATGGGCGATCTTGTACATCCAGGTCGTGAATTTTCCGGAGCCGTTATAATCCTTTCTGTACTTGAGTATGCGGTAAAAAACATTCTGCACCAGATCCTCACTAACGTCCTGCCTGCCGCAATAGCGGTAAAAATAGGAAAACAGCGGCTTATTATATCTCTCAAAGAGAAGAGCCAGTTTATCTGTCTGCCCTTCATGTACTCTTAACATCAATTCAACATCTGAGAGCAAATTCACTCCGATAATGCATTTCTTTATATATCCACTTTCTGCAATTCAGCCAGGGGCTCAATTGTCTACACACTCTAACCATCACCTCTAATTATATCACTTGAAAAGATAAAAATGGTTGCAAAAAAAACAAAATAAATAGGGACACATCCTATTTTTTATGCTTCCTGCTTTTTCTTTTGAACCCTTTGACCCTTTAGGGTCGGACCCCAGGAAGTGTTTAAGCAGATTATCAGATGTTATTTTTGTATATTATGTGGTATCTTTCATAATATCTATAAGTTAGCATGGTCCGAGCGCTTTTTATTCTTGAGGACTTCTTGTTGACAGGATTATTCCCACTCTATAGTTCCAGGGGGCTTTGAGCTGATGTCGTAAACAATTCTGCTCACCCCCTTCACCCTGTTCACTATTCTGCTGGAAATCGCCGCCATGTGACGCGGATCCATTCTGTACCAATCGGCTGTCATTCCGTCGGTACTGGTAACAGCCCGGAGGGCAATAACCCTCTCGTAGGTTCTTTCATCACCCATTACTCCCACGGTTCTGATGGGGAGAAGAATACTGAAGGCCTGCCATATCTCATCGTACAGATTCTCCTCGCGAAGATAATCTATAAACACTCTGTCAACTTTCTGAAGCAGATCACGATTCTCACGGGTAATGGGACCCAGTATCCTGACAGCAAGACCCGAACCCGGGAAAGGATGACGGGAAACCATCCAATTGGAAAGCCCTAGTTCTCTACCAAGCTCTCTTACTTCATCTTTGAAAAGCTCTCTGAGCGGCTCTAAAAGGCTGAGATTCATTCTCTCCGGAAGACCGCCCACATTATGGTGACTTTTGATGGTGGCACTGGGTCCCCTGAAACTTACGCTCTCTATTACATCGGGGTAAAGAGTTCCCTGGGCGAGATGCG
>JAUWNW010000134.1 GCA_030612445.1 Candidatus Aminicenantota bacterium
CCGAATTTTTCGGCCAGTTTCATAATACGCAGGGCTTTACGGTATCCCTCCGGGTTTGGCTGTCCGAAATTTCGGGCGATCCTCTGACTGGTCGTTCGTCCTTTCTGGTGCCCGACAAAAGCGACTGACCGGCCGCGGTAAAAACCAAAACCGGCCACCAGGGCCGGGTCATCACCGGCGCGGCGGTCACCATGAAATTCAAGGAAGTCATCCGTCAAGTGGTTAAGATAGTCAAGAGTGTAGGGCCTCTGGGGATGGCGGGCGATCTGCACATACTGAAGGGGAGTAAGGTTCGGTTGGATACGGTTCCATTCTTCAGATATTTTGCTTTTCAGCCGTTCGATTTCTTTTTTATCTACTATCTCTTCATTTTCCCGCAGCTTATCTATCTTTTCCTTGTACTTAAGGATGTTTTTTTCCAATTGATAAAAGTTTTTTTGTTCTGTCATTTGCTTTGCACTCAAAGTTTGATTTTCCTGCTTATTCTATAGAAAAAATGAGCTGCAGGCAAGAGTAAGGTCATATGCCGGATTTTTCTTTCAGCCACTTATCAGTCCCAACTTCAGTTCTCCTTTTTAATTCCTTTTGCCTCTCTGCAAGAGAATTATTAAATTCATCATCACTCATGTTGGGGTCGCGCAGCTCGAAGAAAGTTTTGCAGGGAAAATCCGGGCACAGCCCGCAGTGCTCAAGCTGTTTTTGTTTTTTTACAAATTCGGGATAATTTGCGGTAAAGATAAAACTTAGCCACGCTCCCCAGGAAAAGCCAATCAAGGTGACAGGGAAGTCTGCGTTTTTTTCCAGAACGGTTTTTAACTCTTCGACCTGTGCTTTAAGGGAGGCAACAGTTTGCAGCGGTTCCAAAACACCGCAGATGGAAACAAGTTTACGCGCAACCGGAGCCATCTCTCCTGCCGCTCCCGGGCCGCCGTGAACAACGACTACTTTGAAAGGCGCTTTTCCATATTTTCTCAGGTTTTCCATATTTTATAGGGAGGCTACGATAATATTCTATCAATGTCCATATTATTTTGCCATAAATTCAAGCAGATAAAGAAAAGTACCCCGAGTCTTCCGTATTGACAGGATGTTAGAAATAAGGTTTAAGTAGGGTAAGCCTATTAATGTTTTGCTTGAATAGAAATAATTGAACAAAAAGGAGAGTGACGATGAAAGTTAAAGGTCTCATATTTATTTTATTTGTTTATTTAATATTTATACCATTTACAAATGCTGCTGTTGACGAAGAGGATGAGTCCGTCCTTTGGGCAAAAATCGACAAATTGTGCTCTTCTGTAGAAACTAAGGTGATTACCTGGCGGCGGGACATCCATCAACATCCTGAGTTGGCTAACCGGGAATTCCGCACTGCTAAATTAGTGGCTGACCATCTGCGCGGGCTTGGATTTGAGGTAAAAACAGAAGTGGCTCACACTGGAGTTGTCGGACTCCTCCGGGGAAAAAAGGCGGAACCAGTTATTGCTTTGCGTGCTGATATGGATGCTCTCCCTGTTAAGGAACTGGTCGACTTGCCTTTTGCTTCAAAGGTCAGAACAAACTACAACGGACAGGAAGTCCCGGTGATGCATGCCTGTGGTCATGATGCGCATACAGCGATATTGATGGGAGTTGCCGAAGTGCTGGCAGGAGTGAAGGATCAAATTCCGGGCACAGTAAAATTTATTTTTCAGCCGGCTGAGGAGAGCCATCCTGAAGGCGAGGAGGGAGGGGCAGCCTTGATGATCAAAGAAGGTGCTCTCGAGAATCCTGTGCCGGCTGCTATCTTTGGCCTTCATGTAGGACCATTTGCGCACGGTTTGATCGGTTATAAACCGGGCAGCATGATGGCGGGTGTTAACAGCTTTAAGCTCACTGTCCAAGGAAGCCAGACACATGGAGCAGTTCCTTGGGCCGGAGTGGATCCGATCACAGTTACTGCCCAGATCATCCTGGGATTGCAGACAATAGTCAGCCGTCAGATAGATATAACAGCGGCCCCGGCTATTGTCACAGTCGGCAGTATCCACGGCGGTGTACAGGGTAACATCATCCCTGCTGAAGTGACCATGACCGGGACGATCCGTTCGTTCGGACCTGAGGTAAGAAAGGACATTTTAAAGCGTGTTAGAAAAACGGCGATTCAAATTGCGGAAAGTGCCGGGGCAAAGGCTGTAGTTCAGATAAGCGAAGGTACTCCGGTTCTCGTAAATGATCCCAAACTGACCCAGAAGATGGTCCCAGTTCTTGAAAGAGTTGCGGGAAAAGGTAAAGTAGCAGTCATCCCTCTAATAACAGGTGGGGAGGACTTTGCCTTTTATCAGCAGCAGGTGCCGGGTTTGTTTTTTTTCTTAGGGATAAATCCTGAAGGAGCCGACCCGCGAAAAGCTGCGCCAAATCATTCCCCGTATTTCTATATTGACGAAAGTGCTCTTATAGTTGGCATCCGGGCCATGTCTCATCTTGCTGTGGATTATTTAATAAACCAATAAAAACATTTAATGCGCCCAGAAGTAATAATATGCACATAGAAAAATCTAAATCTAAACAGGAGAAAGAAATATTAAAAGTAGCGGCCATTGAGGCAATAATTAAAAAAGCAATTATTTGCCGGATTGGTTTGTCTGATGGCGAGAATCCCTATATTGTGCCCCTAAGTTTTGGATACAAAGATAAGACGCTTTATTTTCACAGCGCTGCTAAAGGAAAGAAGATTGACATCATGAGAAAAAATCCTCGTGTTTGTTTTGAAATCGACATAAATTCCGCAATTATAAAGGCAGAAGATGCCTGTAAATGGAGTATGAGATACCAGAGTGTTATAGGTTATGGCAAAGCTGTTCTTCTGCAAAATGCTGATGAGAAACGAAAGGCGCTTAAAATAATCATGAGTCAATACTCTGACCGGCCGCATCATTTTATTGAAAAAAAAGTACAAAAAGCGGCCGTAATTAAAGTAGCAATAGAAGATATGACCGGCAGGCAATCGGGGTCAGGGTAGATTCAGCACCTTATAATCCGAATATTCCTGTTCTGAGATCATCCGAATTCGTTTGAGGAACATACCAGCATTGATCCATGTTTTCACCTGCTTTACAACAAAATGACCATCCGGGAGTACAGCAAAATCCATCTTTATATCAAATTCTTTGACATATTTTGGATTTTTTGAGGGAGAAATCTCGACCCGCAGTAGATCATAGGTGTCCTTATGGATGATGTATTGCCCTTCCCAGTATTTTTCTCCCGGTGATTTAGCTTTTGACTTAAGAATATAAACAGGAATATCATTGTATTCTGTTTCTTCTATCAGCTCAAAACTATACTTATTTCGTTTTTCCATACTAAAGGGAAGCAGCTCCTCCAAGCTTATCTCAAACCGGCTATTGCCCTTCTCTTTTTCCGCCTGTTTGGCTTTCCGTTTCTCCATCTTTGCCTTTTGTTGTTCCACTTTCCGGCGGTAATCCTCTGTGATGTCATTGGTTTTTCCCTTCCTGGTCCTGAGAACTTCCAGGATATCTTCTGTTCTTTCGTCACCCCGGACACTTACTAACATTTTGATCTTTGTAAGCTTTTTTTGATTTCCCTTTTTATCCACTTCTATATTTGTGGTCAACAGACCGGCCTTCCAGTTTTCAAGCTCCGGATAGGATTCCATCCTGGCCGCGATTTTCTCGATCAAGAAAGTTAGAGATTCTTCTTGTAAGGCTGCATCTGCTGTTATAATCCCTGCAGCTCCTGAAACCAGGAAGATCAGGGCAAGCAATCCTTTTATCTTCATAGTCAACCTCCGTTCAAATTTGACCGGCATCACCCCTGCCAGAATAGTGATTTTCTCATCGTTTTTTAATTCAAACACTATAGAATAGATATTCTGCAAATGCAAGCCTACGCCAAAGCACTTTGCGCCTCTTAACTGGCATTCAATACCTCTTTTTATTTCGGGAACAACTGCTGTCGGCTGCGGGCCCATATAAGTTCACGATGGGTCTCTAAAATCTCAGCTGTGTAAACCGGGTCCCAATCATATTTATTGACAGCACGAAAAAAATTCTTTAATAAGCCGGCAAGCTCGATTTTTTCATCCTCAGGCTGAGGAGGCGGCAGCTCGGGATCCGGATAACTTCCCTCATCAGCCTCTACCCTGAGATCGATCACAGAATCGGATGAACCGGTCAAGTCTGCTCCGGCGATAAGCTTTACTCCGGAAGGAAGTGTACCGCTCATTTTTACATGAAGAGGAAAATCAGTCAGCCGATTTATCCCGGAGGCAGAAGACTTTATGTTCTCCAGTTCCTGTCCTTCAGCTCCAGCCAGCCAGCGAACTAAGTCTAGAGCATGGACACCAATGGCAAAAAAAGCACCGCCGGTTTTTTCCATCTTTAGGGTCCAATCCTTGCCTGCGGCCAGATGGTCTATCCCGATACGGTAAACACATTCGATCCGGCCTATTTTTTGTAAGCGTTTTTTAAGCTGCCTAAGGCTTGGATTCCAGCGCAGCCGATACCCAACATGAACCGGGACTTTTTTTTCTGGGAGGACTGCTTCCAGCTCTGCCAATTCAGCCGAAGAAATACAGATAGGTTTTTCCACCAGGACCGGTTTTCCTGCCCTAACACTCTGTAAGCAGAGTGCAGCGTGAAGAAAATTAGGCACTGCTATAATACTGGCGTCAATATGAGGAAGCATCTCTGAGAATGAATCATAGACCGGAACATTTACGGCCACGTCCTGCCTGCGCGATACAAGGCCGGAAAATTTTGCCCCGGCCCTTTTCAGAAGCGAGGCATAAACTTGCCCGATCTCTCCCCAGCCAATAATGCCAACTCGAATAGTCATTTTTAGATATATATAAATATATACCCTTCTGCAGCCGGCCAGTCAATGAAATCAGAGATAGATATTGCTTTTTTTATTCATGCCAATCTCCGCTCAATTTTGTCAAGATTTCCTGGGAATTAAAAAAACATTAAAAAAATAATAGATTTGTGGTATAAAATTAGCAGATACAATAATTGATACAAAATTAAAAAGGAGATGAGATTATGTTAAAAAAACAAGTTGGTTGCTTAATAGTCTGTTTGATCTTTCTTTTTGTATCCTGCAGTTCACAAAACTCAGGTTCAAATGAGGCCGATCAGATTGAACCTGCTGCAGAACAGTCCATACCGGATGAGAATATTGCGGGAAATACTCATACAGGGGGGTGCATCCTTAAGACACCTACTGGTGAAGTACCTGAAGATCTCTACCAAATGTCAGATTTAATTCAGACAAAGGAATATTTACCGTTCACAAAGCAGCTTACGGTTTGTGGGATTACTCTTATTGGACGAGATGATATTTCAGATGATTTCATGCAGAAGGTCGCTATAACTATCAAATCACTGTTTGCACGTGATGGTGATATTGATATCAAGCTGCAAGAAGAGCTTTTAACAAATCTGTATAAATACAGGACAACAATCCCTTTCTTTAAAGGGCATGATTATAAGTTCTCTCCTGAAGATGAAAAACTCATGGACATTACCAGAAGCAAGAACAGCATCTGCGACATAATTATGGAAGGTGTTCCAACTCAGATAAATGAAGTCATGGAACATATTTTACATCATATAACTGATGTTGGCTTTCACTATACATTTCCTGATGAGTGGGGTATCTCTACAACATCGGCAGCACATAAGGTAACCCAAGAAGCTATCGCTAAAGGCTATTATGATGTTAAGCAGTACGGGAGTGGTCCAGCTGAAGAATTAAACAGGGTTCTTATTCAGGAGTATGCTTATTGGATTATTTTTGATTATTGGGAGTTACGAGAAGTGTTTTTTCCGCGTGATGCAGAGTTTAATATCAAGACAGGGGCTGACCTTAAGGCTAAACTTCCTCAATCTTATGACTTAGTTATGCAGACTGTTCCCAAAGTAATGGTGCCACCAAATAACGAGCAGCTTATAAAACTATTCGGAAAAGAGTAATTTTCTCCTGCTATATATCCTTAAACAATCTGGCTAATGGATTTCCAGGTGCTTTGATATCCAGATCAAGGAAATAACCGAACGGAGTTTGCCAGACCTCGTAATCTGCTTTCTCTACTCGCTGCTCTGAATTATTAAGCAATTGTTTTGTATTTTCAGGTGAAGCTTTGCTTTCAGATAAATGGGTAAATGAGTGTAGCACTATTCTTTCCGTATTATTTTTTCTAGCTGCCCATTTGAGGTTTTTAATCAATTTCGTTTCAATTTTAGAAAGGTTTGCTTCATCTTTTTCTTCTACATGAATAAAGCCAACAAGAGCATTTTCAATTATGTTTTTTTCGCTGGTTTCAGATGCAGATTCAAGGCCCTTTAAGCTTGTTTTATAAGCAAAGCTGTCTGCATAGATCATTAATAATTTCATTTTTCACCTTTTGTCGTAAATATTCAAAATTTAAATTGTATTGGCTAATCTATACCCGCTCTCAACAGCATCCTGCGCCTTGCCAATTTGTTTAGCGTCACCAATGACATGGACTGGCACTTTACCCTGCAATTTGCTTTCAAGTGGATTGAAGCTCTCCATCCCCGTTGAAACAACAAAAAAATCGATGTCTTCAAACTTAATCTGCTCACCGTTTCTCTCAGCGTAAGCGGTCTTACCTTCGATTTTTTTAATATGCGTATGGTCGCTGAATACTGCTCCGCTCTCTTTAATCATTTTGAGTGAAAGAGTTTTGGCTATCGCCTCCATATCCTCTCCAAAATCAACCGTTCGCTTTACGAGAATAACTTTGTTTTTATTCAAAACAAGTGCTGTAGCAATGTCAACTCCAATAAGCCCCCCCCCGATAATGAGGACTTTTTTGTTTTGCGGCAAAGTCTCTTTAAGCAGGATGTCTGCCCAGTAATAATTATCCAGCCCTGGAATTGACGGCACTTTAGGTACTGATCCAGTAGCCAAAATAACTTCGTCATAAGAAATCAGGTCAGATTTTGTTGCTTCTTTAGATAAGATATTCACTTTACTTTTATCTAATTCTTTATTGTAATATTTTACTAATTTACTCATTGACATTTTTTTGGGCGTCAAATAAGCAAGGTTAAATTGACCGCCCAACTTATCCTTTTCATACAAATCCACGTTATGACCTTTTTTTTCAAGGTCAAGTGCTGTCTCCATCCCAGCCAGTCCCCCACCTACCACAGCATAATTTTTTGCCTTTTCAGGAAATGCAAAGACTTCTTCTTCTTTTCCTACTGAAGGATTAACCAAACATTGAAGTCCTTGTCCCGCTTTCACACCGCCTAAACAGCCCTCTGCACAAGCCAGACACGGTTTTATTTCGCCTTTAACTTTTTTAAGATATTTTCCTACAAAATCCGGATCCGCAACCAAAGCTCGGCCCACTGCGATATAATCGGCTGTTTTTTCTTGTTTTATTTTTTCAATATCAACAACCTCATTTATCTGCCCTACACATATCACAGGAATATTTATTTGACTTTTTATTTGTTTGGCCATCTCCCAGGTCTTTCCTTTGGGAACAAACATGTGCTGAAAAAACCAGGGAGGAGTGGAACAAATAGTACCAGCGGAAACATGAACGGCTGCAGCGCCT
>JAUWNW010000148.1 GCA_030612445.1 Candidatus Aminicenantota bacterium
GGGCGCCAAGACGGAAGCGCTTACAAAGGCCCCAGCACTAGTTTCTCCAGCCGGTGGGGACGCTCCCGCTCGCTGTGGGAAGCAACCGCCGGAGGAGAATGCGGCTTTATTGTACCTGACCCGGTCAACCCCGATATCGTATGGGGAGGAAGCTACAATGCCACCCTTGAACGGGCAGACTACAGCACCGGCCACATAAATTCTGTACACGTCTGGCCCGAATCCTTTTACGGCTCCCACGCAGCTGCCGCAAAATACCGCTTCAACTGGACATTCCCCATCCTCATCTCCCCTCACGACCATAACACGGTATATGTCGGAAGCCAATTCGTCCACAAGACAACAGACGGCGGCCGCAGCTGGGACGTAATAAGCCCTGACTTAAGCACCAATGACCCCACCAAGATGGTCCCTTCGGGCGGGCTTACACTCGACAACCTGGCTGTTGAATTCGGCTGCGTAATCTTCGCCTTAGCCGAATCCCCGCTTGAAAAAGGCTGTATCTGGGCCGGGACAAATGACGGCCTCCTTCACATCACAAGAGACGGGGGAGAGAACTGGACAAATATCACAAAAAACATCCCCAACCTCCCGACCTGGGGAACGATCAGCAATATCGAGCCTTCCCCCTATGATACCGGCACCGCCTACCTTACAGTCGACTTTCACCAGATGAACAACCGCGACCCCTTTGTTTATAAGACAAGCGATTATGGAAAATCCTGGAAATCCCTAAGCTCCAATATCCCCAAGAGCGTTTTTAGCTACGCCCACTGGGTCCACGCAGATCCCGTACGTAAAGGCCTCTTATTTTTAGGTACAGAAAACGCGATCTACGTCTCGTTTAATGACGGAAAAAAATGGCTCCCCCTGCAGAACAACCTCCCCCACGCTCCGGTACACCACATGGTAGTACAGAAACACTTCAATGACCTGGTAGTAGCCACTTACGGGCGCGGCTTCTGGATAATGGACGACATCACTCCCCTGCAGCAGCTTACAGACGAAGTGCTGAAATCAGATGTCCATCTCTTTGAACCACGTCCCGCCTACCGCATGCACAGCATAGCCGGCGGACCAATGGCCAATTCCCGTGCCTTTATCAATTATTACCTGAAAAAAACCCCCAGAAAGGGCGTAAAGATCAGCATCTTTGACGAGCAAGGGGAACTGGTAGATACCCTTATAGGCAACCGAAAAGCAGGCATTAACCGCGCCTCCTGGCGGCTGCAGCATTATCCCCCAGATCAAGCAAAACTGCGGACTAAACCTCCGGGAAATCCCTATGTGGTCGAAGAACTACGGTTCCACACTATGTGGGAAAGACAGGGCTGGTATCCTATTATAAGCTGGGGTACAAGCGGAGGATTCCGGGGATTTACGGCAGCGCCCGGGACCTATACGGTCAAACTCGAGGTGGACGGTAAGGAATATACCCAGAAGCTGGAAGTTAAAAAAGACCCGCGCTCAAAAGGAAGCCTGGCTGATATAAAAGAGCAAGTAGCAATGCAGAAAGAGCTGCGCACAGAATTAAACACAGTCTCCCATATGATAAGCAAGCTCGAATGGATGCGGAAGCAGCTCTATGTCTTAAAGGATGCCCTTAGAGAAGGAGGAGACGCAGCCGTAATCCTTATAGCTATCGGCAAATTCGACAAGAAAATCAGATCTGTGGAAGATGAACTCTTTCAGCATACAATAGCAGAAGGAGACTCCAAGTCTTTCAGAGATCCCCAGAAGCTTTACTGCAAGCTTTCAGTCCTGGCCGGATATGTAAACAGCAGCGTAGACTTTGCCCCCAACAAACAGCAGCGCCAAGTACACGCAGTCCTCAAGGAGCGTCTTGAAAAACAGAAGACCCGCTTCAAAGACCTTATAGAAAATGACCTGCCCGCATTCAATAAAATGCTGAGCACAAAAGATATCGCTGGAATTGTAGTCCCGGATATTAAATAGAAAATTGCCACATTGCTCCATTGTTACATTGTTAAAAAATACTGACATACTGAAAATGGTGAATGGTAAATAGAAAATAGAAAATGGCAGGAAAAGCAGAGTAATACATAGTTATTCATTGTTAGAATTTTATTGTACTTCTGCTTTTCCTGTCGTTCCTTTATTTCCTGTCTTTTCTGTTTTTCCTGTTTTTCCTGTATTTCCTGCCTTTCCAGTTGTTCCTGCTTTAAGTTGGAACTTTTTTAAGGCTCATACGTCTTTGATAATAAGATGACAGTTCCACCTGAATTTGACGATCTTTATTCCGAATACAAGACCATGGTTTTCAGTTTCTCCTATCATCTCACCCGAAACCGGGGCGAAGCCGAAGACCTTTATCAGGAAACCTGGCTGAGGATAGCAAATAAATTTCCCGGCGGCATAAAAAAACAAACTATAAAAGCCTGGATATTCACTATAGTCTCCAATCTCCACAAGGATTCCATGCGCAAAAAACAGGTCAGACGGCTGTTTTTTCTCCAGGAGAGCAAAAGCCTCTCCCAGGGCGACTCAGAAACAACCGGGCCCGCGGATAAAGCAGAACGGGCGCAGATAGGAAAAGACATCAACCGGGCAATAGCAATCCTGCCGGAGCGTCAGAAACGCGTATTTATTTTAAAGGAGATGGCAGGCCTTAAGCAGGCGGAGATAAGCAAAATCCTGGCCATACCCAAAGGTACAGTCAAGTCATTGATGCACCGGGCCGTAAAAAGCCTGCAAAAAGAGCTTTCTGGGTACCGGCCTGAATCCATCAAAGAGAGAGGAAAAAAATGCGATGTAAAGATATTGAGCGTTTGATAATCGCTTCGACCTGGAAAGATTTAAGCAGGGAAGAACTGCTCTTAATAAAAGAGCATACGCAGCAGTGCGCCCAGTGCACCCTTTTCCAGAGCGAATACAAAAACCTTAGGCTCTCTCTTAAAAACAACCCTGCTCCTGCCCTGCCGGAAAAATTGGACCGCAGTACATACAAAATTTGCCGTAAAGCCCTAAACCTGCAAAAAAAATCTGCTCCTGCTATCCCCCCATTAATTTGGGGAGTACTCGCCGTCCTAATCGCACTCTCTGTGATCCTGTTTGTCCCGGTATTTAGGGACCTCATTCTCAATGAGCCCCTTTCTTCACAGGCGCTTTTTGTCCTGACCTTTTTAATCCAAAACACTGTGATGCTGTTCTTTACGCCAATATTGATTAAAAATTTCAGAGAAAAAAAACAAGGCTTAAATATTTTTAGCTAAATAGAGATACATAAACAGGAGGTTTATTATGGCCACTACAACCGGAAAAACAGTCGCACTTATCTTATTGGTAGTGCTTATTTTGTTTGCAGGCATACGCCTTACTCCTTTGCTCTTAGCCCCGTTCGGAGTATTTACCGGGGTATTCCACGCCGTCAAGGTGCCTGGTATAAGGAGCATCAGCACCTGGCCCGGAGGATTTCACTTATCATCTTTTTCCCTTTTATCCATAGCGCTTTTTATCCTCTGGATCGTGGTTATCGTCTGGGTATACCGGGATGCGGAACGGCGCGGCATGAACGGAGTGCTGTGGGCCCTGCTGGTGCTTATCGGAAATATCATAGGACTGCTCATCTACCTTATCATCCGTTCTGACAATCTACCTGCTTCCCGGGACGGTACTGAAAGCACAAGCAGCCCAGACGACTCAGACAGCCAGGCAACTATTACCTGTCCCCACTGCCAAAAACCGGTAGGCAGGGACTTTGCCTTTTGCCCTTTGTGCGGGACCAGGCTGCAGAAAGTATGCCCCGGCTGCGGAAAACCCGTAGAGGAAAACTGGGTAGCCTGCCCCCTCTGCGGTGAAAAATTGAATAAATAGAATATTTTCCGCCTCGAGCTCTGCAAGTCAGCTCTATTTTTGCAAGAGTCTTTTCTCAAGTAACTCTTGTAAAGATCTTCGGCTATCTAAAACGCAATGAATATACACTATTGATTCAATAACTTCATATATAATTCTGTATGGTTTAAAGTGTATTTCTTTATAGTTGTAAACACCTACTCTCTCAAGATCTGGCGGGATATGTCCTCTATTGGGAAATTTCCTTAGATTCAGGCATGTTTCTTCGATTTTTTTTAAAAGATACTCTGCCTTATCTTCAGAATCATTAATTAATACATAATTATAGATTACCAGAATATCTTCTTCAGCATCGGAAATAATATAGACTTTGAAGTTCATTTTGATTTACTTTCGGCAATTTTTTTACGAATATTATCAAAAGAATTTTTAACAGGTTTATACTTATTTTTATCTTTAGATTTAGTAGTTAATGCAAGTATCTTTAATAAAGCTAAACTCTCTTGCATTTCTTCATATATTTTCACGTCTTGCAGAACAACTTTAGCTTCTCCATTTTGAGTTATTACCATTGTTTTTCTATTGTTTGTAACATCTCTCAATATTTCTGAAGTATGCGCTTTCAAATAACTAACTGATTTAACTGATTCGCTTAATTTCATAATTGACCTCCTTGTTATGACCTAAATTAAGTTATTATTTAGGTCATTGTCAAGGGTTTATTTTACATTTTCTGCTTCAACCTCTCGATAGACCCCTTAATTGTAGTGGATTTTCCGGTAAATCACACCCTGGCTATCCTAATTGAGCCCCGTCACCTTTTTCATTTTTTTAAGGAGCCCTTCCGCTTTGATAAAACCCACAACACGCGCTTCCCTTACTTTACTTCCCTCAGCATTCAAAAGAACCAGGGTTGGAACTCCCTTGATCCTAAACTTATTCCTCAATTTTTCATAAAGCGGATGATTTGTCGTAGTTAAATCCACTTTTAGCATCATAAACCCCCGGGACATGTCCACGATTTTCGGGTCTTTATAGGTAAGATCATCCAACTCCTTACACGGTATGCACCAATCAGCAAAAAAATCAATAAAAACAGGCTTTGCCTCCTCTTCAGCCTCCTGTATTTTAGCATCCGTATAGCTCGACCAATGAATCATCTCCCCCTGCATGGCAGAACCCGACTTCAATCTGACCTCATTCAGGCTGGCTTCCACATAGGTTTCAATTCCTCTTGCAACAAAAAACAGAGCCACAATAAAAAAAACAATCCCTATGATATTTCGGATAAAGGGAAATACCTTATTTTTCATTTTAGTCGGCTCTATCCAGGCCAGATAGATCCCGCCAAGAAAAAGAGTCACGGCAAGACTCAGATGATACACCAATGTGTTGGGAAAAAGAGGCTTTAGAAAGAAGACAGCCATAGCAATGAGGATGAATCCGAATATTTTTCTGACCCAAACCATCCAGGACCCGGACTTAGGAAGTTTATTAATGCTGCCGGAAAAAATGGCCAGAAATAGGAAAGGAAGACCCAAGCCTAGAGCCAGCACAAAAAACATCAGGAAACCCAAAAACACATCCCCTTTTTCACCCACATAGGTCAGCAGCCCTAAAATGAAGGGCCCGATACAGGGAGCAGCCACCAAGCCGACTGTAAGCCCCATAAAAAGCGACCCTAAAAATCCTTTTTTGCTCCCCCCAACCCTTTTTGTCAAAAAAAAGGGAAGACGGAATTCATAAAGGTCAAACATGCTAAGCGCTAGCCCAACCAAGACAAGAGCGATCCCGATAAGGACAATAGGATTCTGCAGGGCAGCGCCGAACAGGCTGCCGGTCAGAGCCGCAATCACACCCAGGGAAGAATATGTGACCGCCATTCCTAGGACATATAAAAAGGCATGCACAATGAGTTTGCCCTTGCGGCCCTCTGCCTGCCCCCCGAAATAACCTATCGTAATGGGGATGATAGGATATACACAAGGAGTAAGGTTTAGAGCCAAGCCCCCGAGAAAAATCAGGAGAAAAGTAAAAAACAATCCCTTATCACCCACAGACTTTGCAAATTCCCCTTCCTCCGGAGTTTGGGAAACAGAATCTTGTCCTACAATTTTCTTTATTTCAGGCTGCTTGATCGTTTGGCTGGGAATTATATCCTCAGATAGGGATACAACCTTGAACGTCTTTTTAAAGTGCATTTCCGCAGGAATCAGGCACATGTTATCATCACAGGCCTGATACCCAATCACTCCGGAAATATCCACTTCAGAACTCTGAAACGAAACCGGCAATGTGACTGAGGTTTTAATAACAAACGTTCCCTCATATACAGACACTGGCTTTTGGGAAAACCCCAGCGCCTTGGTCTCAGGCTCGGGAAACTCTGCCTCCCCAAAAATCAGCCCCTTCTGAGCATTAAATTCAAGAGATGCGGGAACCAGATAATCCTCTGTCGGCTTATTTGAATTAATATGAAAAGGCTTTTTTATAGTTACCTCAATCGAGAAGGGATTGCTCTTTCCAGCCTCCAAAGTATCCGCAGGGCTTAAAATCTTCAAAGAAATCACATCATCGGTATTTTGAGCAAATCCGCTTACTGCCCAGATAAGAATGATTGCAATGATCAAGTAGCGTCTATTCATGGCAAGGCCTTCCTTCTTCCTGTAAGATTAAAATTTAAATTTGTATTATAACATACAGGGAGAAAACATTTTATTCTATTCTGAATATGAATAAATAGTGACACATCCTATTAAAAAGGAGCTTTTAAGGTAAAATATCAGCCCTTATGCCCTTATTATGGGGCATCTTTCATGATATCTATAAGCTAGCATACTCCAAGCGCATTTTCATTAATTGAAAAACGGATTCGGATTAAGCTTCCTCAACAACTGTCCAGTTCATAGCGTCGGCTAGGGCATAGACCGGATCCTTCAGATCACCATAGAACGTCACCCTGTGCCAGCCCCAACGGTCCCACATGGTAAAGAGCTTTTCTATATCTCCCACAGGCTCGTCACAGAGTTTGGTGCGGCAGGCTCTGGAGATATTGTCAAGAGTTGTGTATGAGAAATTTCTGAACGCATCCTTATGTTCCATTTAAGCCGCCTTTTCCATAACACCATCAGTAAATGAGAAACCCCGAATCACATGGGCCAGCATTTGCGAATTATTCAACTTCCGCCAGCGCTTTTCAGCTTGAATTGAGAGCTTGTATACCAT
>JAUWNW010000032.1 GCA_030612445.1 Candidatus Aminicenantota bacterium
AACCATGCCCGCGTTGTTCCGGATGGCTTTCTCCGGGATTTACCAGTATCCAGGCCAGCTCTTGACCTTATTCTTTCTAGCGCCTTTCCTTGAAAAAATAACTTCCCACTTATTACTTATTATAACTTGCTGAAAAACTTATGTTTATACGAAAGTGAATGAAAATTGGATCATCTCCCGATTAGTTGGGGGATGCCCTGATGTAGTAACTGGATCCCCCTCATTTTTTATGAATAATTCAGGATAATAAAATTTGTAAATTTTCTTAAATCAAAGTAGAATATAGAAAATAATCAAAAAATTAGAGGAATAATCATGGTTAATGATTTAAAAGAAACAAGTATAAAGAAGATTGCTTTATTAATAGATGGTGATAATGCTCAGCCTAAGCTTATAGGGAAAGTATTAACTGAAGCAAGTAAGCAGGGAGCATTGACGATCAGACGGATCTACGGAGATTGGACGACTCCAAATATGCAGGGATGGAAAGATACTCTTAATACTACAGCTATCCAGCCGATCCAGCAGTTCCGTTATACGGTGGGGAAAAACGCTACGGACAGTGCCATGATAATTGACGCTATGGATATCCTGCACGGAAAACATGTTGACGGTTTCTGTATTGTATCCAGTGATAGTGATTATACCCGGCTCGCTACCAGGATCCGGGAAAGCGGGTTTTTTGTTATGGGGATTGGAAAGCAATTGACTCCTAAAGCATTTGTAAATGCTTGTAATGTGTTTATTTATACAGAAAACCTTTTGCCTAAAGAAACCAGAAGCAGAGAGAAAAAAATAGTTAAAAAAGCTACAACTAAAAAAGAGCAGACTCCAATATTAGACCCGCTGCCCTTGATAAAAGGTGCTTTTGATATGGCGATCCAGGAAGATGGTTGGTCTAGTCTTGCTACGATGGGTTTTTACCTACACCAGCTTGATCCTGGTTTTGATCCCCGCACCTATGGATTTAAACAATTGTCTCAGCTTATTAAGTCTTATGGAAAATTATTCGAGCTGAAGTTTAAAGACGAATCAGGGACTACCAGTGTAGATGTAAGACTTAAAGAATAAATATATAACCTCTCGCCATGGTTCAAAAGAGCAAGAAAGCAGTTGTGGCGGCCTTATTCAGAAAATAGGAGGGAGATATGAAACGTGAATCTGTAATGATTCTTTTAATGGCATTATGCGTTTTTGGGATTACATGTTCAAAAAAACCTCAAAAAGATTATCCGATAAAACCGGTTGCTTTTACTGAGGTGGATATAACCGACAGTTTTTGGCTGCCGCGAATGGAAACTAACCGGGAAGTCACGATTCCTTTTGCCTTTAAAAAATGTGAAGAAACCGGCCGAATCGATAATTTTGCCAAAGCTGCAGGCCTGCTGGATGGTGATTTTGAAGGAAAAAGATATAATGATTCAGATGTCTTCAAGATTATGGAAGGGGCGGCTTATTCATTAAGCCTTAAACGGGATCCAGAGCTTGAAGAATATATGGATGATTTGGTAGCTAAAGTAGATGCTTCCCAGGAAAAGGATGGTTATTTATACACTAACCGCACTATAGATCCTGAAAATCCTGCCCCTGGGGCAGGGGAGAAGCGCTGGTCTAATCTGGGCTCCAGTCATGAGTTATATAATGTCGGCCACATGTATGAGGCAGCAGTGGCTTATTATCAAGCTACAGGCAAACGTATCTTCCTGGATGTAGCGCTTAAAAATGCCGACTTGATAGCAGAACTATTTGGCCCGGATGGGATAAAGGAATTTCCCGGCCACCAAGAGATAGAGATAGGTCTTGTAAAACTTTTCCGTGTGACCGGCAAAGAAAAATATCTGGACTTAGCAAAATTTTTCCTGGATGTACGGGGGAAGAAAGAATATAAAAAAATGTTTGATGAAAACTCAGATTTTTCTATCTACAACCAGGACTGGTATTTGCAGGCTCACAAACCGGTTATAGAGCAAAGTCAGGCAATCGGACATGCGGTTCGTGCTACTTACATGTATTCGGGTATGGCTGATGTTGCGGCTATGACCGGGGATACAGCTTATATTAAGGCTATAGACAGGATCTGGGATGATGTAGTATCTAAAAAACTATATATTACCGGAGGCATTGGCTCCCGCCACGAGGGCGAGGCATTTGGGGATGCTTATGAGCTGCCTAATAAGACTGCTTATAATGAGACCTGTGCTGCTATTGGTAATGTTTTCTGGAACTTTCGTTTATTTCTTTTGCATGGAGAGGCGAAATATCTGGATGTTATGGAAAGAACTCTCTATAACGGATTGCTGTCAGGAATATCTTTAAGCGGAGACCTATTTTTTTACCCCAATCCCTTGGAGTCAGACGGCAAATTCAAGTTCAACCAGGGAGCTTTATCACGCAAACCCTGGTTTGACTGCGCCTGCTGTCCTGGTAACCTGGTCCGGTTTTTACCCTCTCTACCAGGATATATTTATGCTGTTAAAGATCAAACCCTGTATGTGAATCTGTTTACCGAAAGTGAGGGAAAAGCGATTGTAGCTGAAAATTCCGTAAATATATCTCAGAAAACAAACTACCCCTGGGACGGAAATATCAAGATCTATCTAGAGCCAAAAAAAGATGCTGAATTTTATGTAAATGTCCGTATTCCCGGCTGGGCCAGGAATGAACCGGTTGCAAGTGATCTTTATAAATTCCTGCAGTCATATGAAGAAAAAGTGACTATAAAAGTCAATTCTAAAGAACAAGCTTTTGATCTGGAAAATGGTTTTGCCCGCCTGTTCCGGAAGTGGAAAAAAGGGGATGTAATAGAACTTGGGCTGCCTATGCCTGTGCGCAGGGTGACAGCGTCTGAAAATGTTACAACTGACCAAGGCAAAGCGGCCCTACAGAGGGGCCCGATTGTCTACTGTTTTGAAGGAGTGGATAATGGAGGCCGGGTTCTTAACCGGCTTCTACCTGATGAGCTTGACTTTGAAGTGGCATTTAGACCGCAATTACTTGGCGGCATTAATGTTTTGGCTGCAAAAGACGCAGCGGAAGATACTCAAATGGTTGCAGTACCATACTATGCCTGGTCCCATCGCGGAATAGGGGAGATGTCAGTCTGGCTTACGCGCAAGAAATAAAAAAATTACACTGAGGGGACAGGGGGAAAAGCGCTAAAGCATTGGACATGGATAAACCCAAAATGCTTTTTCTTTTTTTTATTAACTGAACTATTAGCTAAGAGCTGGCATGGATACAGGAAAATCCCGCAGAAAGCCATCCGGAACAACGCGGGCATGGTTCCTCTCCAGAATGGAGAGGAGAGCGTTGTGAGGACAGGAAGGGATTTCCCCGCTGGGGGAAATCCATGTCTTTCGGAGGGACTTACCTGTGTCCATACCTGATTCTTTTTACCGCTTAAAAATTAAAGAGAAAACTCACTTTAAGCATTATCACCCGGTCACAAAGTAAAGGGTTTATGCCGGTTTCACGGGTCTCATTGTAGATGAAGAAAATATTGGCTCCTGGTTTATAGATCCAGCGGATGAGGAAATTGCTTTTAAAAAATTTTTCAGAACTATTCCACTGCAGATAGGCTTTAGCATAAAGGTCAGGAGAAAAAGAATAGATGAGCCTGCCGGCTGCAATATTTGTAGTAAATTTTCCGCCCTCGACCGGCAGGTCAAACTGATTGTGATCAAGGATAAATTCCATACTGAAATGACTGCTAAGTTTGAGATAACCATTAGCTTGAAGCCTTAAGAGATTACCGTTGTAAAACTCTCCGGCATTACATTCCGCTCGTATTGCAATATCCTTGCTTTTGTCAGATTGATAAAAAGAAATAAAGAGATTGAACTTATATATACCTTTTAGGATATTAATCCCATCTTTTAGAGAAAAATCAGAAAGGAGGTCTTCATAGCTCTG
The DNA here is from genome assembly GCA_030612445.1 of Candidatus Aminicenantota bacterium. Lineage (GTDB taxonomy): Bacteria > Acidobacteriota > Aminicenantia > Aminicenantales > Aminicenantaceae > JAUVXM01. Next base: position 3,913 of record JAUWNW010000032.1, read on the forward strand.
AATTACTCCCAGAAAAAGCTGGCTGCCGTTTTGAAAGAGGGTAAATGTTCCGAAAAGGTTATCGCGTGATTCCAAGCGTCCGGCATGGTTTTCGATATAAGTCATCCGGTTCATAAATAATATTTTTCGAATATTAAAAATGCCGGGCCTGGGGCCAATACTAAAATTTCCTTTAAGCTTGCGTATATCAGTGCGGGGAATAAACCCCATCTCAGAGTTAAAGTTTTCGCCTATATCAGTATATGCAAGCTGGAATGACAGCAAGTCATTGTTGAAAGACATATCAAAGTTACCTGCTAAATCTTTTCCTTTTAAACCTGGGGTGTCTGATTTTGCTATAAAGCCTGTGATTTTTAGTGATTGTCCAAAGGCCATATTTAAGTCAAAGGCTGCGGCCCGGTTGTAATAATATCCATCCAGGTTATTTTTACTGAGATACATCAGACCCAGGGAGGATTTTTTTAGGAAATCTCTTTTAAGCCTTACCACAGCATGGTTGCTTCTCCCGGTATCGATTTGAGAGCTATCATTAGAAGCGAATATTCTGTTCGTCAGGATATTTAAAATACCGATATTATATGGTCCTGTTTTGCCGGTAATACGTAATCCTCCCATAATCGGAATTTCTCTGGCCTCTTCAGATAGCCCTATTGTACGGCTGAAAAAAAGCAGGGTAGAGGGGGGTTCATGTTCGCGGTAACTTTCACCAATACGAAATATATCCGCTCCTTCCAGGAAAAAACCCCGTTTTTCAGGAAAAAAAAGGCTGAAGCGGGTCAAATTGAATTGCTCCTGGTCAGCTTCAACCTGGGCAAAATCCGTGTTATAAGTGATATCAGCTGTAAGGTTTGAGGAGAGCCGGTATTTAACATCAAGGCCGGCATCAAGGGAACTGTTCAGGGGTTCGTCCTGGTCAAGCTGCTCTGTCCCACCGATAATATAAGGCATAAACTGTATTTTATTGCCCTGTTTAAGGTTTTCTAAGCCGGTTAAATGACCGCAGTGTGATACCCGGTATTTACCAAACCAGCCGTATTTGCGCGAAACCGGAGACCAATAGCATTCTTCCCGTTTACGGGCGATGTGGCGGCCGAAGTTGATTCCCCATGACTGCATCTCGGACTCTTTAAAACGCAAGGTGTAAAAGGGGATAGCTATCTCTGCAGTCCAGCCCTTTGGGTTTCTTTTTACCCGGGCACGCCATATTCCATCCCAGTTCCAGTTGATATTGCTGCCTTCATCTCTTATCTGGGCATCCCGGCGGGCGCCTAGAGGATTGATCACAAAATAAAACGCGTTGCGTAGGTCATGATAGGTGTCGATAAAGATCTCAAAATAATCATTATCCTGAAGGTCAGAGTCTCTGCGCATTTCATTGGCCACGATTTTATCAGGTTCTGAGTCAAAACATTTTATTCCGAAATATATATAAGAGCTGTTATAAAGAATACGGATTTCGGTTTTTTCCGTAATAGGGTTGCCTTCCTGGGGTTCACGCTGGAGCAGCCGGTCTATTATTTGGGTTTTTTCCCAATCACTTTCACTTAGAACCCCATCGATTTTAACTGAACTGGAAATCCTGCGGGCAGTGATTGAATATTCTTCACTGCTCTGACTGTAAAGAATAATGGGGGAGATAAAAATAGATATAAAAAGGATGAAAAGCGAGAAATTGGAAGTGTTTATCCGAAATGAATTCACAAGGTAAGAGATTTTACAATATTACAGCTCTTTTGTCATAAAAAGATATAAAAGTTTTAAGGCATGGACACTTGTAAATCCCGGAGAAAGCCATCCGGAACAATGCGGGCATGGTTCCTCGAGAGAATCTCGAGGAGAGCGTTGTGAGGACAGGAAGGGATTTGGCCGCTGGGGGAAATCCCTGTCTTTCGCAGGGACTTACCAGTGTCCATCCCGGCTCTTTTCCTGGACTATTCAGGAGTTGTTACCACTTAAATTTGATCGATACCCGGACTTGACGGGGCTGCTGTCTTCCCCACACCTGCCCGAAAATTGGAATATCCTCTTTAACATAAGAGACAGGTTTTTGACTGTTGAATAGGTTGAAAATATCAGCTCTTACAGTTAAGGCTGTAGCTTGAGGAAGGCCTAAGCCAGACAGAATAAATTTTTTTTCAGCTCCCAAGTCAAGGAAAAAATGAGAAGGAGTGCTGCGTGTGCCACGGGTTTCAGGAAAGGAATAGTATCCTCCAAAAAAAGGCACATAACCTAATTTTTCCCAGTAGTAGCCAGAGATATACTCAAAAGCTGCAGACACAGTCATTCCATAGGGAGCTGCGAAAACAGTTAAGAGCTTAAAATTATGGTCGATTGAGTAGGGGAGTTTACCATACCAGCCCTCATCTCCGATCCCCCGGCCTCCCAGTCCGCCTAAAGCCCAGTCATAGTAGGCTTTTGTTCCCGCCAGTTCTGGAAAGTCAGGAATGTATATATGGTTGCCGAACAACCCCAGGTAATTTGTATTTCCTTCTTCCTGTGACCAGGAACCTGTTTCGGTCTGGCCGGGATTTGTCCCTCTGGCGAGGGCATGGCTGTAGGAAGCGTTTAGAAAAAATACACGTCCGATCTTCCCATTTAGTTCGAATTCAAAGCCGGAGTAGTCTCTTCTTTTGTATTTGAAATTGTCATAGAGAAATTTATATCCTGTATCAACATCAAATACGGCCAAGACCTCAAGCAGGTCTTTTGCCTGAGTGCGAATATAGCGAGCCTTAAATGCCCAGTTTTTCCCTATCCTTCGGTCGAATTCAATAAGGTAGCGGGTAAGGAAATTAGGCTTCAGACCTGAGGCTATCTCAAAGGGTTGGTTTTTTTGTTCATTTTCAAAGATCCAGTTGGCAGGGTTATGAAGCTGGACTTCAGTTGGATATTCTTGGCCTTTCCATCTGTAAGTGCGGAAAGTTAATCCTGCCCCGGAATTAAGCAGCCCTAAGGGCATAGTAGTAATAAGGTCTGAAAACCGGCCCCATCCGAGTTTGACTATATTATTCCCATCACCGGTCAGATCAATAGCAATAGACAAACGGGGAGAGATGAAATCACTTATTCCCCAGGAGAAAAGCTTTTCACCTTTATTATCCAGGCATTGTTGTGTTTGGCTGCGAAAGCCCGCCATGAAAGTGACCCGGTTCCAGGTGACTTTGTCTTTAAAATAGAGCCCGATTCCTCTGGAAGAGTTAATAAAATCGAACACTCCGTATTCATAAAAGAAAGTAGGTGTTTTCTGTCCCTCCTCCCATGTGTCGAAATAATATTTTGTGCCGGCCTCAAATCCATTTTCCGGAAAAAGGTCTTCATCTTCTCCAGAAAAGTCCACCCCGAATTGAGAAGAAAAATCGAAATATTCGAAACCAAAATTGAGCTCATGATGGCCGAAGGTGTCTGTGTCGAAATATTTTATAAACTTAAAGCTGAAATCAAGTCTCGTCTGGTCATCTGTGATACTTCCATAGGAGTTGTGTATATTCCGGGCCAGGTCTTCGATGTAATACATGGCAGGCCCGAGATTATTATCGCTTGGTTTTTGTAACTGATCTCTTTTGATATGCCCTAGTCCAGCTTCTACAAAAGTAGAAGAATTTATTATTCCCTTATAATTGAGACGGAAGATAAGGTCGGAAAAATCTTTTTCTTCGAATAACTCAGGTACTCCGGTTCCACCTTTTTGTCCGAAGGATTGCTGAAAGATGGTAGTAAGAGAAAGGGTATGCCCGGAATCAAGAGCATAGCTGAGTTTTGTAAAAAGATTATTAGCTTTTATAGACTTGTTTCCGCCTGGGATAGAAAAATAGTCTATGGTCGCATCACGAGTTTGCCAGGTATCAGTGAATAGATTGTTAGATATAAAAAACCACAGCTTGTCTTTGATAAGCGGCCCGCCCAGGTTAAAATACCAGTCATAATTAGAGAAGTAATCAGGAGCTCTTACAATGGAAAGCTGTTCCTGTCTGGCGGATTGAAGGTTTTTATCCATAAACACAAGCGAAAATTCTCCGGAAAGATTATTACTTCCGCTTTTTGTGACCATATTGATAACAGCACCGTAAGCAGAACCGTATTCAGGGCTAAATGGGTCTGATATGATCTGGATCTCATCTATGGAATCAAAATTAAGCCGCATCCCGGAATTCCTCAATCTTACTCCGCTGATACACAGCCCGTCTACGATCCAGTTGTTGCCTTCCTCACCTTCCCCCCGAAAACTCGGCTGCCCTTCTGTAGATGTTCCTCTACGGGTATTTACTCTGACGCCGGCGGCACCCGGAGTAAATTTTACTGCATCCACAATAGTGCGGTTTTGTACCGGGATTTTCTCAAGTTTTTCACTGTTCAAATAATAACTTGTGTCAGTTGATGTTTTATCGATCAGAGGGGCTGCAGCATAAACCGTTACTTCAGTGGATAATTTGGACAGCTCCATTTTAATGCTTAAATTGGTAACTTTGCCTAAGTGGACAACAACATCTTTTTGGATATAAGTCGAAAATCCTGCCAATTTAAAGTTCAGAGTATATTTTCCAACCGGTAAAAGCGGGAAATGAAAATTCCCGTTTTTAAGAGATAAAACTGTGCGGGTCCCCTGAAGGCTGGGGCTCTCGGCTGTAATCTCAATTCCTGGAATAATCTCTCCCTGCTCGCCCTGAATATTTCCTTTTATCTCTCCAGTCTCTACCGCGAATATGTAAATGGAAAGCAGAAAGAACATTCCTAATATAAAGAAAACAAAAGCCGATTTTTTCATCTTATCAAACGGGGATAGTTCTGTTTTTTTATTTATTTTTTACCAACCATAGCTTATGGAAAAATTGGGAACCAGGATTTTCATAGTATATAAGCCGGGCATCTTATTTTGTTCTGGGGGAATAAGTAGGGGGATATCCCGGTCGCTTCCGATTAAGTATTCAAATCCAAGGTCGATTTGCAGGCTGTTAATAGAGTAGCCAAAGCCACAGGTTATGCCGTTAAAATCAAAATTAGGAAGGAGCACATTCATGGTCTTATCTGGCGCTGGAGCGGGATCCCAGTAATATCCCCCTCTGAAAGAATAACCATTTAGAGTGTATTCAGCTCCGAGCCTTATCTGCATCTTACTTTCCCACAACATTTCCATTTCAGCAGAACCAGTCCCTGCTGTTGCCGCTTGCCAGATAGGATCTGTGAACTCAAATGAAATAACCTTTATTTTTTTCCAGTCTGTATAGTGCATATCAGCAGTAAGTGTAAGGTGTTTGATTGGTTTGAAAGCAGCTCCAATAGCGATCCACATGGGCCAGGTCACATCTCCGGAAAGGTCTGAAGTCTCGGGAACGCCAAGAATAGGAAAATTAGAAATATTTGCCTCGCCTTTAAGTTCCATCTTACAGGTGGTCCGGAAGGTCGCACCCAGGCTGAGGTTTTCAACTGGTTTGACAAGAGCACCAAAGGTGGCACTGTATCCCCAGCCTTTAAGGCTTTCTGCTTGCTGACCGAGATCAAAATCAATGGTCAGCCCTCCTCCAAGGGGAACTTTCCGCATACCGGCATGGGTAGAGATATCAAAGGTACCATAGTTTATATTCAAGCTGCCGCCTATCATTACCTGATCGGATATCTTGTAGGCCAGGGCAGGAGAAAAGGTGACAACAGCGACCTTGCTTTGCCATTTATAAGAGGTATTATTGGCTATAGCAGCAAAATCAGCTCCCTTCCATTCAGCGCCAAGCCTGGAAGGCGTGTAAATGCCAAATCCGGCCACTAAATTTTCGCTTATAGGGTGATAATAAGCAGCCATTCCAGCCATATAATGTTTGGTTTTTGTTTGGGCATCCACCATATTGATGGGACCGGCAAGGGTAGGCATGTCAAATTTAAAGGTGGCGGAAGGGATCAGGTCGGTTCCAGAAAAACCAAAGGTTTTCTGATTGAATTGGGCAATACCGGCTGGATTCCAGAAGACAGCACTAAAATCATCTGCCAGGCCGACAAAGGCTCCGCCCATTGCCACAGCTCTTGCGCCCAAACCATTAAGATTAAGGCCGTTTGCCAGGGTCAAAGAGGGGATTAATACTAGAAATGCAAGAATGATAAAAATACTTTTTGCTTGCTTCATATTCCTCTCCTTATTGCTTTATCTAAGCAGCTAATTAATTAAATATATATCATGAAAAACCTTAGGATGTCAAAAGAACTCAAGCCAAGGTAAAATAAAGCTGAGAGTATAATTGGACTTCTCTTATTTTTTTGCGGATTTAAGCTGGGTCAGGGTCTCTCAGTCCGCAACATAAGGGACCCCACTATCTAACCTGGATTATTCACGAGTCGAGGTTGCTGCAGATGCAAGGCACAGGGTATGAAGCTGTAGTCCTTCACCGCGAATGCCCTGTAACGAAGAAGATGTGGTGAGATCGGCTCGCTCGGAGAGTAAAAAAATGGCGATGTTTTTATGAATAGGTCAGGCTAATATTACGATGACGAAATTACTGTTTTATGAGTATTGCTTTTCCCAGACCGATTTGCTCTAAAGAGTCTAATTGAGTAGCTGCGTCTCCTACTATTAGATAAATCATCTTTTCCGGGTTGATGTATTTTTGAGCAAGTTCCTTGTGTTTCTTCAGGGTCATAGTTAAAACAATTTTTTCTTCTTTTTTAATATTGTCTACAGGAAGATTGTATGTTTCTATGGAGTTAAGCATGCTTATAAGTGCTCCCAGGGTCTCAAAACGGCGGGCATTGGATTTAACCATTGCATTCTTGGTAAATTCCAGGTCTTCAGCAGATATGCCGCCCCGGTATTTAGTCATTTCTTCTTTAAAGATCTGGACTGATTCAAGAGTAGCCATAGAATGTACTGATGAAGAAGCTGCGAATGTACCGGAATATAAAGAACCAGAGAAACCTGAATGAGCTCCATAAGTATAGCCTTTTTCTTCTCTGAGTATCATATTGACAATACTGTTGAAGCTGCCTCCAAGTTTATAATTCATGATTGTTGCCGGGTAATAGTCTGCATCAGTGTGGCTAAGTGAAATGTTTCCGATGCGGATTACGGATTGTTTGGAATTTGGCACATCAACAAAATAGACGGCAGCTTTTGTTAAAGGAGCTGGAGCTGGATATTTCGGGAAAGAAACGTCTTTTGCAATCCATTTTTCCTCGAGTGTTTTGAAGGTATTTATGGCATCTTCCCGGGAAATGTCACCAACAATAGCAGCATAAGATACTGAAGGGGAAAAGTAACTATTGTAATACTCTTTAAGGTCGCCAAGGGAGATTTTATCCACAGTCTCCAGAGTACCTGGGACAGGCGTGCCAAAAATATGGTCATCTCCATAAATCAGGTTATTAAAAACATTAAAGCTGATGTATGACGGGTTAGCTTTTCCGCGGTTTATTCCTTCGATTGTTTCCTTTTTCAACCGGGCGAATTCCTTTTCATCCCAGCGGGGTTCTAAGAGGATTTCTTCTACCAGGGAATAGACACCGCTAAATTTTGATTTAAGACAATTTGCCTGAATAATAATAGATTCACGGCTGGTGTACATATAAATACTTGCTCCCAGGTTATCAATCGCTTCTTCAAGCTCGATCGGGGTTTTGTTTTTAGTTCCTTCCATCATCAAGCTGCTGACCAGGTTGGCAACGCCTACATGGTCTATGTCATCTAATATTTGACCGCCTTGAAGGGTTAGGGAAACTTGAATAAGTGGTAATTCTGTATGTTCAATCCCAATAAGATTGAGTCCGTTACTTAATTTGTCCTTCCATATTGAAGGAAGTACAATTTCCGGATCAGGTCCTTTAGCGGGTTCAACACTGCGGTCAAAAGATGAGTTGGTTTTCTCAACCTTGATTTTTTCGGCAGACTTATTATCTATCTCCTCAGCAATGATCGGCTCCTCTGTAATAAGGAAAGGCTCTGCTCCTTCGACAATAAGCTCAGTTTCGCCTTTTGGGATAAAACAAGTCATGACATATGGTTTGTTTTTGATATAGGTGTTATAGACTTGAAGAACATCTTCTTTGGTAACAGCCAGGATTTTTTCTAAATCTTCAGTAACGTATCCGGGTGAGCCGGCATATTCATTATATCTGGCCAGCTGGAATGATTTTCCCAGAATACTTGACATCCCATTATAAAAAGATGTTTCTGTTTTAGCTTTAAGACGGGCAAGGTCCTGTTCAGTAAAAGATTCGCTTTCGAATTTTTTAAAGGTTTCGGAAATGGCTTCTTTAACTTTATTTAAACTACTTTTTGGGAAAGCCTGGATTTTAATACGAAATTCACCTGTGATCTCCTGGCTCATCTGATATCCGGAAACAGAAGGTGCTAATTTTTTCTCTTCAACAATAACTTTGTATAAGGGAGATTTCTTTCCTCTGGCAAGCAATTGCCCCAGAAAGGAAAGAGCATAAGAATCTGGGTGATACTGTTCTATAGTAGGGAAGGCTATAGTTAATTCAGGGGACTTAGCAAAATTATCTTCATAGTATGCTATTTTAATCTTTTCCAACCCTGCAGAAGTAGGGGAGGGATCATTGATTTTTCCTGCAGATTTTATTTCGCCGAAATATTTCTCTATCCATTCTATGGTCTTAGCTTTATTAAAATCTCCGGCTACAACAAGAGTTGAATTATTGGTTCGGTACCACTTTTCATGGAATTCGCGTACATCTGCAAGGGTTGCATTGTTAAGATCTTTAATTGAGCCGATCACCTGCCAGTTGTAGGGGTGGTTTTCAGGGTAGAGGAGCTTACCGATGATGTAATTTGTATGTCCATAAGGTCGGTTATCGACCATCTGCCGTTTTTCGTTTTTAACTACTGCTTGCTGGTTGGCAAATGCTTCGTGGGTTAGCTTACTGCGTAAAAAGCCCATACGGTCTGCTTCCAGCCATAAAACCATTTCCAGCGCATTTTTTGGGACAACTTCAAAATAGGTTGTACCATCATTTCCAGTGCCGCCATTTAAAGTACCACCTGAGCCCTGGATCTTTTTAAAAAATTCATCCTGGCCGACATGCTGGGACTCCTGGAACATCATATGTTCAAATAGATGAGCAAAACCGGTTTTACCTTTTTCTTCCCGGTTAGAACCAACATGATATTGAATGGCGACTGCTACGATTGGGTCTGAATTATCCTCATGAAGTATGACTTCTAACCCATTATTGAGGGTATACTTCTCATAATCGATTTCAAATTTGCTTTGCTGAGTAGATTTCTGACTGCAACCTGAAATAACCAGGAATGCAATAATTAAAAACAAAGAAAATATTTTTTTTCGTGAATACATTAAAACCTCCTTTTACGATTTTCTATTTTCCGCTTTTATATTATGAATTATTTTATGCATAAAAGTAATGGATGTAAAGAAATGAAATTATTGTTTTCTGTAAAAATTCATCTAGCCTGGATTATTCACGAGTCGAGGTTGTTGCAGATGCAAGGCACAGGGAATGAAGCTGTGGTCCTTCACCGCGAATGCCCTGTAACGAAGCAGGTGCATAGAGATCGGCTCGCTCGGAGAGTAAAAAAATAGCGATTAAAATTAAAAATAAAAACAGGAAATAAGTTTCAATAAGCATTCTTGAAAAAAACTTGCACATAATTGAAAATAAAACAGTTATAAAAACGTCGCTATTTTTTTTATGAATGGGTCAGGCTAGCTCTAGCTAGCCAATATCACCCCAAAAATGGGTAAAAAATGCATAGGTAAAGAAAATGGGGATGTAAATAATCCTTTAAATGTAAAAAATATTTACAAAGGGAAAGGTAATTGTTAAGATAAATTGAAGGGAGTGTCAGGTTCAGTAGTCCTGACATCAAATTCGGTAAGTCGGTTTATCATATCTTTATTGCGGAAGTATTTCTTTACTCTAGAAACCCTTGATTTGCTGAATACCCCTAATAATTCACGATTACCGGTCTCATCATAGAGATACAAAACTTTTTTTTCTATTGCTCTTTTTACTGCTTCTTCTATTAGCTCTTGGTTTGAAGCTATTTGGGGTGATAACATTATAATTCCTCCATGCTATATTAAATAATTAGTATAGCAAGAAATATGCCAAGTTTAGTCTATTTCTATTTTTAATTTACTGGTTTTAAATAAGATTTAATCTATTTTACTTAACTTCAGGTTTTAAATGTTTGATGAAATATTCGACCCGGGCTTCGCCGTAACGTTTGAACCTTATCCCATGTCTCTGTTCAGGATAGAACATGAAGTCGAATTTTTTATTATGGATCAAAAGGGCCTGTAACAATTGGATGGAGTTTCCAGGGTGAACATTATTATCTACTGCTCCGTGATGGATGAATAAATGTCCCTTTAGGTCTTTGGCATAATTCATACAGGAACCTTTTGCGTATCCATCCGGGTTATCCTGAGGCCTGCGCATATATCTTTCAGTATAGATTGTGTCGTAATTTCTCCAATCAGTAACTGGGGAACCAGCGACTCCCACCTGAAATACATCCGGTGCTTTAAGCAAAGCGATACAGGTTAGATATCCTCCATAGGAATGGCCGTATATGCCTACCCGCTGCTCATCCACATAAGGTCTTTTTGTGATAAATTTTACAGCTGCTACATGGTCAGCAAGCTCTATTTGTCCAAGATTCATATACATAAGGTTCTGGAAGTCTTTCCCTCTCCCCGAAATACCCCTGTGGTCAATAGATATGATAAGAAAGCCTAACTGAGCCAGCGCTTGGCTACTGCCATTAAGATTATAACTGTTGTAAACTCGTTTTGCACCGGGGCCGCCGTAAACAGAAAGAATCAGCGGATATTTTTTACTTTTGTCAAAATGAGCCGGCTTATACAGGATTCCATCTAAGTCATATTTTCCGTCAGCAGATTTGAATACAAAGTGTTCGGGTTTGATCAATTTAAAATCTTTGAATTCCTGACTGATGACAGTATTACCAAGTTCTCTTATTAATTTTCCATTGGCCTGATGAAGAGTTGCTTTGCGGGGAGAGCTAAAAGAACTAAAAGAATCAGTATAGAAATCACCACCTGGCGACAAACTTACAGAATGGGAACCTGTGCCAGTGGTCAATTTTTCAAGGCTGGTTCCATCCAGTTTTACCCTGAAAGCAGAGGATTCAAGTCCCCTGTTTTCAGATCCGGAAAAATATACCCAGCCGTTTTCTTCATCCAGGCCGAGTATCCCTCTTACTGGAAGTTTTGTTTTAGTCAGCTGCTTTACCATATTTCCTTTCAAGTCATAGAGATAAATTTCTTTCCAGCCGCTTTGTTCTGAAGTCCAGAGAAAGTGTTCTTTATCTTTCAGGAAAGTCACATCATTTGGCTGGATATAGCATTTATCCTTATCTGTGAGAATAATTCTTACAGTACCAGTTTCCGGGTTTGCCGCAAAGAGGGTGACTGAATTCTGCCAACGATTCAATTTCATGTAAGTGAATTCTTTTCCATCAGCTGTCCACTGGCCCTTGTACAAGTAGATATTTGTCTCTAAACCTGTCTCTATGCGAGTGATTTTTTTTGTTTTAATATTTACAACAAAAAAACGGACTATGGGATTATTTGCCCCTGCTTTTGGGTAACTTTGCATTTCATATTCAGGTTTTGGGTCAACATCATGGACAATAGGATACTTAGTGACCGGGCTTTCATCAAATTGCATGAAAGCTATGTTTTTAGAGTCAGGTGACCACCAAAAAGCTTTATACTGGCCAAGTTCTTCTGGATATACCCAGTCTGGAAAACCATTTCGTAAGTCCTTATGTCCATTTTTTGTCAGAGCGGTTTCTTTTCCTTCCAGATCCTGAATAAAGATATTATAATCGCGAATAAATGCCCGGTATTTAAAATCCGGGGAAAACACTTCAGAATATGATCTACCCCTGACTCCGGTAAATCCTTTTTCCGGTACATAAGAGATAATATGGCTGGTTTTAAGGTCATATATATAAGCAGTATTTTTTACCATAAACCGGATTTTATTGCCTTTATCTATGAACATAAAAAGTTTAAAGGGAAGTTTTTCGACGTTTTTGCTGGTTATGGTGTTATATGCCTTGATAAGGGTAGAGTCATTAAAAAGGCTGCTTTCTTTGCCTGTAACAGCAGCGGTCTTTATAAATGTTTTGTCCTTGAAAATATAATAATATTTTCCATCAGGTGTCCATTTTAAACGTGATAAACCTTCGAATTTTACTAGATTTTTATCATTTGTTAGTTTTTTGTAAAGTGCTTTGCCTCTGACTTGAGCCTGGGTGTTTGAACTAAAAGAAAATAGAAAAATGAATATAATTATAGAGGTAGATATTAATTTTAAATATTTATTCATTTATTCCTCCTATGGTTATAGCGTATGCTTATATCACAGGGAAATATTACGGTCAATGTATTCATAAAAATTGCCGCTGACATATTCAAAAAACAATAGCTTATTTTAACAGCGGCACTTTTTACCCTCCGGGCGAGCCGATCTTACCGCATCTACTTCGTTACAGGGTATTCGCGGTGGCGGTTGATTTTTCCTTGTTTTATTATAATAATAGTCTCAGGTCATTTACATACAAGAGGAATAATGAGGCGAAGAGATATTTATAAAAGCGTTTTCTTATGTCTCAAAAATATAAAGGGAGAAAATGAATGAAACAAAGAGCCATCATTGCTGTATTGCTAATTTTAACCTGGTCAGCAGTGCTGTCCATTTCTTGTTCGACTAAACCTGAAGAGCAAGCTGAAGTAGAAAAAAATCAGATATCCGGGGACGGGCTCTCAGAAATTACTATTCGCAATGTAACTGATAAATCTATTGATTATAAAATAAAGACAATATATTCCCCGGGCGATCCTATAGAAAGGAGACTTGGAGTTGGAGATATCGACAGTTTCCCTGCTAAAGCAGGAGTAGAGGTTACTTTTAAGCAGGGAGATATATGGAAAAAATATCTACTTGATTCAAATATGCCCTATTCATTCAGATATGACGAAAACGGACTACTTGAGCTGTATGAAGGGTCGCATGGAAGAGATGATGCTGAGGACCTGGCGCCATTTGTTTCTACTCCTATGTTTGTAGTTGAAAAAATGCTGAAAATGGCTGATCTGGATAGAGATGATGTTCTATATGATCTTGGTTGTGGAGACGGACGTATTGTGATCACAGCTGCAAAAAAGTACGGGGTACGTGGAGTAGGAATCGACCTTTCTTCTGAGCGGATTAAGGAATCACGGACCAATGCCATAGAAGCAGGGGTGGAAAATTTGGTTGAGTTCCGCAGAGAAGATGTCACGAAATCTGATATATCCCAGGCAACTGTTGTCACGCTTTATCTGTTAACAGAATCTAATGAACTACTGCGCCCGCTCCTTGAAAAACAACTGAAGCCTGGGACATTAGTAATATCTCACAATTATGATATCCCAGGGTGGGAAAAAAAAGAGATCGATTATACCTCAATCAAAAATCAGGATGATGAGGAACATATGATATATATCTACCGAAAATAAGGCGTCTTGGAAAGCCAGGAAAAACATAAACTACAGGAAAATCAGGAGAGGCCTAAGCTAGCCTAATTTTAATATCTCTGCTATTCTGCTTATATAGACCGGGTCAGTGCCGCAGCATCCTCCGATTATTCCTGCTCCGTTTTTGATTGTTTGAGGTATATATTTCACATAGTCGTCCACAGGCTGGGAGTAAATGATTTTTCCATCTGAAGATGGCTGGGGTTGTCCTGCATTGGCTTGGGAAATAATTGGGAGGGAGGTATGTTCTCGGGCTATTTTGATCAACTCAGCCATGTCTTTACTGTCCAGTGTGCAGTTAGCCCCGATAGCTGGAATTTTATATTCGGCCATTTTTTCAGCAAATTTAGAGAAATCAATGCCCATAATAGTAAAATATCCACGGGGAGTTTTATTAAAGGTCATGGTGACAAATATTGGTATATCTGAGGTTTTTTTTGCAGCACGTAAAGCGCAAAGGGTTTCATAAAGGTCATATTGTGTTTCAATAAGAAAAAAATCAACTCCGCCATCTGAAAGACCTCTGGCTTGTTCAAAGTAAGCAGCTTCAAATTCTTCTTCGGTATATTCTCCCTGGGGTTTTAGAAATTTTCCTGTAGGCCCCATGCTGCCGCCCACGAATTTTCCTTCAGGCTTCATTTTGAAGGCCAGCTCCGCGGCTTTACGGTTAAGTTCATAGCAGTGTTTTCCAAGTTTATAGGAAGAAAGCTTGATTTTATTTCCTCCGAAACTATTTGTCAGTACAGCATCTGAACCGGCCTCAAAATAACTTTTATGAATTTCCTTAATGACTTCCGGTTTATCTGTATTCCAGGCCTCCGGGCAGTAGCCCATGGGAAAATCTTTTTTGAATAATTCAGTGCCCATAGCTCCGTCAAGCAGAACTGTTCTTTTTTTTGCCAAATCTAAAATCGAAGCTTTCATTATTTTCTCCTTGATTAGAATATATCATTTTCAAGTAAATCAGTAAAATCAGAAAATCAACTTTATAGTCTTATCCGTGTCCCTCTGTGTATAGTATTGTTTTTAAGGTTTTAGTTTTTCTGCAATTTACCATTTACTATTTACTATTTTATAAGTATTATTTGTCTTGAGGCCATATGGGAATTTATAAAGACCTTGTAGGAAAAAAGGTTATAATTACAGGTGGCGCCAGCGGAATCGGCTTAGCTACAGCTAAAAGGTTTGTTTCAGAAGGCGCTCGCACAGTGATTTTTGACTGGGATAAAAAATCCCTTGAACAGGAACTTTCTCTAAATCATACTCTTGCCGGTGGAATATATGTTGATGTAAGCAAACCGGAAGAGGTAGAGTCCGCTTTTCTAAAAGCCGATGAAATTCTAAAAGGAATAGATATTTTAATATCCAATGCCGGTATAAGCATCCGTAATCCATTTTTAAAAATAGATTATAAGCAATGGTCTAAAGTAATGCGGATTAATTTGGACGGTATGTTCCTGTGTACTAAAGAAGCTGTACACCGTATGAAAAAACAGAAATCCGGTGTGATTTTATTCACAGCTTCTACAAATGGGATGGAAGGACATCCGTTTTATGCTGATTACAATGCATCTAAAGCAGGCGTTATCTCCCTTGTAAAGAGTTTAGCCCTGGAATATGCTCCCTGGCTCAGGGTCAATGCAGTCTGCCCAGGATATGTGCTTACTCCCATGCAAAAAGCAGAATACACTCCGGAAATGCTGGAGGAACTAAACGAGCACATCCCTTTAAAAAGGCATGCAGAGCCGGAAGAAGTGGCCGGGGTTTTTGCTTTTTTGGCTTCAAAGGAAGCTTCATTTATTACCGGGCAGGCTTTGCCAGTTGATGGAGGTGAAACAGCGGGGAAATATTAAGATAGTTATTACGGGGAGCAAAAATGTTGTGATGTCACTTCAGATGCAGAATGTGGAAAAGCAGTCAAAGCAGGTGTAAGGATGGGTAATTCGAAACCGCAAATACTCCTGCATATATGCTGCGCACCCGATTCGACTGCGGTTTTTGAGCGTTTAAAACCGGAGTATGAGGTTATGGGATTTTTCCATAATCCCAATATATTTCCGGAAGCAGAATATAAGAAGCGTTTAGAGGAAGCAGAATTTGTTGCCCGGAAATTAAAATTTAAACTGGTTGTGCCCGGCTATGCTCCGGAAGACTGGGGACATGCAGTAAAAGGCCTGGAAGCTGAACCTGAGAAGGGAAAGCGCTGTGATGTCTGTTTCCGCTTTAATCTACAGGCAACAGCAAAAAAAGCCATAAGCCTGGAGATTCCTTTTTTTACTACTACCCTTACTATTTCTCCGCATAAAATAACTGAGATGATCTTTAACGCTGGAAGAGATGCAGCTCTGAAATATGGCATAAAATTCCTGGAGTTCGATTTTAAAAAAAAAGACGGGTTCAAGCGCAGTCTGGAATTGTCTCGGGAAATGAATCTTTACCGCCAGAACTACTGCGGCTGTCGCTACTCAATGTAGGGAGACCATCTGCAAGAACGAAATGGTCAATTGTTATATCTTAGGGATCAGGGTAAAATGTTGATTTAAAAGAGGTGTCAAACATATCGACATTTTTTATGAATAGTTCAGGTGATAATAGGATATCATGCAAAAAAAATATTCAAGACGTGATTTTATTAAATTAATCGGTGCCAGTACTGCTATTATGGCAGTGCCTGCTTGTTTAGAGCTTAAAGCAAAACCGGGACACAACTTTGTATTTTTCTTAATTGACGATATGGGCTGGAAGGATGCGGGCTGTTATGGCAGTAAATTTTATGAAACTCCTCATATTGACCGCCTTGCCTCAAAAGGGATGCGCTTTACAGATGCATATGCCGCCTGTCCGGTATGCTCTCCTACTAGAGCCAGTATCCTATCTGGTAAACATCCTGTCCGGGTTAATATAACAGACTGGATCCCCGGCCTGGACCCTAAAGACCGAAAACTTTTAGGGACTGAGGACCTTCACCAGCTTCCCTTATCAGAAGTTACAATTGCAGAAGTTTTTAAAGAAGCAGGTTATGCCACAGCATTTATGGGAAAATGGCATCTTGGGGATAAAGGATATTTTCCCGAGCAGCAGGGGTTTGATATAAACAAAGGCGGACACTGGGCCGGCCAGCCTGCGTCCTATTTTTACCCTTATAAAAACGAGCGCAAGCGGTGGGACGTACCCGGCCTTGAGGGAGAAGAAGAAGGAGAATACCTTACTGACAGGCTTACAACAGAGTCGGTGAAATTTATTGAGCAGAACAAAGATAAACCCTTTCTCTTATATCTTTCCCACTACGCAGTGCATACTCCGATCCAGTCTAAACCAGAACTTGAGAAAAAATATCAGGATAAATTGGCAGGCAGCCCTGAAATAAAAGGTCCGGATTACCTGCCTGAGCGCAGCAGCAATACAAAACAGATACAGGATGACCCCGTCTATGCAGGCATGGTACAGAGTGTTGATGAGAGCGTGGGCCATATCATGCAGAAACTGGATGAACTGAAGCTTACCGAAAACACTGTAATAATTTTTATGTCGGATAACGGAGGGCTCTCCACTCTTCCTGGAGATTGGAAGTCACCCACTTCAAATCTGCCGCTTAGAGCAGGGAAGGGGTGGCTCTATGAAGGAGGGATACGGGAGCCTATGATAATTAAATGGCCGGGAGTTACTGAACCTGGTTCTATCTGCCGGGAACCTGTGATAAGTATGGATTTTTTCCCGACAATGCTGGAGATGACCGGTCTTTCTCTGCTTCCGGAACAGCATGTGGATGGCTGCAGCCTTGTACCTTTGCTCAGCCAAACCGGAGGTCTCAAGAGAAATGAATTGTTCTGGCATTTTCCCCACTACCATGGTTCAGGCTGCACACCATGCGGAGCTATACGGTCTGGAGATTACAAGCTTATCGAATGGTTTGAGGATGGTTCAATTGAACTTTACAATTTAAAAGATGATATTAGTGAAAAGCATGATCTGGCAGCTTCCAAACCTGAAAAAGCAGATGAACTCTTAAAAAAACTTAAACTGTGGCGCAAAAAAATCGGGGCTAAAATGCCGGAACGGAATATTTTAAAAAGTCTGTCATCTACAAAATCACAAGTTAAGATTTTTTAAGAAAACCCACTCTGTCTGATTTCCTTATTTTTCTTTTTTTGGCCCGGCTGCTTTTCCCTCGCCACGAGGATCCGTTCCTCCAAAAAATCTAACAGGATTTCCTTTGGCATTGTATTCAATAGCGAGTCCATGGGCATTGCCGATCCCTTCAGGTTTTTTTAATATTCTAAGCTTATGGCCTCTAGATTTAAGTTTATTTAACACTTCTTTATTTATCCCTTCTTCTACCAGGAGCAAGTCCGGCTCTTTGAAACTTACTCTGGGTGCGGCAACTGCCTCCTGAATATTCATTTTAAAATCTATGAGATTTATAACTATCTGGGGTACAGTTTGACCTATGGTATGCCCCCCGGGTGTTCCCACAGCCACCCATGGCTTACCATCGCGCCTGATTATGGTTGGACAGTCACCGGAAAGTTTTCTTTGGCCTGCATGTGCATCCATAGGGTTTCCCTTGGGCTCAAAAGTACAGTAAGTGAGCGAATTATTAAGCCAGATACCAGTGCCCTTTGGCATGATACGGCTCCCGAAAACATTCCCAAGAGCTTGAGTAGCGCAAACAATATTTCCCCATCTATCTGCTGCCACAAAATGGGTCGTATTGCTCCCTTGATTTATTTCTTTTTTTGGAGGTTTAAATGCTTTTGCTTTGTCCATATTTATTTTAGCGGTTTCCTCTTCCCAATAGTTTTCAGAAAGAAGTTTGTCCAGGGGAGGAGGATTTATTTCCGGATCACCGGCATATTTCAGGCGGCACCAGAAAGCATGTTTTGTAACTTCGGCAAAACAGTGAAGATAAGCTGTTGTATTGTGCCCTAATTTAGCGGCATCAAAACGGCTTATCATACCAAGGCGTATTAGCGATGGAAATGCTGTAGCTGGGGGCGAGGCAGTATATATATCACAATCTCTATATGTTATATGAATAGGCTCCCACCATTCAGCCTGATCTGCAACCAAGTCAGCTAAGGAGAGAAAGCCGCCGGATCTTTTCATTTCTTTTTCAATAGCCTGGCCGATCTTACCGCCGTATACTGCTTTTGCCCCTTTATCTGCAATTTGTTTCAAAGAACCTGCCAGGTCTTTTTGCTTCAGCAAACTGCCTGCTTTCAAAGGATTGCCCTTGTGACCATAAAATCCCCTTGCATATTCAGGGAAAGAGTTAAAAGCAGATTTGATCATACGGGCAGTTCCTTTGCTGATAACAAACCCATCTTGGGCTATTTTTATCGCAGGTTCGAATAATTCATTCCATACCAATTTTCCATATTCCTTTGACATCGCTTCCCAGGCGTTTACATTTCCAGGAGTTGAAACAGCTTTTGCACCCCGCCGGTTTTTTAGATAATCCGGATTGGGCTTGCGAAAAACATCAGAATCCAAGGCTTGAGGAATCCTGCCGGAAGAGTCAAGAAAACGGATCTCCTCATTTTCTGCATCATAAATGAGGATAGTGCCATAACCTCCAATACCGGACATCATAGGTTCCACAACATTAAGTGTGGCTGCTACAGCTATAGCTGCGTCAAAAGCATTGCCGCCCTTTTTTAGGATTTTTATACCCGCTTCTGTAGCGAGAGGGTGAGCAGTGCTTACCATTCCCTGTTCGGACATTGAAGGTAATAACTCGGGTTTTTTTGTAATGTTAGATGTTTCTATCCGCCCGATGCAGCCCATAAAAACCAAAAAAACAAATATTACAGCATATTTTACAAACATGATTTTCTCCAGATACTTGAACAATATTATATCTGATCTTAAAAGGTCAATAAGAATAATGACTGGAGTTCCATTCCAATTTTTTTCAAACTTACGAAATTTGTGAGGCCTAGATACTGGTAAGTCCCTGCGAAAGACAGGGATTTCCCCCAGCGGGGAAATTCCTTCCTGTCCTCACAACGCTCCCCTCGAGATTCTCTCGAGGAACCATGCCCGCGTTGTTCCGGATGGCTTTCTCCGGGATTTACCAGTATCCTGGCCAGCTCACTGTCTGCAGTTAAGGTTGACCTTAATTATTAAAAAAAGAAAAAAATTGGAAGATAACTCCAGAGTGTGAGAAAGGGGAAAAAATCAATATAAAATATAATTCCTTTTTTTATTGGATTTTTAAAGAGGATTTAATATGATAAAAAAAAGACGTAAAAATTTAATGAATGGGAGTCTATAAATGAAAAACCGATTTGAAAAACTAACCGTATTTATTTTGGGAACAGTAGCAATTATCATCCTGTTTTGCGGGATCTCTTCTGCTGAGGAAAAAAATATGACCATTGACCCTATACTTTATAAAAATTTAAAGTACAGGTTTATCGGACCCACCCGGGGAGGGCGGGTAACTGCTGTCACTGGAATACCTGATGCTCCCTTGAAATATTATATGGGCTCTACAGGCGGGGGAGTCTGGAAGACTATGGATGGAGGAATTACTTGGGACAATGTTTCCGATGGATTTTTTAAAGTAGGCTCTATCGGTTCTGTCGAGGTTGCTCCTTCAGACTCAAATGTGGTTTATGTTGGTACCGGATCAGCCAGCCCCAGGGGAAATATATCCACTGGCAGAGGAATCTATAAATCCACAGATGCTGGTAAGACCTGGAAACTAATGGGACTGGATACTGAGGCTCAGATCGGGAAAATCCAAATCCACCCTGGCAATCATGACCTTGTTTATGCCGCTGTGCTGGGAAATATATTCGGCCCCAACCCCGAAAGAGGTGTTTACCGTTCTCGGGATGGAGGCAAGAATTGGGAAAAAGTACTTTTTGTAAATGATAAAACTGGCTGTATTGATCTGGTTATGGATTATACAAACCCCCGCATCATCTATGCCGGCATGTGGCAGGCTGAAAGAAAACCCTGGACTTATTATTGATGGGGGAGAAGACGGTGGTGTATATAAAACCACAGACGGAGGAGATACATGGAAGCAGCTTAAAGGGGGGCTTCCGACTGGAGTTGTAGGGCGTGTAGGTGTGGCAGTTTCACCTGTTAATCCAGAAAGAATCTGGGTCATCCAGGAATCTTATGATGAGAAAAAAGGTGGAATATTTATGTCAGAGGATGCCGGGAAAAGCTGGAAGAGAGTAAACCGGGACCATAATTTCCGGCAGCGAGCCTGGTATTATTCCAGGATATTTGCCGATCCAAAAGCTGAACACACAGTTTATGTTTTAAACACAGGATTTTATAAATCTCTTAATGACGGCAAAGAATTTGAGAGGATTCGTAATCCTCATGGGGATAATCATTGCCTCTGGATAAACCCCAAAAACCCGGATATTATGATCCAGAGCAATGACGGGGGAGCAAATGTGTCCTTTAATGGGGGAAAGTCCTGGTCTGCCCAGATGAACCAGCCCACAGCAGAGATATACCGGGTTACAGTTGATAATCAATTTCCTTACAGGGTATATGGAGACCAGCAGGATAACTCCTCAATCTCTATTTCCAGCCAGGGGAGGCCGAGTCAACCTTTTTATGCGGTAGGCGGAGGCGAAAGTGGACATATTGCAGTAGACCCAAGAAATCCGGATGTAATCTACGCCGGGAATTATATAGGAATCTTAACTCGCCTTGACAGGAAGAACGGACATGAAAAAGGAATCAATGCTTATCCTGAGCTGCATGATGGCATTGCCGGGCGTGATCTTAAATTCAGGTTTCAATGGAATTTCCCTATCCGGTTTTCCCCCTCTAACCCAAAGGTCCTCTATATAACCTCAAATTATGTACACAGATCCACAGACGAGGGCCAAACTTGGAAGGTGATAAGCCCTGACCTTACTCAAAACATCGATGCTTATCTTGGCAGGGCCGGCGGCCCCGTACAGCATGATTGTACGGGAGTGGAGACTTACTGCACTATTTTCGCTTTTGAAGAATCACCCCTTGAAAAGGGAGTGCTTTGGGCAGGCTCGGATGACGGCTTGGTCCATGTTTCGCGAGATAGCGGAAAAAAATGGGAAAACGTTACTCCCAAAAATATGCCTAAAGAAGGAACTGTAAATATGTTTGATATTTCTGCTAAATATCCGGGGCGGGTGTTTATGGCAGTTTATAAATACAGGGACAATGATTTTAAGCCCTATATTTTCAGGACAGAAAATTACGGAAAATCCTGGGACCTGTTAACAGACAGAAACAGAGGCATTCCTGAGGATTATTTTGTAAGAGCAGTACGGGAAGACCCTAACCGGAAAGGGCTGCTCTATGCCGGGACTGAATTCGGCATGTTTATCTCCTTTGATGATGGGAAGCACTGGCAGAAATTCCAGCTTAATCTACCCATCACTCCCATAACTGACATGCTGGTTTTTCAAAAGGATTTGGTTGTTTCCACCCAGGGAAGAGCATTCTGGATTTTGGATGACATCTCCCTTCTTCATCAGCTTAAAAAAGACCAGGCTGGGAAAAATGCTGTTTTGTTTAAACCGGAAAATGCTTACAGGACCCAGGTGCGGGGGACACTTTCCCGGCTTTCAGTGTATTTCTATCTGCGAGAAAAGCCTGAAAAACCTGATTCTGTCAAAGTTGAAATACTTGACCGGGAGGATAAGGTTATTTATACATTTGCTGAGGTAAAAGCTGAAAAAGGGTTAAACAATCTTACCTGGAACTTAACATACAAAGCACCAGAGAAGATCAAGGAAGCAGTGATCTCCTTAAGTTATACCAGAGGCCCTAAAGCCGTACCTGGAACATATAAGATAAGGCTTACAAAAGGAGAAGACAGTCAAATACAGAGTTTTGAGGTATTAAAAGACCCCAGGTGGAAGACAATCTCAGTTAAGGACCTGCAGGAGCAATTTGACCTTCAGGCCAAAGCAGGCGAAAAATTTACTTTAAGCCACAAACTCATCAAAAAAGTACGGGATATAAGAGAACAGATAAAAAATATCTCCTTACGTACGGTTAAAGCAGGTTTTACTAAAGACATTAAAACCGCTGCTGAAAAACTCGTAAAAAAACTTGATTCTCTGGAGGAGGACCTTATCCAGACCAAAAATGAAAGCGGCCAGGACCCCATTAATTATCAGGTCAAACTTGACAACCAGCTTGCTTATCTATATTCAGCCGTCCATTCCCAGGACTCAAAACCCACCCAGGCGATTTATGCCAGGTTTAAAGACTTAAACGAACAGCTTACCAAAGCTGAGATGATTTTTAAGGGTCTGGTTGAAAATGAAATAAAGGATTTTGAAAAGTTGCTTGCAGAAAACGATATTCCCAGAATCATAATCCATAACTGAACTATTCATAAAAAAAAATCATTTATTATTTTTTATGAATTTAGAAAAATTGACTTCCTATATTTCCTTTGATATAAAATTCTATTCAACCAAATGGGAAGGAGAGTCACA
>JAUWNW010000209.1 GCA_030612445.1 Candidatus Aminicenantota bacterium
CTTTCTACTGCTATGACTCTGAGCCTGAGAAAATTTTCGCTGATATCAGGGAACGGGATAAAGATATAAGACTTGATGACTCGGCTTATGTCCTTATCAGCGCTGGATTTGATCTGAATAATTTTTATTATTTCGGGACCAATATGTTAGGTGCTCAGTTTGACGGGAAGATAAGCAGGGATGCGCTTACTGTTGTTTCCCAATGGGATGGAAAGTGGGAGGCTGCCGGACGAAGGGGGGATTTCGGCTGGTGTGCAGAGATAGCGATCGATCTCAGCTGCCTTGGATATAGGCCGGATGAAAATATTTCCCTGGGCCTCAGTTTGTCCAGAGTCGTTCCCCGTCTTGATAGTATTTTTCAAAAAGGCCCGCTTGATCCTGCTTTTAAAGTAGAGGAGATGGGAGATTTACAGATGCTTGAGCTGAAAAGGTCGATAAAAAAAGCGGAGCTGGTTACTCATTTAATAACCACAAAGGAAACAGGCGAAAGTTTTATGCACGGAGCCGGCCTTGATTTCAGCTACTCCTTTAATCAAATGACATCTGCCCGCACAGTGATCAATCCTGAATTTGTAACTGTGGAACCTGACAATGAGATGGTGAATCTGTCAGCCTACGAACTCTATATACCTGAGAAAAGAAATTTTTTCCAGGAAATACCGGGGAGTAACCAGCAGAAATTTGGACTTTTTTATACAAAGCGGATCGGTGATATTGATGGGGGAGTAAGTCTGCAGGGAAAATCCGGGTCGTTTGAATACTCCGGGATGAGTGTTATCTCGGATAAAGATGAGTCAAATGATGGAAGCCGGGCAAATTATTCGACTTTTAACCTTAAAAAAGAGTTCTCTAATTCCTCTTTCCTTGGTCTTACCGCCTCCAATAAGCGGGAGGGAGGAAAAAACTACGGAGCTGCAGGTATTGATGCGGGAATATTTTTTAGCAATAAGTTCAAACTCTCCGGCCGGTTTGCTGCCAGTTATGGAGATTACAAAGATAATTTTGCTTTTTCTGTAGGTCCGGTTTATGATTCAGATACTTTCCATGCTCATCTCAACTATATTCAGTTAGGTGAGCATTTTGGAGAAAATGTTAACCATATAGGTTTTATCCCTGACGATAACCGAAAAGAGATCGACTTAGCTTTGGTTAAAAAGTTTGTATTCCAGGGAGGAAGCTTTGATTATATCAGATATAATTCAAATTATAATATTTTCTGGGGTATGGAGGGCACCCTCCGCAGCTGGAAGATTGACGAAGGTCTCTATTTTAAATTTAGATCTGATTGGGAAGTTGGCATAGAACATACTCAGGAATACAGACTTAATGAAGATATCCGAGGGCCAGTGTTGACTGGTGGATGGGAGCCGGGAGATGATCCTACAGTATCTGTGTCGCATTGGTGGCGGTATTTTGAGGATTTTAAAAATCACAGGACAAAATTAACATCAGGAATGGATAAAGGGAACGGGAATCTATTCAAGCTTACATTTTCAACGGGAGAGAATTTTGGCCTTACTTTTTGGATGATGGAGTTTATCAAGAGTAATAGGATTAACCAGGGTTTATTTATCGAGTTTTATTTCTGTAATTTAAAGTACGATGATAATCCTGACCTTATGTTCCAATCTACTTCTATCGCTAAGATAAAAACAGATTATTTAATGGCTGAAAATCTTCATTTTAAAGGTTTTTTTCAAATCAATACAGCTATAAAGAAAACAAATGTGCAACTGCTCTGCGACTACACTATCCTGCCGCCTTTTGCGTCAGTTCAATTTGGATACCAAATAGGGGATCCATGGTTCGGAGTAGCAGTTAATAAGAACCACCAGGTTTTTTTGAAATTAATCGGCAGCTTTTAAAGTAGAAGTGCCTTTTGTCGCCCTACTGAGTCAAGGAAATCGAACGCTTGCCTTCTGTTTTTATCCTTTCGTATATAATTTTTTGGAGGTTTTTTAAGTGTTCCGCCGGGAGTCCCTCGGGAAAAAAATTACTTCCTTGTTATATTGTCAAACACTACAAAATGATTATTTCTTCTTATCTCCGCTCATTTCGATCTCCCTATTTAGCTCAACCATATCTACGTTTTGGGAATAATCACCGATAAGGTGTTTGCAGAAATAATCCGCCCTTAGCCAGAAAAAATACTTATCCATATCACCGTATCCGTGGCGCTGTCCCGGGAAGAGAAAGAAATCGAAACGTTTGTTAGCGCGGATGAGGGCGTTTGCAAGGCGGATTGTGTTTCCAGGGTGAACGTTGTTATCGATATCTCCAGTGGTGATCAGTAAGTGTCCTTTTAGGTTATCTGCGACTTCAGAGTTTTTTTCAATGTCATATTCAAATTTAATTTCTCCTTCTTCATCGACTACTTCTTTGACTCCATGGTGTTTTTCACTCCACCAGCGGTTGTAGATGTTGTTCTCGTGGTTGCCAGAAGATGATACCGCTACTTTAAAAAAATCAGGATAGACAAGCAAAGCTGCAGTTGACATAAAACCTCCCCCGGAATGGCCAAAAATACCGACTCTGTCAATGTTGATGAATGGATTCCGGTAAGCCAGCTGTTCAATGGTTGCTTTTTTATCAGCCAGGCCGTAATCACGCAGATTTCCGTACCCGTAGTTATGGTACCACTTTGAACGGCTGGGATGTCCCCCCCGGTTACCCAGAGTGATAACAATAAATCCGAATTGAG
>JAUWNW010000128.1 GCA_030612445.1 Candidatus Aminicenantota bacterium
GATGACAAGGCTATCTGGTACCCGGAAAAAGAAGGCGGCATGTCCATGCAGACCTATTTTCATTCCCTCTTTGGTGGAAATTATCTCAATAATATCACTTGGCACTGCGACCCGGATGCAGCCATGCTCCGTAATCCTCTGACCCTGGAAGAAGGCCGTACAGTCGTTACTGCTATCGCTCTCACCGGACAATTGTATATGGCCAGTGATTTCATGAATAAACTGTCCCGGAAAAAACTGGAACTCTACCAAAAAACTATGCCTACTACCCACATCGTACCTATCGACCTTTATTCATATAAACTTAAATCTGAAAAAAAAGACGGGGTAATCTGGTGCTGCCCCCAGGTTGAAGAATTCCCGCGTGCTGTTGACCTTAAAGTTAATTCTGAGGCTGGAGTCTATGATGTTGCAGCTCTCTTTAACTGGAAAGATGAGGCAGGGACCGATACAATTTTGCTTAAAGACGACTTGGGACTGGACACAGATAAAGAATATTTGATCTTTGATTTCTGGAGCCAGAAATTAAAGGAAATAACACGTGACACAGTTACAGCATCTATCCCGGCCCACGGCACTCGAGTCTTTATTATTAAACCAGTACTCCCCAGGCCCCAACTTATTGCCACATCGCGGCATATAACCTGTGCAGTAAGCCTTAAAAAACTCATCTGGGATTCTGAACAGGAAATTTTAAGTGGCTTATCAGAGGTTATACGAGGAGATGATTATTCGCTTTTTATCCACGTCCCTGAAGGCAAAACTGCTTCAGACATCAAAGCAGGCCCAGAAATCCTTTACTCCAAACTGACAGGCAGCATCCTGGAAGTCAAACTTTCAGGCCAGATAGACGCTGAATCCGATAATGTTGTAGAGTGGAGCGTAAAATTCGGCTCATCGCAATAATGGATATCTGGAAAAGAAATACTATATAAGGAGGTATTTTTTGCAAAAAAAAATGATATTAAAGGATGGAACCGAACTAGATGTTCGGGAATTAACTCTTGATGACCTGGAAAATCTCATGGAGTTTTATACTTCACTTCCCTTAAAAGACCAGAAATATCTTCGTATCGATGTCACTAATAAAGAAATCGTAAAAAACAGAATATCTGACGCTTTGCATAAAAAAGATATCCGATTAGCTGTGCTCCATAATGACCGGATCATTGCTACTGGGGCTTTAGAGCTCTCTCACGATGACTGGCGGAAAAATCAGGGGGAATTGAGATTGATCGTAGCAAGAGATTACCAACATAAAGGTATAGGTCTTATGCTAGCACGCAGACTCTATTACCTGGCAGCGGATAACGGAGTAAAAAAGTTAGTCGTAAAAATGATGAAAAAACAGAAAAGTGCTAGAAACCTTGTAAAAAAATTAGGATTCAGCCATGAAATCATAATTCCAGACTATGTTACAGACAAGTCCGAAAAACTCCAGGACCTGGTGATTATGACCTGTGATATGAAGGATTTCTGGAAAGAATTGGAACATATTTACCAGGCTTCCGACTGGATGCGCTGCAGATAAATCAGGAACTACAGGGAAAACAGGAAAGGCAGAATGAAAATTCTAAGTTATTTGCAGGCAGAGCCAGCGTTATTAATAGTTATTACTGGCTTCGCCAGTGTTATTAAAAATAACTACGAATAACTATTAATAACTTTGTTTTTCTGCTATTTTCCATTTACTCTTTTCTATTTTCCAGGTAATATTTTTTAACAATGAAACAATGTCTATAAGAAAAAATAAATCTATCCCCTCTACAGTCAAAATACTATTTGTATTAATTGCCTTTAACCTATTATCTGCTGATGTCTTTTCTTCCCAATCTTCATCATTGAAGGCAGACAAAGCCTTTGTAGACTTTGGTACTGTCCGCGAAGGGATCAAAGCTCCGGTAAGCTTTACCTTATCCAATCCCGGAACGGTCGAGGTCAGCATCCTGCAGATCCGCACCTTTGCTGCCTGTGTTCAGTCTCAGCCCCTAGCGAAATCCACCCTCTCCCCTGGAGAATCCCTTAAACTCGAATATGTGTTCGAAAGCCTGGGTTATGGGGGTGTATCCATAGATAAAAAAATAGAGATCCATTACAATAACCCGGATAAAAGCCCCTTGACCTTAAAGGTCAAAGGCAAGGTCCTTCCCCTTGAATCCTATCAGGCTCCTATCGGGGAGATGACCTATAACTTTTTTGTGCTTATTGATACGCGCTCCCCCGGAGAATTTCTGAAGGAACACATCATAGGTGCAATCAATGTTCCGGCAGATAAAATCGACATATGGGCTGCAACAGCAGCCAAAACTCTCTCCAATGAGGTCATCATATATCTCTATTCTATTGACGGAAAAGAGAGCGATAAAACAGCCCGCAGACTCAGGCAAAAAGGTTTTCCCCAGTATATAAGCCTTGTAGGTGGGCTTAAGGAGTGGAAGAAACAGAATGGTGTAAAAAATTTAATTTCCGGAAAAATCTAACTTCTCAAAAAACCCCCTGTGAAAAAATTAAATATAACCATTATTCCGGTAATTTTATTTCTCTTTTTTTTTACCTCTTCCGCAGATACTATCGAA
The DNA here is from genome assembly GCA_030612445.1 of Candidatus Aminicenantota bacterium. Classification (GTDB taxonomy): domain Bacteria; phylum Acidobacteriota; class Aminicenantia; order Aminicenantales; family Aminicenantaceae; genus JAUVXM01. Next base: position 2,577 of record JAUWNW010000128.1, read on the forward strand.
CTGATTTACTTTTATGAGACCGGATGCCCGGAATGTGCCAAGATAGAGGATTTTTTTAAGCAGAGGATAAAACCCAATTACCCGGTATCTATAAAAAGATATGAAATCCATGCACCTGGAAATGCCGAACTGCTCATGCAGTTGGCCCGGTTTTTTGATTCTGAAGATATTCTAAAAAAAGGCACCCCTGCCCTGTTTATCGGTAAGAATGCTTTCCAGGGAAGCAGCCGCCGTATTCAAAGGGAGATCGAAATAGCAGTCCGCTTAGCTCTGCGGGAAAAAACCGCATCCCCTCTTAAACTTCTAAACCAGAAAGACTCTCAGGTCAAAATACACAAGCGCCTTACTCTGCCTGCGGTTTTAGGAGCTGCCGCAGTAGATGCTATCAATCCCTGTGCTTGTGCAGTACTGGTGCTGCTTCTGGGGACCATAATACTTGCTTCCCGCGGAAAAAAACGGCGCGTGCTGGGCGCTGGATTCGCCTTTACCGGAGCTTGTTATATATCCTACTTTCTTATGGGATTAGGCCTTTTTTCAGCATTAAAAATCTCAGGAATCCAGCAAATCATCTATAAAATCACTGCCTGCCTGGCAATAATAATAGGAGCCTGGAATATCAAAGACAGTTTTTTCCCGGGTAACCGTTTCCGAATCGAGGTTCCCCCCACTTGGCAGCCGGCGTTGAAGCGGATAACATCAGGTATTACCTCCATACCAGGAGCTTTTTTTACCGGACTATTAATAAGCCTATTTCTTTTACCCTGCACATCAGGGCCATATGTTGTCATAATCGGTATGTTAAGCCACACAGCATCCCGTTTACAGGCAGTCTGGCTGTTACTACTTTATAATCTCATCTTTATTATCCCATTTATCCTGATAACTCTGGGTGTAGGGCTAGGCTTTACCACAACTGCCCGGGTAGAGCGCTGGCGGCAGGATAAACTCCCCCGTTTTCATCTAATAACCGGGATATTTATGCTAACTCTGGGAGTAATACTGGTAATTCTTCTGAGCTAAGGATTCAGTGTAAAATATTGATTTAAAAAGAGCTATCATAAATATCGACATTTTTTATGAATAGTTCAGGCTAACTCCTTCTGTTGAAAAAAATATCCTCTCATTACTCGACGTAGATCCGCGGGAGAAGAGTATTCATTTTAATAGCAACTTTGTACACAGAACTTTCTCCCCATTTCGCCACGTCTCCGATTGATATTTCCTCGCCCTGCTGAACGCCAAATAAGACAACTTCAGCGCCAATTTTTATTCCTTTGGAACCTGTTATATCTACGGTAACATGGTTTGCTGACATATATACAACCATTGGCCACCGCTGTCCCTGGATCAATACTTCTGCTTTATTTACCCCATTATGCGGATACCCGTCATAATAACCCAAAGGCAGGGTAGCCATCAATGTATCTTTTTCAATTTTTTCCCGCCTGTGATAGGCAACGGTTTCTCCCGGGCGCATATTCTTCACATATATTACTCTTGTCTTTAGCGACATTGCAGGCTTTAGTTCAAGGTTAGGTAACTTCTCTAGACCATAAAGACAATTCCCGGGTCGTACCATATCTAAAAATGAACCGGGGAAATTGGAAACTGCCGCACTGCTTGCAGCATGTCTTATTCCCACTGATATTCCCCTTTTTATTGCTTCATCGCATATCTGAACAAGCCGTTCCACCTGGATTTTATCAAAATCCAATTCTTCAGTTAGAGTTGTAAATATACCCTCAATGGCAATTTCCGGCATTGAAGCAACTTTTTCTATAAAAGACATAGCATAATAATAAGGTACCCCGACGCGTCCCAAACCGGTATCCACTTTGATATGAACCTTTGCCCGCTTGTTTAACTTACGCGCTGCTTTAGCAAGTGTATCAACCGTTTCAGAAAATACTGACTGAGATATATTTTTTTGGACAATCTGTTCCGCTTCTTGCTGTGAAAAAGAACCAAAGTTTAAAATCGTCCCTTTTATTCCCTTGTCCCGCAGCAATAACGCTTCCTGTACTTTAACAACAGCAAATTGTTGGATATTCTGTTTTTCAAGAACCTTGGCAGTCCCAATAAGTCCATGCCCATAGGCATTGCATTTTATCACAGCCATAATGGGGAGATTATTTACCCGTTTACGAACTTGGGAGACGTTCCATGCAAGGTTTTTGGTATTGATTTCCAGCCAGGGATCAAAAAGCTCGCTGGGAATGTCCTTATAATCCTTACTATTTGGCAGTTGTTTAGAAAAAGCCATACCTAGCGGAGCAATACCTGCCGCAGCTAAAAACTTTCTTCTTTCCATAGCAACTCCTCCATTTATTTTTAAATATTTTACTAAATCAGTTATTGTTTGAAATCCCGGGCAAAATCATTAATTTTTTCATAAAGATCCTTGTCCTATAATAATCTGCATTTTTTTAGATAAAGGCAATTTGAATTTACCACATATGGAAGGCTAAGCCAAATTCGCGATGAAATACTACAGCTTCATTCATAATAAGGCAATCTAACCTGGATTATTCACAAGTCGAGGTTGCCGTAGATGTGAGGCGCAGGGGATGAAGCTGTGGTCCTTCACCGCGAATCCGCTGCAACAAAGCAGATACGGTAAGATCGGCTCGCCTGTAAGGTAAAAAATGTCGATTACAAATATAAATTACATCGAAAACAAAGTGGTCAACTGAACCTATATAGGAATCACTGTAAAATATTGACATGGCAAAACTTATTATATATATCGACATTTTTTATGAATAGTTCAGGCTAAATAGTCTTATAACAAATAGAATAGTTACTTAACGCAGAGTATAGTATATTATGAAGGAAAAAAGTCATCAAACAAATAAAGCAAAATCATATTAAACAGTGAGGAGGAATTATGAAGATTCTAAATAAGCTTAACGTTTTTATTCTGGCAGTGCTTTTTCTTATTTCAAACCAAATATTTGCTCAAGATACCGGACCCTTGAAAACTGTTCTAACCAATTGTTCTGTAATAGATTGTACAGGTGAGGCACCCATGAAAGGCGTAACATTGGTTATTACCGGTAATACTATTACAGAAATAAAACACGGATCCTATCATCAAACTCCTGGAGAAAAGAATGTACTGGTGTTTGACCTTAAAGGAGCATATGTGCTCCCAGGCTTATGGAATATGCACGTACATCTATCCGATCTGCTTCCGGATCTACACAATATGCTCGGACACGAACCCACCCTTCCAGCAGCTATTCGGGCGGGCAGAAACGCTATGGATGCACTCAGCAGGGGCTTTACAGGCCTCAGAGTAGTGGGGGAACGGGACTATATCGATATCGCTTGGAGAGATGCATTTGACGCGGGTGTTTTTGTCGGACCCCGTCTTTATACTGCCGGGAAAGTTGTGACTCCCTCCCAAGGAAATCCCTTGGAACCTGACTGGCCTGTTGAGATCTACGCAGATGGACCAGATGAAATACGGAAGGCTGTGCGGGAAAATATAGCAAGAGGAATTGATTTTGTGAAAATTTTTGCTCCTCCTCTCCAAGCAGATGAGATGGCCACAATAATTGAGCTTGCCCATAAACATGGGCTAAAGGTAACTGCCCATTCCGGGGGAGAGAGTGCGCATAGGGCAGTTGTAGCAGGTGTTGACTGCATTGAACATGGAACAATGATATCCGATGAAACTATTCAACTTATGGCTGAAAAGGGCACATTTTTGTGTCCCACAGTTGTGTGTAATCTGAGTGAAGAATATATTCGGGAGCGCGAAGATAGGCTGGCGAAACTGGGATTCTCTGATGAAAAAGATGTTGTAGAGGGAAGGATTTTAGTAGCCAATGCCGATGAGAGACCTCAGAGAGTGGCAGCAAGACACCGGGAGATCATCGTCAAAGCAGCTAAAGCAGGAGTAAAGATTCTTAGTGGAAGCGACTCGAATCCGCTGGGAGAACTCGGTATTTTAGAAATTGAGCAACTTGTTTTGTCAGGATTGACCGAAATGCAGGCACTAATTGCTGCCACTAGAAATTGTGCAGAAATGTGCAGTGTCCTGGATAAGCTTGGTACCATTGAAAGAGAAAAGATCGCTGATTTGATTGTAGTCGAAGATAATCCCCTGGATAATATATCAAATCTCAGAAAATTAAAGATGGTGTTCAAAGATGGAAAACCAGTCAATCTTTGTAAGGACAAAGGGCAGGTCAGTTTCTGGGAACTCTACTTTAAATAATGTAGGAGATAATAATGAGTAAAAAGAAATTATTTCAAGGATATTTAAAAACATGTGCTGTTTTAGGCATATTTATGTCCGGGATACATATAGGATTATCTTACGAAATACCTCCATATAAAAATCCTGAACTCACACTTGAAGCTCGAGTAAATGATCTCCTCTCGAGAATGACGATCGAAGAAAAAGCGCATCAATTGGCTTCATTTTTCCCAAACGCAAACGCCCGGCTGGGTATCCCCCATATGCAGGCGGGAGAGGCACTCCACGGCATATGCTTGCCATATGCAACGAGTTTCCCTATGGCAATAGCCCTGGCAAGTACATGGGATCCGGATATTATTGAAGAGATGGCAACTATTATTGCCACAGAAGCCCGGGCGCTCGGAGTACATCATGTTTATTCACCTATGCTGGGCATTGCCAGAGATCCACGCTGGGGCAGAATAGAGGAAAGTTACGGGGAGGACCCCTGCCTAGTTTCCAGGATCGGAGTTGCCTTTATCAAGGGAGTACAAGGCACTGGGGAAGAATACTTTGATAAGACTCATATTATGGCAACAGCCAAGCATTTTGTTGCTGATGGCGAACCGATTGCCGGTTTGAATGGATCTGCCTTTGATGTTTCGGAACGGAGCCTCCATGAAATACATCTTCCACCGTTTAAAGCCGCGGTTGAAGAAGCACATGTTGGCAGCATCATGCCCGCGCACCACAGCCTCAATGGTGTTCCCTGTCATGCAAATAAGCATATTATGGATGATATACTCCGGGATACATACGGTTTTGACGGTTTGGTTGTTTCCGACAATAATGATATTTACAACTTGATGCAATTTATGCATGTTGCAAAGAATTGGACTGAAGCTGCCCGGCTTTCCTTAGAAGTAGGAGTTGATACAGAATTGGCCTGGGAGCGGTCGTGGGATACCGGACGTGCATATGGCGCCTCGCTTGTAAAAGGCGTGAAAAATGGTTCTATCCCGGCTGCCCTACTCGATAACGCTGGTAAAAACGGATTGCAAGCCAAGTTTAAACTCGGTTTATTCGATGATGGCAGAGATATTGTTAAATGGCAGGATTATGAGTTGTCCGGAGACAAGGGCAAAACTGATTATAAAGAAGTTACCTATTCTGATTCAATCCGCGGTCGTGACCTTGGTTCTGATTATTTCAGTCAACTCAATCGTCTCCCCAATCCCCGAAAAAATGTTGAGGATGTCTTAAACGATCCTGCCCACAATAAAATGGCTCTTAAAGTAGCACATAAAGCGATCATTCTCCTAAAAAATGAAAACAATACCCTCCCCCTTAATAAGGCAAAATTGAAGAGGATCGCAGTTATCGGGCCTAATGCCGATGAAGAACTGCTGGGTGGTTATTCTACCCCTAAAGCACGCTATTTTGTTTCTGTTCTTGATGGTATCAAAAACCATGTAGGAGAAAAAGCGGAAGTGCTCTATGCAGAGGGTGTAAGTATTGAAGATTTTGAACGAGAAAACATTGACGAAGCTGTGGCAATTGCCCAGAAATCAGATGTGGCAGTTGTCGTTATCGGAGGGAAT
>JAUWNW010000045.1 GCA_030612445.1 Candidatus Aminicenantota bacterium
TTCCTCGAGAGAATCTCGAGGAGAGCGTTGTGAGGACAGGAAGGGATTTCCCCGCTGGGGGAAATCCCTGTCTTTTGCAGGGACTTACCCGTATTCAGGGCTTACATCACCTGTAAGTTTAAAAAATTGGGGGAACTCCTGGATTTAAATATTTATTGACATATTGTCCAGTTCGATACTGAGCCGAACTACTATTTTTGACGCGACAAACATGAGAAGCAAATTGATGGTATTATTGAATAGGCAAACAGATTAATACCTATAGAGATAAAATCAGGTAAGCTCGCTTATTCCAGCATGGTTTTGCGGGAGCCGAAAAACTTCTGGAACCAGGATTTGACATTACCATCATATCTCTTGGTCAGGATCAGGGGAGCATCTATTCTCTGGGCTATATTAACCGGGATGTCGCCAAACAGAGCCCGCCTGACCAGACCCTCTTCAGGCGCTCCCATAATTATGAGATCATGTTTTTGAGCCTCTTCAAAAATAGCGTCCTCCATACGATTTGTCTTTTTAATAATGACCTGGTAGCGCTCCGGATCGATCTCTTTAGCATATTTCTGCAGCTCGTCTATATATTTCTTTTTAATCCCTTCCAGATCATCATGATAGGTGGCATGAAAAAGCACAATCTGGGTGCCCTTATCTTTAACTAAAGCTGCAGCTGTTTTAAGAGAAAGCAAAGCATATTTGATATTGCTTACAGGTACTATAACCCGGGAAATCTCTAAGTCCCTTGCCGGGGGCCTGCATAAAAGAGTGATATCACATACTGTATTTTGGACTATCTCATCCAGAGTGGTGCCAAAAACCCTGTTGTGAGCTTTTATTCTGCCTTCCCAGCCAAGCACCATAAGGTCGATCTTTTTTTCAGTACAGGTCTCGATTATAGCCTTTGGGATATTATGGGTTACTTTTACCTGAGAAAAAACAGGCACTCCTTCATCCTCTGCATAAGTAATAGCTTTTGCCAATAAAGTACAGGCACTTTCAAGATATTTACGCCCTTCACTGGGGGGTAATTGGGGTGGTACATGGATAACATTCAGGAGAGTTATATCGGCATCATAGGCTTTGGCCATCCTTACAGCAAACCATTGTAATTGATCTGCGGTCTTTTCATTGGCGAGTGGAACCAGGATATGGAAATCTCGGGGCTCCTGCGGAATAAGCGGCTGTTCTGCATGGATGACAGGCTCTGCCTTGGCAGTAAATTCTTTTTTACGGGCATAGAGGTAGAAAATGAAAATACCCAGAAGGATATAGCCGATACAAACCCAGACGCCCAAAGGCCGGTATAAAAAGAGGAATACTGCTAAAGAAAGATTCAGCACAGCAGCTAAAATGGGGATAAAAGGAAAAAGCGGAACTTTAAATCCTCTATCCAGATCAGGCCGGTTTTTACGCAAGTTGATAACTGCCAGGTTTACAAAAACAAAAAGCAGAAGGAACATGGCATCAGTGGCACTGGCAATGTCTTCTATGGGAAGGGAGACTGCCATAAAAATAATCAGAGCTCCGGATATAAATACAGCTATGTGAGGGGTTCTTTTTTTTGCATGTATCTTTGCGAATATTCCCGGCAGGTTATGGTCCCGTCCCATGGCAAAACTTACCCGGGAAGAAGAATATATGGTTGCGTTCAGCGCAGACATAGTGGAAAAAAGACCACCGATGAGGAAAATGATCCGGCCTATTCTGCCCATCATAAAATGTTCGGCTGCTTCCATCATGGCCAGTTCGCCATTTGCTCCCAAATACTGCCAGGTAGGCTGACCACCTTCAGGGGTGACAGCACCCAGGGCCACAAATGCTACCAATATATATATAGGCACTGCTATTAACAGGGAAAGAAAGATCGAACGAGGGATATTTTTTTTGGGGTCTTTAACTTCTTCCCCGCATTGGGCGATTATCTCGTATCCTTCAAAAGCAATAAAGGTAAGGCCCATAGCTATGATTATGCCGCTTGCACCTTTTTGGAAAAAACCTTGAAAATGTCCCTGCCAGGGCTCGGAAAGGTTGCCGGAAAACATGGCATATAAGCCAAATCCTATAAAAAGAGCAATGACTATGATTTTGACTATGGTGATGAAACTTTCAGCCTGGCCTGTCTCTTTAGCGCCACGGAAATTTATATAGACAAAAAGTATGACTATTATCACAGCGATCAATTTTGCCGCCATTACATGCGGTTCATAGCCTAAAGCTGAGGGGATGACTTTTGCCAGGTCCACCCCGCCAATATGGAAAAGGTCGACTGCAAAAGCTCCGAAGGCGACTGCATAGAGGCTGCAGGCAACTGCATGGGCAAACCAGCTGATCCAGCCGGAGAGAAAGCCACTCGGTTGGGGAAGAGCCTCTTTGACCCACAGATAGCCTCCTCCGGCTTCCGGGAAACAGGAGCCAAGCTCGGCATAGGACATGGCAGTAAGGCCGGTGACAAATCCGTTTAAGGCAAAAACAAGGATAAGGGCAGGGCCTGCTATGCCGGCTGCCAGTCCGGTCAGGACAAATATGCCGGCCCCGATCATAGCGCCGACTCCGATCATGGTGACATGCATTAAGCTCATGTCGCGGGCCAGTTCGAGATGAGGTTTTTTGGAGGCCATTTTTTATTCTATATTTTATCGGTTTTAAGTCGAAACATTACCTTATTTATTGGATAGGGAATTGTCAACCCGAATATAAATCTGAGGGTATGGCATGGATACCGGTAAGTCCCTGCGAAAGACAGGGATTTCCCCCAGCGGGAAAATCCCTTCCTGTCCTCACAACGCTCTCCTCGAGATTCTCTCGAGGAACCATGCCCGCGTTGTTCCGGATGGCTTTCTCCGGGATTTACCGGTATCCATGCCAACTCTTTTCCTGAACTATTCATAAAATTGCCGATGCCGTATTCAAAAAAACCAAAACTTATTTTATCATCGGCACTTTTTACCCTCCGGGCGAGCCGATCTTACCCCATCTGCTTTGTTGCAGCGGATTCGCGGTGAAATACCACAGCTTCATCCCCTGCGCCTCGCATCTACAGCAACCTCGACTCGTGAATAAATCAGACAACTTAATCTAATTCTTTCTTCCGCTCTTTTGGCAAAAATGGCTTTTCTCTTAATATAAATTTCTTAAAAACTTATGTTTATAGGTTATAATGGGGATGATTTTTATTGTGCGGGAGAAGATAGATGCAAAACTACAGCTTGGAATCAATCCGCAAACAGATAATCGGGAATGATTTGGTATTTGATACTCCTTTCGGAGAGCGGCATCTGCTTTATACAGATTATACTGCCTCCGGCAGAGGGCTGAAATTTATTGAAGAAAAAATACTAAATATAGAAAAATCCTATGCCAACACCCATACGGAAGACGATTACTCCGGAAAATACATGACTACCTTGCTGCATCAAGCAGAAGCCAAAATCAAGCAAGCAGTCAAGGCAGGAAAAGGAGGGAAGATCATCGCCGCCGGCTCAGGCTGTACCGGAGCTTTAAAAAAACTGCAGGAGATAATCGGGGTGTATATCCCGCCGGTCACAAGAGAAAAAATCTATTATTCCAGGCGGAAATCAAATGATGAAGACTCGGGATTTGTAGAAAAATTAGAAAAAGACAGCCCCGTAGTTTTTATCGGGCCATATGAGCACCACACCAATGAACTTATGTGGCGGGAGGCTTTAGCTGAAGTCGTAGTCATCCCTTTCAACTCTGAGGGAAGGATAGACCTTGAAATATTAGAAAAAAAACTTTCAGCACCTGAGTATAAGCAGCGACTTAAAATCGGGTCTTTTTCCGCCGGCTCCAATATCACAGGCATTTTGACCAGAGTATATGATATCGCCCGCCTCTGTCATAAGCATAATGCCCTGGTCTTTTTTGATTTTGCCGCTGTGGCTCCCTACATAGAGATCAATATGACTAAAGATAAAGAAGCGTATTTTGATGCTATTTTTTTCTCTCCCCACAAATTTCTGGGAGGGCCGGGAACAAGCGGCATCCTGGTTTTTAATGAGAAGATCTATCGTACCGACCTGCCCCCCACAACTGCAGGCGGAGGCACTGTTACTTTTGTCGGCTATAATACCCACGACTTTTCAAATGACATTGAAACGCGGGAAAAGGCCGGCACCCCTCCAATTTTACAAACCATCAAAGCTGCCCTGGTGCTTGACCTGAAAGAGAAAACCGGCATTAAAGCAATTGAGAAAATCGAAGCCCTATACACAGAATATTTTGTAGATGCGCTGAAAAAAATCAATAATCTTGAACTCCTCGGTGATGTCGCCCCGGAAAAAAGAGTGTCAATAGTTTCTTTTAATATTAAACACCTTGACCGCATCCTGCATCCCAAATTTGTTACTAAACTTATGAACGACCTCTTTGGTATCCAATCCCGGGCAGGCTGCAGCTGTGCAGGGCCTTACGGTCATGCCCTGCTCGGAATTGAGCACAATACCTCCCTAAAATACAGAGACTTAGTAATAAAGGGCAAGGAAGGGATGAAACCGGGATGGGTCCGGGTCAACATCCACTACACTTTAAGTAAAGATGACGTAGATTATCTCATCAGGGCCATTAAGTTTATCGCCCAAAAAGGACATCTTTTTCTGCACAAATATGCTTTTAATATGCAGCGGGGTGAATGGAAATACATCGGGTTTGAAGAACAGGTCCCGGAATTTTCGGTTGAAAATAATTTCAGATCGAAAAAAATACTTCTGGCAAAAATCCCTGCTTTAAGAAGATCGTATATTAAGCAAGCGGAAGCGATTGCTGCTGAGTTACAAGATCAGGGTAGGATAAATTTTATCCAGGATGAAAAGGAGATAGAAGAGCTGAAATTATTTTATTACACCCATAAAGCCTAAAAAAGGGTCATATCCCTCTTTTTAAAAGTCGAAGCCGATCCAGAATTTCGTCATCCACTTTCCTCTTGTATTATAATCAAAAGGAGCGGAAAATTTCGGCCAATCTAAAGCTTTGACAAAGTCAACATGAATGGGGAAGCCTAAGAAAAAGAATTCGAGCCCGAATCCATATGAGCCGACCGCATCGACCTGACGTAAGTACTGACCTAAAACGTAATTAGAATCCATGATCGTGATCTTTGCCGGATACCCTTTAAGCTTTATGCGGGCCATATCCAGGAAAAAAGTTCCCCGAATAGGGCCGATCTGTCCTAAGAGAGTTGTGGCAGAGTTAATAAGCGGGATCCTGAACTCAAGATTTGAATACCAGCCTTCGTTTCCTACGAGGCTGTAATAATTAGCTGAGCGGACCTGGTTGTTCCCTCCAAAATAAGATATATAAGGGTTTTTCCCACGGCTGGCAAAACCATTAAACCGGAAGGCAAAAAGGGCATCAGCCCCGATATATAAATACTGGCGGAAATCCAACTGGAGGGTGGTATTCTGAATAAAACTCTCTACTATTGGGAGAGACTGGGTAATGCCAATTTTGAATGTATTTCCTCCAGCCGGGCCATAATTTTTAAAGTGAGTGGTCTCTCCGATGAGGGATAAAGACCCTGACACATTGCTTCCATTCCAGAAAAAACCATAGCCAGATGCGCCGCCCATAAGTTTATTCATATAGGGATCATAGAAGTCCTCTGCATAGTTAGAATAGCCAAAAGACGCCTGGACACGATAGTACAGGTTAAAAGGATAGTAGGCGCCAACATTAGCTCCGGAAATGGTCCTGGTAGCGATCGCATCTCTGTAGTTTAAACGGTAGTACAGGCTAGGGTCCATATAGGAATAGGGAGTATAATAATACATAGTGTATTTGAAAGCACTAGCCATAAATTGGAGTCTCCGTTTCTGGTTAAGATAGGATAAATAATAAGAACGGAAACTTCGTACCTGGTAGGCTGTAAAAGCAAAAGTATGGTCACGGAAGAGGTCTGAAAACGCGATAGAAGAGCCGCCATATATTCCACCATCAGTAGAAAAGATAGCATCAACTGGCGGCCTGCCTGCCATATAAAGTTTGCCGATTCCTTTGTGAGGTTTGATCTTGTCCTTATCGATTTCAAAAGTCAGTAAAGGTTCAAATCTTTGATATTCTTCCTCATCTTCTATCTTGGCAAAAGTTACAATTTTTTCCACTTCCCCTTCCAATTCGCTTTTAAATATCTGAAAGGAGCCTTTATTAAAAGAGGCAAAGACAAAAGTATTGGGAGAATTAGGCACTTGAACCGGGAAAAAATTACCGGTCCTAACATCCGTATAGCACTTCAGCTCTCCTGTATCGAGATTTACAGAATAAATATTAAATGCTTCCCGCATATCGCCTGAAAAATATATCAGTTTTGCATCAGGAGAAAACTCAGGGGTTATTGTATTCCCGCGACCAAAGGTCAGCTGGGTTTTTTCCTTTAGGTTATTTACGGGGGAGAGGAAAAGCTTGTCATAAGTGCCTATTCTTAGCGAGTAGACAATTTGATTTCCATCGGGAGACAGGGCCAAAGCTTTCTCATACAACTCATCTTGGGTCAGGTTGATAACTTTTTTTGTATCAAGGTTAAGTTTGAATATATCGTGAATGCCCTGCTCGAAGGCAGTAAAAAAGAGTTCGTTATTTTCCGGAACAAAACAAGGGGAAGAAGGGCGGTCCTGATTGAGGAAAATTTTTTCAAGAGTATTCCCGCTTAGAGCATCGATTATAAAAAGAGAATGCTTTTTCCCTGTGCGGGCAAAAAAAGCAATCCTGTCTCCATCAGAGGACCAGGCTATATCCCGGCCTTTGGATGGCTCTATTTCATATTTTATGTGTTCATATTTAAGGGTGTAGCCCTTAGTAAGGTTTTTAATAACACTTCCGTCCTTGGCAGAAAGCAAGAGGATGTCAAAATCACCATCTTTAACATTAAAGGTTTCAACAGCAATTATATCTCCGGAAGGAGATAAGGCGTGCGAAAAGGCAAACCAGAATTCATTTAAAGGAAATTCCGGCCCCATAGTGATACTATAATCTTCCGGATTATCCCGCAGTAACAAATGTTTATACTTATCACGAATATATTTTTTAAATTCATGCCCGAACTGTTTTGGTTCTATATTAAAGGCTCTTTTTATCGGGTTTATCCTGCCTATCATGGGAGAATTTTTTAAGGACTGCCAGAAATTTCTCACCCCGTTTTTTCCGTACTTATGCTCAATAAACTCATACATGGCATGGCCAAAGTCATAGGATGGGGGGCGCGGCATGGGATAACGAGAGAAGAGAGTTCCATGTTTGGTGAGTTCCGGGATCCGGTCATTAAGGACAGCATCCCGGACTATAAGCGCCGACCAGGAAGACCAGGTCTCGGTATTGTACTCACTGAAGCCCTCCATAATCCAGCCAGCAGGAGCGCTCATCGCATAAACGACCCCGCCCGGGCTTCCATAAAGAAGGTCGTACTCAAAAATATGGGTCAACTCATGTTCAACCAGGTCCTGCAGTTCATCTATAGGCATGTCTCCATGCAGGGCTACCCGGTAGAGGAGAGGTTCGGCGACACCCAGAACTCCTTCCGGGAGCTGGTACAGGTTTGTTTGTTGGAACTCTGTGCTGGTCTTATAGAAAAGAATAGGCACTCGCGCAGATAGCTGGTGTTTGATCTTTAAGCTTATCCTCTGAAAGGCGCTTTCTGCCAGTTCAGAGATAATTTTAAGCGCGCGGATATCTTCTGTGTAATAATAGATATCGAAATTATCCGTTTTATAACTTTTCCATTGAAACTTAGTATAATTAACTTTGTTTTTACCGTAATAGGGGAAATATATGGACTGGCCAAAAGTCTGGGGAATAAAGATCAGGAAAACAAGTAAAAATACAAGAAATTTTATCTGGTTTTTCATAGCAGCTCCTTGCTTCACTTAGAAATAAGGTATCTCTGTTGCATTCTTTCCCCTCCCAACACTTGACGCAACAGCTTTTCTTTCACTTTGTGGATCTGGTCAAAAAAGGCAAATTCAGCGGTTTGGTTGGGGTTTTCATAAGCCTGGGTCTCTTTAAAATTTTTGTCGTAAATGACCTCTCCGGTTGCCGCATTTATAAAATAGACATTCATCTTAAGAGTGTAGAATTTACGGGAAGCTAGCCTATTCTGGCTCGGAAAAGGGTTTTCGAATTGTTTCTTGTTTTTTCCGATGAGAGCTTTTCGGGTCTCAGCAGTATACTCAATACTGCCGGTCAAAAAAGCAGTTGCATCTTCTTCCGGAGCTTGGTTTTTCCAGAAATCTTTATTTTGAAAAACATCCTCACTGTCGAGAATAATATTTTTTGTGGAAATATTTTTATCCAGATCTTGAGAAAGTTCAGAGCTTAAATACTCAAGCAGGTCCGGGTTGATTTCAAACTCATTTTTATCATCTTTTAGGAAAAAATTTGTAATGACAATGTTTTTAAACTGGCTTATATCCAGGCTAGTCTTTACCGGGAGCTCAAGCTTGATCTTCCAATAATTACCGGTCTTGCAGGAGTACAGGACCAGGAAAATCAAGAGAAGAAGGAATATTCTATTTCTTTTCATCTTTTTCCTCCTCTGTTTTTTCTGAGTCTTTCCAGTATTTTTTAAATTTTGTGTAATTGGACTGGATGTGTGCATTATCCGGGTCAAGTTTTAAAGCGATCTTGTATTCCTTTTCAGCTTCTTCTATCATGCCCTTTTTTTCATAAGCAACCCCCAGGTTATTGTGGGCAGCAGCTGAATCAGAGACAGATCGAATGCTTTTTTTCCAGCGAAAGATAGCTTCATCCCATAAATCCTTTTGGGCGGACTGTATGCCAAACTTCATCTGGTTTTGCTGGAGTTGGGAAGCACAACCTGAAAGCAGAAGAGAAAGAAAGAGAAAAGAAAAAACAGTAAGTATGGATAGTTTATTCATTGTTCATCCTCAGTTATAATGACTCTTGATTTGTATTATATAGATTATCACAAAAACATTCCAGCTTATACATCCTGATCTGAATTAATCGTAATCTTATCTGCAATTTTTATGCCAATATGATTCAGGGAACACCCTAAGATTTTAGTCATTCGATTGTTATTAAATAAGGACATATGTATAATAAAAAAAACAGGCACCATGAGGAGGTATACATGGGAATCTGGCTTGAAGGCAAGACGCTGGCAAAAACAGAAAGGCAGAAAGTTAAGGAAGAGATAGCTGAGTTAAAAAAAAGCAGGAATGAGGTTCCGGGTTTAGCAGCCATCTTGGTCGGGGAGAACAAAGCTTCTCAGATCTATGTCGGGACTAAAGAGCGGAGCTGTGAAAAATTAGGGCTGTATTCTGAGGTGCTTAGATACTCAGAAAACATCAAATCTTCAGAATTAAAAGCACACATAACAGATTTAAACAACCGCAAGGATATAGACGGAATTCTAGTCCAGGAACCTTTACCTTCCCACCTTAATGCCCATGAGATCACCACTGCGATCAGGCCGGAGAAAGATGTGGACGGTTTTCATCCTTATAACCTGGGTAATATACTTAGAAATGAAAAGGGGATCCGGCCGTGCACGCCGCTGGGAATAATGAAACTGCTTGAATCTGCCAATATTGGGATTGAAGGAAAGGATGTAGTAATTATCGGAAGGAGTTATATCGTCGGGAAACCTCTTGCAGCTATGATGACCAATGCCCATGGTACAGTAACGACCTGTCATTCCAGGACAAAAAATCTTGCCGGAGTAGCTGCCAGAGCAGACATTTTAGTAGCTGCAATGGGACGGGGCGCTTTTGTCACTCCTGATTTTGTAAAAGAAGGGGCGGTTGTAGTGGATGTAGGCATAAATCAAGTAACAGATAAAGCACAAGCCAAAGAATTGTTCGGGGATAATGAGAAGAGGGAAAAGCAGCTGGAGATAAAAGGGTACACCTTGGTGGGAGATGTACACCCTGCTGTCATAAATAAAGCCAGCTATCTGACTCCGGTTCCCAAAGGTGTGGGGCCCTTGACCGTAGCCATGCTGATGCGCAATGCTTTAGAAGCTTTCAAAACCCTCCGGATTCCTGGTTATTCATAAAAATTGCCAATGATGTATTAAAAAAACCAATATCTAATTTTAACATTGGCACTTTTTACCTTTCAGGCGAGCCGATCTCACAGCACCTGCTTCGTTACAGGGCATTCGCGGTGAAGGACCACAGCTTCATACCCTGTGCCTTGCATCTGCAGCAACCTCGACTCGTGAATAATCCAGGAAAAGAACCGGTATGGATGCGCTCGCTTCATGAATAGCCCAGGAAAAGATCTGGCATGGATACTGGTAAATCCCGCAGAAAGCCATCCGGAACAACGCGGGCATGGTTCCTCGAGAGAATCTCGAGGAGAGCGTTGTGAGGACAGGAAGGGATTTCCCCGCTGGGGGAAATCCCTGTCTTTCGGAGGGACTTACCTGTATCCATGCCAGTATGAATCATCCGTATTCCGAATTCCTTGGCTTTTTATTTGATTTGTGGTATAAAATGTTTTTTTAAACTGAAAATAAAGAGTTAAACAATGCCAAAAGTATGCGCGATTTGTGGAAAAGGTCCTGTTTTTGGAAATAATGTAAGCCACTCACATAAGGCCACTAAAAGAAAATGGCTCCCGAATTTACAGCGAGTCAAGGCTGAGACTAAATCAGGAATAAAAAGAATCTGGGTTTGTACCCGTTGTATCCGCTCAGGCAAGGTCAAAAAAGTTATTTAACCTGCAGGTGCAGGAGGAGATATGGGGACATCATACTTAATTAATTCAGAAGTTGCTCATATAATTCAGAATTAAGTATGATGTCCCCATATCTTAAAACCTTTCCACCAAATAAACCTCTTTTATCTCTGAGATTTTTTTTATAATTTTTTCTAGATGTTTTATATCCCGAATCATGATGGTAAGCTTGATCTGACCTTGATGGCCTGCAGTTGTATTAATATTAGCCTTAGAGATATTCCCTTTCAGTTGGGCGATCACAGCGGTAAGTTTTGCCAGTACTCCGGGCAGATCTTCACATTCTATTCTCAGCATGCCTTTATATAAACCTTTTCCTGAGTCGTCCCAGGTAGCATCTACGATGCGCTGGGAAACCAGGATCTCTTTTCTTACATAAGGACAGCGCTGGGCATGGATATGGATTCCTTTCCCTGAGGTGATGTAGCCAATTATCGGTTCTCCCTTAATGGGAGAACAGCATTTAGCTAAATTCACGTTATCCTCTGCAGTGCCTTTGACCTGGATCGCCGGTCTTGGCTTTTTTGTAACCTTGGTGACAATTTTATTTATGAGGGGCTTCTTTTTATCAGACAGTGTTTCCTGCGGGAAGAATCTCTGCACCAATTTTTTATTAATAATAACTTTCCCAAAGCCAATCAGGGCATAGAAGTCTTCAATTTTTTTAACCTTAAAATTGCAGGTCTCGGAAATCCGGCCAAGGAGATATTTTTCTTTTAATTTTGCCGAAGGGATACTATATTTTGCTGATTGTTTCTTCCACAGCTCTTTTCCAATGGCCGTATTTTTAATTTTTTCCTGATGGGCGAGCCAACGTTTAATCTGGTACCTGGCGTTGGAGGTAAAAGTCACATTCAGCCAAGCCCGGGCAGGGATTTTTTCCTGCGATGTTATAATTTCAACAATACTTCCCGGCTTTAAGACCGTTTTTAAAGATACGGGTTTTCCATCGATTTTTGCTTCAGTACTATGCAGACCTATTTCAGTATGGATCTTAAAAGCAAAATCCAACACTGTTGCCCCTAAAGGCAGGGCAATAACTTTTCCTTTGGGAGTGAATACATAGACCTCTTCAGGGATTAAATCCGTTTTAAGGCTCTTTAAAAATTCCCGGGGGCTTTTTTGCTTTTTATAAAGCTCGACCATTTCGCGTAACCACTGCAGGCGCTTGTCTTCCTTCATAATATCTTGCGGGTGCAATTCCTTGTATTTCCAATGTGCGGCTATGCCATTTTCCGCCAAATTATGCATATTGTAAGTGCGGATTTGAATTTCCATGTTCTGTTTTTTTTCTGTGATGATAGTTGTATGCAGGGCTTGGTAGAGATTATGTTTGGGCATAGCGATAAAATCATGAAACCGAAAAGGAATGTGGGTAAAATGCTGGTGAATTACTCCCAAAGCGGAATAACATTGTTCGACAGACTCAGTAAGAAGCCTGAGTGCCATAAAATCATACACTTGGTCAAAAGAGATACTCCGTCGTTTTATTTTATTATATATACTATATGGCCTCTTTATTCTGTAGGATATCTTTGCCTTAATATGGTTTTCTTCCAGTAAAGCCTCAAACTTATTTTTAATGTTTTCCAGTCCTTTTTCCGCTTCTTTGCGCAAAGGATTGATAAGAGAAGTGATTTTAAAAAAGTTTTCAGGGTCAACATAGCGGAAAGACAGGTCTTGCAATTCCGCTTTTATCCGCCCCATTCCCAAGCGGTTGGCGATGGGCGCATACAGTTCCAGAGTTTCTTCTGCGATCCGTTTCTGCTTTTTTTCATCAAGATACTTCAGTGTCTGTAAGTTATGAATCCGGTCTGCCAATTTTATAAAGATCACTCTTAAGTCATCTGTCATGGCCAGGATGATCTTACGAATCGTCTCTTCATGCCTGATTTCCGGGGTGGACTCCTGTACCAGGCTGATCTTGGTAACTCCTTCCACAAGATGAAAAATATCCGCGCCAAAGGCCTGCTTGAGCTCCGGGGCTGTGACATCCGTGTCTTCCAGAACATCATGTAAAAGGCCGGCAGTTAAAGTGGTAACATCCAGCTTCATGTCTGCCAGAATATTTGCTACTTCCAGGGGATGGCTAAGATAAGGCTCCCCTGAACGCCGGATCTGACCCTTATGAGCCTGGGCAGCAAAGACATAGGCTTTTTGGAGAGTCTTTATCTCCTTTTCAGAATACAAAGGAGAAACTTTATCTAAAATCTCATTAAAGCGGATCATTTTCCTGCCTGTTCCCTCTCCAGGATCCAGTTTACCGCCTCCAGCAGGTCTTGGGCAATATATGCCGGGACTATATTCTTTTCGCGCAGTGTTTTTAGGGATTTCTCCCCATATCCTGTAAGCACCAGAATAGGGCTGGCGCTAATATTTATACCGAAAAGTATGTCTTCAACTTTATCTCCGATCATATAAGAACCGGCTGTGTCTATATCAAGGTCTACGGCTGCCTTCAGGGCCAGGCCCGCTTTAGGTTTGCGGCAGTTACAGTCTTTATCATATTCAGGGAATTGGGAGGAAAGATAATGGGGGCAATAATAAATTTTATCAAAGTAAGCATCATGCCGGGCAAATTCCTGCTTCATTTTCCGGTGGATTTGATGAAGCTGCTCTTCTGTGATAAGTCCCCGGCCGATCCCTGACTGATTGGTGACTATTACTGTTTTTAGTCCGGCCTTATTCAGCTTTCGGACAGCTTCAAAACTGTATTGATATATATCTATCAGATCAAATGAGCCGGGGTATCCGACATCTTTGTTAATATTCCCATCCCTATCAAGAAATACAGCTTTGTTCTTCATGACAATAATTTTTTACAGGCATTGAATACTTCTTCAGAGCTGATATCAAGCATACACTTATGGTCAAATGGACATTCCCTGTAAGCACAGGGCCAGCAGGCAACGTCTTTTTTTAGATAAACAGAAGGCTCCTGAAAAGGAGCTGTAACTTCAGGGTCTGTCGGCCCAAACAGGGCAACTGTCGGAACTTTAAGGGCATTTGCCATATGCATAGGCCCGGAGTCATTTGTCACACACAGGGCAGCCCGGGAGAGAACTCCAACCAGCTGGCGCAGACTGGTCTTGCCTGCTAATATTACCGGCTTTTTTTCTAGAGAAGCAGCTATCACCTGAGCCAGCTCGACTTCCTGAGCTGAACCGATGATCAGAATTTCCGGGCTGTAATTCTGCTGAAGTAATTTTGCCAGTTCTATGTATTTCTCTACAGGCCAGCGTTTTGCCGATCCGTAAAAAGCACCCGGATTAAGGATAAAAAGCAGTCTCTTTAAATCGACTCCAAATGAATCCAGGAATTCTTCTGTTTTCGTTTTCTCCGCTTCAGTTAGAGCAAGAGCCAGATGAGGGGTGACCGTCTTAAGGCCTAATCCTGAGATAAGGTTAAGATAGTAATAGACCTGATGCTGGGAGCCGCTGCGGTTTTGTCTGCGGATTTTTTTTGTTAAAAGAATTTGCCGGGCATCACTCCCGTATCCCCAACGCTGGGGGATTTTTGCCATAAAAAAAAGGAGAGCTGAAACAAAAGAATTAGTCAGCAAGAGCCCCGCTTCAAAATTGTAAGACCTAAGTACATTTGCGGTTTTTCTGAGATCTTTAAAGTTCTTCCGATCCGGAAGAGGGATAATTCCCTTAATAAAGCTTATATTAGCAAAGATGTCTTTTACCCAGCCCTGCGCAGCTATCCAAATTTCCGCTTCAGGATAATTTATGTTCAAGCTTTCAACAGCAGGCAGAGCAAGAATGGAATCCCCGATCCAATTAGGGACATATACTACAATTTTCATATTAACCCTGAACTATTCAGGTTAATTAGCCGTGGGGAGCCGGCTGGGCTTCCTTCTCCTTAGCAGGCGTTTTTTTAGGCGGAGATTCATCTTTTTTAGATTCAACTATATGCTTTGTCTCCTCCCTCTTCTTATCCTTTTTGGCATAATCTGTGACGTACCAGCCGGTTCCTTTAAACTGAATGGCGGGACTGCATATTACTTTTTCTAATACTCCTCCACATCTGCTGCATTTTTCTAAAGGCCTATCACTAACTTTCTGTATTTTCTCAACAAATAAGCCGCATTTTTTACATTTATACTCATATAAAGGCATAATCTTTCTCCGTAAAATAAATACCCTGACCTATTCATAAAAAAATGGTGTGAATAATCCAGGATAAGTATTATACCAAATAAACCCCTTATCTCCAAGTAAATCTTGAGTAAAAAAAACGAATCAATGAAAAACGATCGCCTCAAAGATAAATATATCCGCTCCGGATTTCCAAGCGTCTTGGGGGAGCCCGGCTTTTAAACAAGTATGTTGCAGAAAAGTATTCCTCGACCACTTCTGTTCTATGGGGACCTGGGGTAATAAGATTCCTTTCTTGCTCCCTTTGGAAATTATCAGTCCGTGTTTACCGACGGTGATGACATCCGGGTCATTTATTTTTTGAGGTAAGGTTAGAACCGAGATCTCTATATCAAGGTCCTTAAGTTCCGCATCCGAAACCGGCTTAAATCGCATATCCTGGGAAGCCGCATATACTGCAACTTGAATTACCGTTTTATACAAGGGGGCAACAGGCTCAATATAGCCTATACAGCCTCGCAGCAGCTGATTTTTTTTAAGCGTAACAAAAGCTCCTTTGCGGGTTAAAAGCACCGAACTATGCGGCTTATATGTTATTACTTCATTTTTTCTGACAAAGCGGTCGACAGCAGAACGGGCAAGATCAAGAAGTTCCTTTTTTTCAGCTGCAGTCAGAGAAAATTTCGTTTTTGCAGGAGTGGAATATAGGGCTGCAGCCAGATATCCGACAACCCGGTCAGGGGGTCCGCCTGCTGCAGAAGAGTCTGCATAACGTAATATCTCGACCCGGGGAGACTCGCTTTGTCCGCAGTAGAGCAGGGCAGAGACAACCCCACCTCCTCCACACATGATGTTCTCTCGTTTTTCGATTTTTTTTATTAAAGTCGCCGTATCAGACGCCCGGATAAGGCCTATTGTCTCTGAATCTAAAGTATTGGCCTCTTTTTTGGAAAGAAAATGGGACATATCAGTGGAAGCAATGACCAGGACTTTCTTCCCGGGAAGGATCTCAGCCATTGCATCCGCGAGCCTGAATATAGTTTTTTTCGAAGGGATGCCCATAATAACAGGAACGATCTTTACTCCAGGCAGGGTTTTTTGCAGGAAAGGAATTTGTACCTCTATGGAGTGTTCTTCTTTGTGTGCCTGGGGGATATAACCAAAACCCGATGCCTTAGAGAGCTTTTTTGCCAACTCTTCATCAACTTTCGTTATCCCAAGAGGCGTTTCATACCCTCCTTTAAGATAGATCGAGCATCCTCGAAAACCATAACGATGGGAAGTTCCAATAATGACAGCCGTATCATAATCCGCACTTTGGACCAAACTGTAGGCATAAGCTGCAACCGGGCCTGAATAGGGATATCCGGCATGGGGGACGATCAATGCTTGTAAGCCTCTGGTTGTGTGGCCGGGGCTTCCACTCATTTTCAACATGCTGTTTATCTGCTTTTCCAAAACTTCAGAGCGTCCCTCGTAGAATTTTCCTGCCCAAACAGCCTTTCTAATACCCTGAGATAAGCAAACACCTGTTAAAACGATCACACTTAAAGCAAATATGAGAGTTTTCTTATACATGCTGGCATATAGATTTTAGCCCTATGGTTATGCAGGGTCAAGTCTTCATATTCCACACTGGGAAAATTCGCGTGTTTTCGTATCAACTGACCTGATTCTTTTTACTGCTCATCCTTATTTGCTTATTTCCTAGCCAAGTATCCATTATTGCGATTAGTCCCTTTTTTAGAAAAAAAGTTGACTTTTTCCTTGATTTATCCGAATATCAAGAGGGAACTATTTTGAGAGCTCAAAAATGATGAAATATTTAATTAAATCACTTGTCACACTGGCCCTTGCATCTTCCGCCTTTTTTATTGGTTTTTATCTCGGGCAAGAAAAGATCGTCTCAAGAATTCCAGATTTCCAGGAAGACTTAGAGGGAAAAGAATAAGCTTAAAGATTTCAATAGTTTTATTTTAAGAAAACTATTTTGCCTGAATAGCTTAAAAAAATGTCGCCCTTTGCAAACAAAAACAATATCAATCACGAGGAATAAAATTGAGTTTAAGTATTTACGGTATTTTAATTATTTTCGGGATATTTATTTTACTGCTGATTATTAACCCGAACCTTTCCTGTTTTGGAAAAAAACTAAAATCCCCACTTTATCCTATTTTACGAAAACGAAAGCAGAAAAAGAAAAAAATCGAGATTCAGGATTATGGGTTTGATCTGGATGGTGATCGCAAGAAAAAGAAACCGGAAGACCAAATAAAGAATTCAAGCCAAAAAAAAATAAAGACGCAAGACTATGGATTTAACCTTGGAGAGGGAAGTAAAGAAGATAAAAATAAATAAAGCAGTAGGCATTTGCCTTGTTCTTATGGTAGTGGCTGCTTGCAGCCCCCCCCGGATTCTCCTGTCTCCAGTTCCTTCCCGCATAGAAAAAATTGAAGGATACGCCAGGCTTAAGATTACAGATGCACTGGGTTCCCAACACTTAAAATTTTCATTTCTCCTTATACTGCCCTCAGTTGGAAAAATCGATGTCTCTGATTTTATGGGGAGAACGCTTTATCAAATCATTATCTCCGGCGAAAACGCATATTTAACCGTTCCTTCCAAAAAAGTATTCTGGCAGGGAAAGGAAGATGAAGTAATTAATAAATTCTTAAGCTTCAACCTTAACCTTTCTGAGTTGGTTTCCTTATTCAGCGGGAATTGGCCGGCTTCTCCTGCTGAAAAAAATAAAATTTCTTCCTGGGAACTAAAGAAAGATAAAAACGGCAGGATCATTTTTGGACAAAGGGGGGATTTGTTATTTGAAGTCGAAGAATTTATCGAAAACACGCGAATCGCCAGAAGTCTGATTTTTAAACACCCTTTCAACCAGGGACGCCTGAAATTTCTCAAGATGGATTTTAATCAACCAGGCCCTGATCCCGGTTTTTTTACGGCCTTTCTCAAAAACTATGAAGAAAAAACATGGGAAGAAATTCAGGTTCTATTCAAGTGATGCAAGTTAAATCTTTTGCAAAAATAAATTTGGGTATAGAAGTCCTGGGAAAAAGAAAAGATAATTATCACAATATTCGCACTTTATTCCAAAGTATAGATTTCTATGATGTTTTGGAATTTCATCTAATCTCAGATAACAAAATCGACCTTTCCGGCCCAGATAATACTATTTCCTGGGGAACAGATAATCTTATTTTCCAAGCAGCCTTAAGTTTAAAACAAAAACTCGGTCTTTCAAATGGAATCAAGATAAAGGCAAGTAAAAAAATTCCTCCTGGGAAAGGCCTGGGTGGCGGCAGCAGTAATGCAGCTATGACACTTCTGGCATTAAACAAGATATGGGAGCTGCACTGTACTCCAGAAGAATTGACAGAGATCGCAAAAGGGCTGGGGGCGGATGTTCCCTATTTTTTAACAGGAGGACTTTGCCTGGGTACTGGAAAGGGTGATGAAATAAAACCCTTAGAAGACCTCCCGGTTTTTTATTGTGTGTTGGCACTCCCTGATGTTTCAATCCCGACCTCATCCATCTATGCCAACTTGCCAGAGTCCTTGACTTCAGAGGAGAAAGACAGTAAAATTACTAAGTTTTTTCACAACCGGAATTGCAGTGGATTAATAAATAGTTTAGAAGAGGCGGTATTTAGTTTATACCCTCAGATAAAAATAATAAAAGGCCTTTTTCAAGCTAACGATGCTGAGTTGTCTTTGGTAAGCGGCTCAGGCTCTGCTGTATTCGGTCTATTTAAGACAAGAAAGAATGCCCAAAAGGCATTTAAGGAGATTAATAGCAGGTATTCTGTGATTGTTACCAAAACATTACCGCGTCAAGGGTATAAAAATAGAATTTATGTTGGGGTGTAGCCAAGCGGTAAGGCAGCGGCCTTTGGCGCCGCTATTCGGGGGTTCGAATCCTCCCACCCCAGCCAAAAAAGACTCTAAATTTGTAGCGAGATAGAAATGAAAATTTTCACAGGTTCATCAAACAAGGCATTAGCCGCAAATATTGCTGACTACCTTGACATTGGTCTTGGCAAGTCTGTGTTAGAACGGTTCAGCGATGGAGAGATTCATTTTTATATTGATGAAAATATTCGAGGAGAAGATGTTTTTGTCATTCAAAGCGGAACATATGACGCTAATTTTCATCTCTTTGAATTATTTATAATGATCGATGCCATGAAGCGGGCTTCTGCAGAAAGAATTACTGCAGTTATCCCTTATTACGCTTATGCCCGTCAGGACTGGAAAGACAGACCCCGGGTTCCGCTTACAGCCCGGCTGGTGGCTGATCTATTGGAAGCAGCTGGAGCCAATAGGGTATTAACGATGGACCTGCATTCCCCCCAGATCCAGGGGTTTTTCTCTATTCCAGTTGACAACTTAATGGCTCAAGGGGTGCTGGCAAAGCATGTAAAGAGCCTCGGCCTGAATGACTTAATGATAATATCACCGGATGCAGGGGGGGTTGGCCGGGCTAAGTGGTTTGCGAAGTTAGTCAATGCTGATCTTGGCATTATTGACAAACGGAGGCCCCACCCCAACGTTGCTAAAGTTTTTAATGTGATAGGAGATGTTAAAAATCGCGATGTAGTCATTCTTGATGATATGGTTGATACCGCCGGGACATTAGTCCTCAGTGTAGAAGCTTTGAAAAAAGAAGGGGCTAAAAGAATATTTGCAGCCTGTACTCATCCGATTTTATCGGGGGATGCAATCAGTCGTATTAATGACTCAAGCCTCGAAAAATTAATCGTAACTAATACAATACCCCTAAAAGAAAACGCCAAAGAATGTGACAATATAGTTATTCTATCCGTGGCTGAACTTTTTGGAGAAGCAATACGCAGAATTCACAAAGGACAGTCTGTAAGCTCTTTGTTTACTTAAGGAGGAAGAAGAGATGAATTTTACGATCAAAGGAGAAAAGCGGGAAAGCTTAGGAAAAAACGCCGCACGCAAGGTCAGGCGGGAAGAGAAACTTCCGGCCATCCTTTATGGCCCGGATGTAGCAGATGCCACTCCCCTTATTTTGGATAAAAAGGATATCTTCAATATTTTAAAATCTGAATCCGGCAAGAATACAATTTTTAAAATTGCTTTTAATGCAAAAAAACTAGATGTCATGATAAAAGAAACGCAATGTGATGTTGTTACAGATGCCCTCCTGCATCTCGACCTTATTCAGATCGTTATGGGCAAGCTTATGGAAGTTGATGTTTCTGTTATCCTTATTGGAGAAGCTGTAGGTGTTAAAACTGAAGGTGGATATGTAGATTTTGTTACCCGGAAGTTGAGAATCGAGTGCCTGCCCAAAGACATTCCGGAAGAAATTGAAGTCGATATAAGTGAGCTTCATCTAAACCAATCAATCAAAGTAAACAAACTCCCAGAGCTTGAGGGGATTAAATTTATGGAAGATCCGGAAACAGTCATCGCCCAGATACAGGTCCCGAAAGAGGAAGCAGTCGAAGAGGAAATCGAGGAAGAAGAGCTTATCGGAGAAGAAGAAGAACCTGAAGTGATTTCAAAGGAGAAAGCTGAGGGAGAAGAGGAAGAAAAAGGAAAAGATAAAGAAAAGAAAGAAGGGAAAGAAGAGAAAAAGAAGGAGTAATTTTTGTGGGCTGTGGTCGGACTTGGAAATCCCGGAAAACAATATGTGCAAACAAAACACAATGCCGGGTTTGCTTTTATGAAAAAATTATCTAAAAAGTGGGGAACCAGGTTAAAAAAAAGAAAGAGTTCATCCAAAATGATAATCGCGACAAGAGATAAAGAAAAGGTCCTCCTAGCTATGCCGCAGACATATATGAACAGAAGTGGACTAGCAGTAAAACAAATAGTCCAAAATTACGCTATAAAGCTGGAAAAGCTTCTGGTTATTTATGATGACTTTGATATCCCCGTAGGGGAAATCAGAATCAGAAAAGAAGGGAGTGCTGGTTCCCATAAGGGCATGAGCTCAATTATTAAGGAACTCGGAACAAGCCTTATCCCCCGGATCCGGATTGGCATAGGCCCCTTAGATCTGGAAGACGACCCAGCGGATTTTGTGCTTTCTCCTTTCAGGAAAGACGACAATCGAAAATTTAATAAAAGCCTTGAGAAAGCCTGCCAGGCAGCAGAATTATTTTTGTCCGGTCAGGCAGAAAAAGCAATGAATCTTTATAATTAACTTAGGCTCCTTGCTCCTTTTTAACAGGTAAAAGGGAGCTGCAAAGCCATAAGGAGGTATTAATGAGAATATATGAAACAGCTTTCTTGATTGCCCCTAATCTGTCAGAAGAAGATACAGAGAAACTTATCCAACAGATGGCAGATGTCATCCCTGCAAAAAAGGGAAAAATGATCAATATTGATAAATGGGGGAAACGCAAGTTAGCTTATCAAATCAAGAAATTCGAAGTGGCATATTACGTTTTTTTCCTTTATAAAGGCGAAGCTGATATCCCTTCCGAATTAGAAAGGCGCTTTAAACAAAATGAAACCGTTATAAGATATTTGACAGTAAAAAAGGAAGAAGACGAGGGAGAAACAACTCCTCCAAAAAAGGAAGCCCCAAAGGCCAAGGAGGAAACAAAACCGGAACCTGAAAAAACAAAACCAGAACCTGAAGTAGAGCTTAAAACAGAACCTGAAAAAAAGAAGAAGGCTTCAAAAGAAAAACCTGAGGAGGGGAAATAACATGCACCAGACAAGAGACAGAACTAGGAGAAGGAAAAGCTCTTTTCAAAAACAATTTTCACCAAGAAAAAAAGTCTGTCGTTTTTGCGAAAAAAATATCAAGGATATAGATTACAAAAGAGTCGACATCCTGCGAAGGTATATCCCAGAACGTGGAAAGATCGCTCCCCGCCGAGTTACTGGCACCTGCGCTAGACATCAACGAAAACTGACAATCGCTATAAAAAGGGCGCGAACACTAGCTCTGATACCTTATATATCCGACTAAAGTTATAGCGGAAAATCGGAGGAATAATGAAAATCATCCTTAAAGAAAACATCGAAAATTTAGGAAGAAAGGGCGATATTATAAATGTGGCAGCTGGATATGGAAGAAATTACCTGATTCCTAAAAAAATGGCACTAAAAATAACTCCAACAAACAAAAAAATGATCGAGATAGAACAACGGGCGTTGAGAAAAGGGTTAGAAAAGGAAATTAAGACATACCAGACCTTAATCGAGCAATTGAATGAAGTTGCCCTGACTTTTGAGCGAAAAGCCGGAGATAAAGATTCTATTTTTGGTTCTGTTAGCAGTGCTGACATCAAAGATGCGCTGAGTAATCTCAACTTTGATATAGAAAAGAAAAAAATTCTTTTACATGAGCCCATCAAGAAACTTGGAAACTATAAAGTACCTATAAAAATTTTCCATGATCAAATAGCTGAGATAAGTCTGGAAGTTAACCGGGAAGGGACACCTGACCAGGAAACTGCCCCACCCAAGCTAAAGAAAGATGAGG
>JAUWNW010000015.1 GCA_030612445.1 Candidatus Aminicenantota bacterium
GGGAGATGTTTTATACGGGCTAAATTTTTGCAAACAGGATATTCGGGAGAAAAAGGAAATGATCCTGGTTGAAGGGTATACTGACTTTCTTTCCTTATTCCAATCCGGGGTCACAAATACAACAGCTTCCTTAGGGACCAGCCTGACCGCTAACCAGACAGCGCTTGCTTTACGTTTTGCTCCCAGATTGATCATTTGTTATGACGGTGATATTGCCGGGGAAAAGGCAACAAGGCGAGCTATTTCATTAGGACTCAAAAAAGGCCTTCAAATTAAAATCATGCTTCTTCCCAAAGGCCATGACCCTGACAGTTTTATAACAGAAAATGGAGTAGAAAAATTCCTTTCTCTGGCAAAAAACAGCATAACGGGCTTAAAATTTCTTATAGATATGCAGCTTAAAGAAAATAAAAAAAATATCCCGGAAGAAAAAGCAAGAATTGCCCGGGAAATAATCAAGGAGATAGATAATATTCCGGATGCGATCATACGCAGTGAATATATCAAACAGACAGGGGAATACCTTGGTATTGACGAAAATCTATTGCGGGTAACAGCCAAATATAAACCTTCAGAGAGAAAACAGGCGGCCCAAAACTCATTTCTAACAGCAGAAAAAAGGCTTTTGCAAATTATTTTCACAGACAGCCAGATTGCATCTTCTCTATTTAAAGAAATAAGCCCTACTGACATACAAGGGATAAAAAGCGAATCGATCTTCACTACCTTCCAAGATTATTTTCAAAACGGCAAAGCTCCGGATTTTTTTAAATTTAAAGAAAAAATCGACCCTGCTCTTTTCAGTTTCCTTTCAGAAATTTTACTCGAAGAAAGCCTTACTCCTACAATTGAAGAAGCACGCGACTGCCTAAGTTCTCTCAGACAAATTTCCTTGACAAATGAATTAACAAGGTTAAAATCTCAGATTCCAAGTCTTATAAAAAGGAAAGAGCTTGATAAAATCCCTTCTATCCAAAAAAAGATAATGGATATTAATAGACATTTATATAAATTATCCCAGAGAGAATATTGATATCTATTATCCTGGATTATTCACGACAGGAGTAAATATTGACAGTAGGAAATTTAATTCAAAAATCCAAAATCACTGATCTTTTATCCAAAGGACAAAAGCAGGGATATCTTCTCTTAAAAGAAATCGAAAAAGTTTTTCAAGGTAAAAAGGTTAGAAGCAAAGATTTTGATAAATTTCTCACCTCCATGGATGATTTCGGAATAAAAATTGTGGATAAGAATAAAAAAGTTACTCCTAAAAGAAGAAAAGGTAAACTTCCATCTCTGGATGGGATTGGACTAACTACAGATCCGGTTAAACTCTATCTGCGTGAAATGGGCAACATCTCTCTCTTAACCAAGGAAGGAGAAGTAACTTTAGCTCAAGAGATCGAAAGAGGCAAAAAAATTGTAATAAAAGCCCTTTCAAAAACAAAATTTATCCTGAATGAGATCCTCTCGTTAGAAAAAAAAATACAGGAAGAACCAGAGATCCTGCTCGTAGTATTTGAATTAACTGATTTGGCCTTTACTGAGCAAAAAATTGAAGATAAAAAAAATGCAATCTTGTCTATGATCAGAAAAACCAAAACAATAAGCATTCAATTAGACAATATCCCCAGAGGAAAAAAGAATATACTAGAACGAGGACGCCTGATCATTGAAATCAGCCGCCTTATCCAAGATTCAAATATCCGCCCTTCACATCAGGAAGAAATAATCAATACTCTGAGGGAAAAGTTAAAGATCATCAATGATCTAGAAGCCATGCAGGAAGACTTAGTCCTTTCATTGAAAAGGACCCGGAGCGAAGAGAAGACCCGGGAGCTTGAGCAAAAAATTAAGAGAATTACCACTCAATTAAAAAATTTTGAAAAAGAAACAGGCCTTAACTCAGATGAATTAAGAAAAACCCTCCGGACTATCACAACCGGCAAGAAAATAAGCAGTCAGGCAAAACAAGAGTTAGTTTCTGCTAATCTGCGTTTAGTTGTTTCCATCGCCAAAAAATACAGCAATCGAGGACTTCATTTTCTTGACCTTATTCAAGAGGGAAATTTAGGGCTGATGAAGGCAGTAGATAAATTCGAATACCGAAGAGGCTATAAATTCTCAACATATGCCACATGGTGGATAAGGCAAGCAATTACCAGGGCGATTGCAGACCAAGCCCGGACTATAAGAATTCCAGTTCATATGATAGAAACAATAAACAAATTTATTAGGATTTCCCGCGAACTAGTTCAAGAAACCGGAAGAGACCCGACAAACCAGGAAATTGCTCAAAAAATCGGACTACCTATTAGTAAAGTCAGAAAAATTATTAAAATCGCCCAAGAACCTATTTCTCTTGAAACACCTATTGGGGAAGAAGAAGACAGCCACCTTGGAGATTTTATTGAAGATAAATTAATACTTTCCGCCCCAGATGCAGTTAATCATCTAAATCTAAAGGGACAAATAAATGACGCCTTAAAATCACTTACAGAAAGAGAGGCAAAAGTACTAAAAATGAGATTTGGTTTAGGAGACGGAAACGAACACACTCTGGAAGAAGTAGGGTATCAGTTTAAAGTCACTCGTGAACGGATCAGACAAATCGAATCTAAAGCGTTACAAAAATTAAGACACCCAAGTCGCAGCCGAAAGTTGAGATCCTTTTCCCATATTGAAAATTCATATAACCCTTAACCTGATCTATTCATAAAAAAATGGCGATGTCTTTATTATTATTTTCTTTTCAATGATATACAAGATTTTTTCAAGAATGATTATTAAAACTTTTTTCTTGTTTTTATTTTTAATATTAATCACCATTTTTTTATGAATAGGCCAGGTTAATTGATTGACTTGATATTTAAGATTTGTTATAAAATGCACCGGGGCCTATAGCTCAGCGGAAGAGCCCCCGGCTCATAACCGGTCGGTCCCAGGTTCGAATCCTGGTAGGCCCACTTTTTTTATAGGAAAAAATGTGTCCATTGACTTTAAAAGCCTAATAAAGCTTCAAAATACAGATGAATTGATAATAGAAATCTCTGAAATCATCGAAAAAACCCCCTCCAAGATCAATACAATCAATAGCGAAATCGAAGCAAGTATTGAAACCGCCGCAGCAGCCAAACAAGACCTAACTGACAATCAGAAAAAAAGACGCGACTTAGAGGCAAATTTACAGGATATGAATCTTCAGATAGAAAAATATAAACGTCAGCTTAACAATGTAAATACCAATATAGAATATAGGTCACTCCTAAAAGAAATTGATAATGCCGAAAATAAGATCAAAGAAATAGAGGAGCAGATACTTGAAGAGATGCTTATTGCCGATGAGATCGGATCTAAAATAAAAGAAGCTGAAAAAATCGCAGAGGAGACAAAAAGAAAGCTAACTATAGAAAAAGACTCCCTAATTCAGGAAGACAAAAAAAGGGAAGAAAAAAGGCAGCATCTTTACAAAGAAAAGGAAACCATCTCGCCTTTGATCCCCGCTAATCTAATGAATCTATACAATGACCTATCTGAAAAAAATGGCGGTATTGCTCTTTCCCCTGTAACAGACGATTTCTGTTCAATATGCCAAATCCGCATAAGACCTCAGGTTTTAAACGAATTAATAACACAGAAAAAAATCATTCTATGTGAAAATTGCGGCAGAATTCTCTACTGGAAAAATAATTCTTAACCTACTATTCATAGAGAGTGTCTATCTGGTTTTTATATTTATTCTCAACATAATTTCTTTTGACTTTCAAGGTAGGAGTGACCTCTCCTTTTTCAATTTCAAAATCCTTTTCAAGAAGAAGCACTTTTTTAACTTTTTCATAAGATGACAGATTGGCTAAGCGTTTATCTATCTCTTCCTCAAAAAAGTTTATAATTTTATCGTTCTTTACCAGGTCTGCATGGCTACCGTATGAAATATTCTGTTCCTTTGCATATTTTTCCAGTTTTTCAAAATCAGGAACAACAAGCGCTGATACGAATTTCCTACTATTACCTACAACTACAGCACTTGTTATATAAGGATCCATCTTCAGTATACTTTCAATCATTTGAGGAGCCACATTCTTTCCGCCAGTAGTAACAATAATATCTTTTTTTCTGTCTGTTATGACAAGAAATCCTTCTTCATCCAGATACCCAATATCCCCAGTATAGAACCAACCATCCTTAATAGCTTCTTTTGTTTCAGCTTCCATTTTGTAATAACCCTTCATAATATGGGGCCCTTTGCTTAATATCTCGCCATCATCGGCAATCTTTACTTCTACTCCGGGAATTGGGACTCCTACCGAACCGAATTTAAGATTCTCAAAAGTATTGACTGCAATGACTGGAGATGTTTCTGTCAGCCCATACCCTTCCAGGACAACCAATCCCATAGCATAGAAAAATTCTGCGATATCCTTAGAGAGAGCTGCTCCGCCTGATACAAAAAATCTTACCCTGCCTCCTGTTTTTTCAATTATCTTTGAAAAAACCAGCTTATGCGCAATATTATTTTTAAATTTCAACCAACCGGAGATACTCTGTTTGAGTAGTTTTTTCCGGCCGTATTCTTTCCCCACCCCGGCTGCCCAGAAAAATATTTTTCTTTTAACAGCAGAGCTTGCCAAGACATTATCGATTACTTTTGCATAGATCTTTTCAAATACTCGCGGGACACTTACCATAATATAAGGTCTTATTTCGACCAGGTTTTCACCTACGGTTTCCACACTTTCCGCATAGGCAATAGAGCAGCCTTTATAGATATAAGCAAATGTCACCATTCTTTCCAAAACATGTGATAAAGGCAAAAAAGATAGCACCGTATCTTTAGGAGAAAATTCAATTATATCACTTACAGTCTTTGCATTACTGACAAAATTACTGTGAAAAAGCAGAACTCCTTTTGGTATTCCAGTTGTGCCGGAAGTATAAATAATTGAGGCAATATCATCAGGTTTAACGGACATTGCCAGTTTTTCAAACAGCTTCGGATCTTCATTGTCCAGGCGCTTTCCTTTATCCTGGACTTCAGAAAGGGACAATACTCCCTCAGGGGCTTCAGGTTGCAAGAGAATAAAATGTTTTACTTTTATAAGCTCATTTTTTACAGCTTCAATTTTTTTCCATAGTTCAAGATCAGAGCAGACCACTACCCCAGCATCTGAATTATCTATAATATACTTGATCTGCTCTGGAACCAGAGATGTATAGATAGGAACTGTTATCCCCCCAATACACAAATTTGCCAAATCAGTAATAACCCAATTAGGGCAATTTTCAGAAAGGATGATCAACTTATCACCCGGCTCAACACCTATATCTTTAAGCCCCAAAGCAAAATTCTTAACCCGGTTACCGAATTCCTGGGTAGAAATAGAAACATATTTCCCTGATTCTTTATACATCATGAAATCATCTTT
Organism: Candidatus Aminicenantota bacterium; assembly: GCA_030612445.1. Lineage (GTDB taxonomy): Bacteria > Acidobacteriota > Aminicenantia > Aminicenantales > Aminicenantaceae > JAUVXM01. The sequence continues at coordinate 5,430 of JAUWNW010000015.1, forward strand.
CTGATATAGTTTTAAGGTATTAAGGAATATTTGACTTAAGGTCTCGGTCATTGCGCCCTCCATGTTTAAAGATTCTCTAATTCTATTTAAGCCTTAAGCATAAAGTCAAGCATTTCTATTCCTTATTTTACGCTGAGGACGCTGGGGACACGGATAAGATTAAAATGTGAAGCGTAAAATTTTGCTTTTCTAAGGTGTTTATATATCAGCTCTCGCGGACTTTTGCTATCGAGCAAACAGTGTCATCATCACCCAGGTTTATTATTTTTACCCCCTGGGTGGCCCGGCCGATAGACCTTACTTTCTCGGTTTTGATGCGGATGATCTTCCCTTTTTCAGTAATAAGCAGCATCTCATGTTCATTTACCCCCACTATACCGACTGCATTTCCGATCTTTGCATTTACTTTAAGGTTAATAACGCCCCGTCCGCCCCTGTGATGGCAAGGATAGCTGTCTACATCCGTCTTTTTCCCATACCCTTTCTGACTGGCAGTGAATATATACTTTTCATCTTCTCCAATAACTACCATCCCAATAATTTTATCCTTTGAACCCAGCTTAATGCCTTTAACTCCCGCAGCCTGACGCCCCATGGGCCGGATTTCTTCCTCATGAAACTTGACAGTTTTCCCCTGCAAGGTTCCGACCATGAGATCTTTATTCCCATCAGTTAATTTTGCCATGAACAGCTTAGTTTTTTTATGGAGAGATATGGCAATTATGCCTCCCTTCCGGATATGCCGGAACTCACTGAGGCGGGTCTTCTTGATCCTGCCGTCAGAGCACAGCATCATAATATATTTATCTTCAGCAAAATCCCTGACAGCAACAACAGAGCTGACTTTTTCCCCTGGGGCAAAATTGATCAGGTTCATAATAGATTTTCCCCTATTGGCTACCCCAACATCCGGAATATACATAGCCTTCAACCAATACAGGCGTCCCTCGTCAGTAAATACCAGCAGATAATTATGGGTAGAGCAGATAAAAAGCGCCTGCACAACATCCTCTGCTTTCATATTGATCCCTCTTCTTCCTTTTCCGCCCCGGATCTGGAACCTGTAACTGGTAAGAGAGGTTCTCTTAATATAACCGGAAGTTGTAAAAGTAATAGCAATGTCTTCTTCTTTAATCAGATCTTCTGGTTTAAGATCTGATATGTCTTCTTCCATGATCTCTGTTCTACGTTCATCAGAATAATCTGTTTTAACCTGTTTTAACTCATCAATAATAATGTTAAGGATAAGTTCTTCGCTGCTTAAAATATGTTTCAATTCTTTTATCAATTTAAGCAGGTCGATGTATTCTTTCTGGATCTTATCTCTTTCTAACTTGGTCAATTTTTGAAGCTGCATGTCCAATATTGCCTGAGCTTGGATCTTTGTCAGACGAAATTCTTTTATCAATCCCGTTCTCGCTTGTTCAACAGACCGGGAAGCGCGAATCAATTTTATGACAGCATCCAGATTATCAAGAGCTATGGTCAAACCTTCCAACAAATGAGCCCGCTGTTCAGCCTTTTTTAGTTCATACCGGGTCCGCCGGCGGACTATATCCTGCCGGTGAGATATAAAATAGCGCATCACATCCAACAAACTGAGCAATTTAGGCTGTTTATCTACAATAGCCAGCATAATGATGCCAAAAGATGTCTGAAGCCGGGTGTGTTTATATAGGATATTTAAAACAACCTCAGGAAATTCTCCCCTTTTTAACTCAATAACCGCTCTCATCCCTTCGCGGTCGGACTCATCCCGGATATCAGCAATCCCTTCGATTTTTTTATTATTAACAAGTTTAGCTATTTCCTCCAGGAGTCTTGCTTTATTGATTTGATAAGGAAGCTCATTAATAATGATCCTGTCCCTCTCGCCCTTTCCTCCCCTTTCAATAACCGCTTTGGCTCTTAGAGTAATAATTCCTTTCCCGGTTGTATAGGCGCTTCTGATTCCTGCGAGCCCATGAATATAACCCCCAGTAGGAAAATCCGGTCCAGGGACTATTTCCATAATTTTCTCTAAGCCTGCTTTTGGATGCCGAATAAGATAAATAATCCCATCAACAACCTCACCCATATTATGAGGGGGGATATTCGTTGCCATGCCTACAGCAATACCTGACCCACCATTGACCAGGAGATTGGGAATTTTTGCCGGCAATACCTCTGGCATAGAAAGACTTTCATCATAATTAGGAACAAAATTTACAGTATCCTTATCCAGATCAGCCAGCAGTTCTTGAGCGACCTTCTGCATCCTGATCTCGGTATACCGCATAGCAGCAGCAGGATCCCCATCTACCGAACCAAAATTTCCTTGTCCGTCAATCAGAGGATAACGGAGGCTGAAAGTCTGAACCATTCGGACTATGGTGTCATAAACCGCAGTATCTCCATGAGGATGATATTTTCCAATAACATCTCCCACAATACGTGCTGATTTTTTATAAGGTTTATTCCAGGTATTACTGGCACTATGCATGGCATAGAGCGTCCTGCGATGTACCGGTTTCAATCCATCTTTGATATCAGGAATAGCGCGGCCTATGATCACGCTCATAGCGTAATCAAGATAGGACTGCTTCATCTCGTCTTCAATACTGATCACTGACAGCTTACTCATGGATTCTCCTTAAATTAGACGTCCAGATTCTTTGCTTTCAGAGCATTCTGCTCAATAAAATTCCTTCTGGGTCCGACTTCATCACCCATTAAAATAGTGAATATTTTATCCGCTTCCACAGCATCATGGATGCTTACTTGGACCAGAGACCTTTTCTCAGGATCCATAGTTGTTTCCCAAAGCTGCTTGGGTGTCATCTCTCCCAATCCTTTATATCTCTGGATATTGATTCCCTTTTTTCCTTTCTGGCTAATATATTCAAGCAGTTTGGCTTCGCTCTTAAGTTTAACAGACTCTCCCTTGCTTATTATCTGAAAGGGAGGCTTGAAATCTTCCAATTCTTTAGATACCTTGTAAAGCCCCTGATATCTGGATGAGGTTACCAAATCCTTATCAACCCTGCTGGTGACTGTCATTCCATTCACTGGAAAGGTAATTGACAGTACAAAGAGACCGTATTCTTCATCCCTGCTAAGTTTTACATCAACGCCTTGCTTTTCGAATTTGCCGAGGAGTTTTTTCATCTTGTTTTCATCTTTTAAATATCCGACCCTGTCAACTCCGGAATCAAGCAAAATACTAATAAAGAAAAATGGGTATTGTCTTCTCTCGAACACGTTAAGGTAATTTCTTTTTGCGATTACTTTCTGTAAATAATTCTTAAATTTATCTCCCTTAATAACCTCTTCTTTCCGGTTCACTTTGAGCTGGAATTCCTTTGATATTTTGTCTCTCAAATATTTTCCATATTCTCTCTCATTGTCTATATATCGAAAAGATTTCCCTTTTGATACTTTATAAAGAGGTGGTCGAGCAACATACATATGCCCTTGCTCAATAATTTTAGGCATCTGCCGGTAGAAAAAGGTCATAAGCAGTGTCCGGATATGAGAACCGTCTACATCAGCATCAGTCATGATGATCACTTTATGATAACGGAGTTTTTCCAGGTTAAAATCGGTCTGTTCGACCCCTGTTCCCAAGGCGGAGATCATATACCCGATCTCATCGCTTTTAATGATCCTGTCAAATCTGGCTTTTTCCACATTCAGGATCTTTCCTTTTAAGGGCAGAATAGCCTGAAAACGTCGATCACGCGCCTGTTTCGCAGAACCGCCGGCAGAATCCCCCTCGACTAAGAATATCTCACAGCCGGCTGGGTCTCTTTCCTGACAATCAGCCAGCTTTCCAGGAAGCGAAGTCGACTCCAGCACTCCTTTCCGACGCGCTAATTCCCTTGCTTTACGGGCCGCCTCCCTTGCCAGGGTTGCATCCATCATTTTTTGCACCAGTTTCCTGGTTATAGTAGGGTGTTCTTCAAAATAAATCGAGAGCTGCTCATTCACCATAGATTCGACAATTCCCTTAACATCACTGTTTCCCAATTTGGTTTTAGTCTGCCCTTCAAACTGGGGATCCTTCAATTTTAAGCTTAAAACCGCACATAATCCTTCGCGGGCATCATCTCCGCCTATGTTCTGCTTTAAATCTTTTTTTAGCTTGTTAGCACCGGCATAGCTGTTTATCGATCTGGTCAAGGCGGCCTTGAATCCGCTTAGGTGGGTTCCACCTTCAGTAGTATTGATATTATTAACAAATGAAAAAATAGTTTCAGAATAACCGGTATGATACTGGAGGGCCATCTCGACAATAACATCATCTTTTACTGCCTCAAAGTAGATAGGTTTGGGATTCAAAGGAGTCTTATTCTGGTTGAGATATTGAATAAATTCCCTTATCCCTCCCTTATACTGAAAATCATGCCTTTTATCCGTCCTCTCATCAGCAAGGGAGATCTTCAATCCCTTGTTCAAAAAAGAAAGCTCCCGCAGTCTGTTACTTAAAATCTCATAATTAAAATCTATTTCTGTAAATATCTTTTCATCCGGTTGAAAAGTAATTTTTGTCCCGGTTTTCTTGGTCTTGCCTATTAGCATAAGCTTAGTAACAGGCTTCCCTCTCTCATAACTCTGGGAATAAACCTTATTGTCTCTTTTGACCTCCATTTCAAGCTTCTGGGAAAGGGCATTAACAACAGAAACCCCTACTCCGTGCAGCCCCCCTGATACCTGATATGACTTGTTGTCAAATTTTCCTCCCGCATGAAGAGTCGTCATTACTATCTCAGCAGCGGGTTTTTTGAATTTTTTATGTCTTTCCACTGGGATACCGCGGCCATCATCAACAACCGTAATGCGGTAATCTTCATGAATAGTAACTTCCACTTTGGAACAATATCCGGCAAGGGCCTCATCAATACTGTTATCCACTACTTCATAGACAAGATGATGCAGGCCCTCAGGCCCTGTACTGCCTATATACATGGCCGGCCGTTTACGGACAGCCTCCAAACCCTTAAGTACTTTAATACTATCAGCTGTATATTTTGTCTTTGTCATTTTCTCACAAATAATGAAAATCGGAGGGTTAAGGAGGAAGGATTTTCACATAACCCAATAGGCATTTTTTCCTCTCAAATTATACCTTAAAATAGTTCTTTTTGTAAAGAAATATCTCAGATAAAATATATTCAAATATACTACATATTGTATAGAAAAAAGATTAGCTATACGACATACACTATGCCGCATTATTCTTTGTTTTACACGGATTTTTACAGCGGAGTGCGGTGCTAAAAACTATAAAAAAGCTATATTTTTTACGCAGAGGACAAGGATTAAAACGATAAAGCAGTAGACGCGGATGGATACGGATAAAATTAAGAAGCTATTTCTTTTTTGGCTTGTATCCAAAAAACAAAAAGCTCTTTTCATTTTTGGGCAAAGCCCAAAATGAAAACCTTTAGTTCAACTTACTTCGCGGAGCGAAGTGATGAAGGGTTGTTTTGTTTTGACGATTCATCGGCAAAAGAAAACAACATCTTGGTTTTATCCGCGCCCATCCGCGCAAATCTGTGTCAAATTCTTCTTTGCTCTTCGCTTTCCCCATAATCCCTATCCCATAATCCCTAATCCCCGCCTTTATCACATTTCACTACCCTTAATTTTTTGCTATAATCATATAAAGAAAGAAAATAGATGCCTACAAACTTGCCCCCTCAATATTTTGATGTCGAAAAAAAACTCAAAATCACAAATGATCCCCATGAAAAAATCACAATAATGGAGGAACTGCTTTCCATTATTCCAAAGCACAAAGGTACCGAAAAACTTCAGGCATTATATAAAACAAAAATAGCCAAATTAAAAAGCAAAATAGAGAAAAAACCTACAAAAGCCAAACACGCAGCCTCCTTTCACATCAATAGCGCCGGTGCCGGACAAGTCATTCTGATAGGACCGCCCAATTGCGGAAAATCCACGCTTATCCGTTCTCTTACAAATGCTACGCCTGAAATCGGTGACTATCCTTTCACCACGCACGCTGCTTTGCCAGCCATGCTGAAATACAAAGATATCCAAATCCAGCTAATAGATATTCCCCCGGTAACCCCAGATTATTTTGAATACTGGCAGGCAGAGATCATAAAAAACGCAGATGCTGCCCTTATCATTGTTGACTTAGGCAAGCCTAACGGAGCACTCGATTTCCTGGGCTTGTTGGAAAAACTCAAAGAGAAAAATATTGAGATTATTCCAGAAAAAAAGAAAGTATTAAATGATAATGTGAACATTAAAAAAAGAGCATTGATCCTGGCAAATAAATCGGATCTCCCCTATGCTGAAAATAATTTGAAATCTCTAAAAGAGGTTTTAGAGCCCGGTTTTGAAGTAATATTGATATCAACCGCCCGGATGGACAGCCTGCAAGAACTAAAAAATAGAATATTCCTTCTGCTCGATGTCCTGCGTGTTCACAGCAAAACACCGGGAAAAAAGGCATCTCTTGATGAGCCTTATGTTTTTAAAAAAGGAAGCACCCTCTTAGACATGGCAAAAAGTGTGCATAGGGATTTTGCTAATAAATTACAATTCGCCCGACTATGGAACAAAAATCAATACAATGGTCAAAAAATCAACCGTGACTATATACTGCAGGACGGAGACATAATCGAATTACACCTCTAAAAACAGCATAAACCTTTACTCAACCTCCATTTACCGCTATAATTGAGCAGAAATTATCGGGGCGTAGCGTAGCCTGGTAGCGCACAGCGTTCGGGACGCTGGGGTCGTGGGTTCGAATCCCACCGCCCCGATCATTTTCCGCCTCCCCCCCCACGGCAATAAACGACAAGATACGACAAGAAGCGACATTTATGGCTGTCTTATTGACAGAGTTTAATTTCAGATTTATTTTATTAGTGTCAGCACAGCAAAAAGTTGAGAAAGTTGTCAGAAAAGCAGAAGGGGGGGATGATGTTAAGAAATTTCAATCAATTCATAATCATTAGTTCCCAATCCGATCTTCTCTCCGTATATAAGCTGAACAGACCAGTCAATATCATTTTGGATTTTTAAAACATCCTTTCCAGCAGTTTTGTTCACAAGATCAACTGAAGCCCTGTCAACAGCAACAGGATCCAGGGACCCGAGGATACCGATATCCTCTACTATCAAAGGAGCATCCTTACACATACAATCACAATCTTTTGTAATTTTTATGAGGAAATTAATATATCCAGCTTTTTTATGAAAAAGTTTCTGAACAGCTGCAGCATACTCTGCCATTTTCTCCTGCACTCTGACTTTATCACTATCCCATGTAAGCTTGACGGCACCTGCCGTACATACTACTAGACACTCTCCACACCCGATACATTTATCTTCTTGAATAAAAGCTTTTCCATTTTTTTCTACAATACTATCAGCTGGACAGTAATCAAAACAAGTACCGCAAAAGTTGCAGACTTCCTGATTTATACGGGGATGGACCACAGAATGCTGCTCCAGTTTTCCCGCACGAGATGCACATCCCATCCCCAGATTCTTAATAGCTGCCCCAAAGCCTGTGAGAATATGCCCGGTAAAATGACTCAAACACAACAGGATATCTGTATGCGCGAAAGTACCAGCAACCTTTGCGATTTTCACTCTAGGAAGGTCAACTTGCACATTCTCTTCATACCTGCCAATAATCCCATCCGCAATAATGACAGGAATCCCAAGGGCCGCCTGGGTGAAACCATGTCCATGAGCAAGATTTTGATGTTTTACAGAATTTGACCGGTGCCCTATATAAAGAGTATTTGTATCAGTAAAAAATACCTGTGCCTTCTTTTGTTTAAGCCGTTTAATCAAAGAGGAAAGCCAGAGAGGCTTTATGAAACCTTTATTGCCTTTTTCTCCAAAATGAATTTTGAGAGCAGTAAAAGAATCCTCTTCTATCTCCTTTTCCAAGCCCAGCCGGACAAAAACTTTCTCTGTTTTTTTTGCCAGGCTATTGAACACTTCTTTCCCGGTGGCAGGGATAAAAAAAACTTGTGAGGACATATCAGGCTTTCCAATCGTATCCTACAGCGGCAAGAGTCGATTCAATCGCACTTATGGCAAATTCAACCTGAGAAAAGGATAGATTCCCCATATGCCCCATCCTGAAGACCTTTCCTGCTACCTCCCCCAGACCTCCGGCTACTATTACTCCCTTATCCGCCAAAGTGCTGCGGAATGATTTATCTTCAACTCCTTCCGGGTAATAGACAACAGATAAAGTATTTGCCAGAAATGCGGGTTTAGTAAATAGTTTGAATCCAAATGTTTTTAAAGCTGCCCTGAAAGTCTGTGCGATTTTTTCATGCCGGTCAAATCGCCTTTCCATACCTTCTTCCAGCATTATTTCTGTGCCTTCATAAAAAGCCCTTATCTCATTCACACATGGGGTTGAAAAGTATTTGGATGGATCTTTCATTATCGGCAGCCAGCGCAAAAGATCGGCATAATATGCAGGAATAGATTTCATCTGCTTTCTTTTCTGCATGGCTCTCTCGGACATTACCACTATTGCAAGTCCCGGAGGGACTCCAAAGCATTTTTGAGCTGCAGTTACAATCACATCAACACTCCAATCATCCATCCGCTCTTCAATTCCACCAGTGGCGCAAACTCCATCAATAATAAACAGACTATTACTGCCTTTTAACAGTTCCGCATAAGCTTTTACTGGCGCACAGGCTCCAGTTGCAGTATCAACATGAGTAGAAGCGACTGCAGCATAATTCTCCTGAGAAAGCCGGGCTTCAAGTTCTGCTTCTGGAACGGCTTCGCCCCAGGCAGATTGAATAACATCACAACCGATTCCAAAACTCTCTGCAATCTGAGACATCCTTTCCCCAAAATATCCCTGAGAGAGAACAAGTATCTTTTCTTCTTGCGCAACAGTATTTAGTAATGCCATCTCCATGGACAGGGTCCCAGCTCCGGCAACAATAAATGGTTCCCCTCTCATACAGAATACGATCTTCTTCAAATTTTCCAAAGCATCCTTTGTTTCGCTGATCATTATCGGACTTACATGAGACACAGTAGGTAAAGAAAGCTTGTTAATAATACGCGGATGGACGGGTGTCGGACCCGGGATTAAAAGTAATTTTTCTTTTTCCATTGTATTTTTTTCTCCATATCCCTAATTTTTATTAACCTAGACTATTCATAAAAAATGTCGATATATATAATATAAAGTAAAATGCAAATTGTAAATTATTTCATTGCTTCATTGTTAAAAACTAGTAACAGGTAAATACAGCAGAATAAATCAAGGATTAATTATTAATGGGATTATTTTTTGCTTTAGCTCCTTATATGAATCAACTCTATCTGCAGCATTTGATTCGATTTGATCTTCTTTGTTTCCTAAAATAAAAACTTTATCAATTCCTGCAGCCTCAGCTGCAAGAATATCAAAAAAAGAATCCCCTACCACACAGCACTCAGTGTTGCTAAAAGCAAACCTTTTTAAAACCTCAAGAAAAGGATCAGCAGAAGGCTTCCAGAGCCCGCTTTCTCTGGACATGACCAGATCAAAGCTCAACTTGAATTTTCCCAAAAGGAAAGCAACATTTTTTCTGGAATTATTAGTAACCAGAGATGTTTTTATCTTCCGTTCCTGGACAAATTCCAAAAAATCCTTTATTCCATCCTTAAGCTCAGCCCTCTGTGTCGCTATTTGCTCATATTTCTTAAGGACCTCCCATTTTTTTGTTTTTTCCGGTTCTTTTAGTCCTTGAAGATAAGGCAGGATTGGCTTTCCTCCGGTATTCAGGTCAGATTTGATTTTTTTCCAATCATACGAAACATCCACAATAGTCCCATCCATGTCAAAAATAATTAATTTAATCTTCATTTTTATTGTTGTCTGTTTTTTCATTCCAATATAATCATACAATAGTAAAAGGAAAATGGAAAATGGTAACCAGATTTGATATAATTTGTTAAAAGGTTTATGATACATAAAAAGGAGAAGTTCTCATGGAAAAATTCTTAGCTGTTTTTTTTGGGTTAGTTTCAATGGCCGGCGGAGTTTTGCTGGTAATATTTGTATGGGGGCCTTTGGTCCTTAATTTTGTACTTGCTTGTATCCCTCTCGTTCTATTTTTCGGAGGTATGATCGCCTTCCTTGCAGGGATCAGCAGTATGAAAGATGCTTCCAGAGTAAAAAAGCTTGAAGAAGAGCCGGAAGTAAAAACTGAAGAAAAGCCGGAAGTAAAAGCTGAAGAAGAGCCAATCAAAGAATAATTATTTCTTTTTACCTGTAGTTTTTTTGCTGCTCTCCTTAGCGGATTTATCCATTTCATTTATGACAATTGTTTTAAGTTCTTCTCTAATTGTTTCCATTTTTTTTAATTTTCCAGTTATCTTAGCGAAAATATCTTTCTGCACGCCTATGCCTTCCTGAATAAGAAATGCAGCGCTTTCAGAACGGCTTTTAAAAAGGCCTGCCTCTACAAGCATGTTTAACTTCTCATTACATTCATCATTCACCCTGATCGTCAGGACTGTATTACGAGATGATAAAGCTTTATCCACAATTTTTCTTAAAGATTCAGCAGTTTTTGTGGCGATTTTTTCTACCTGAGCGCCTAATTCATCCAGAGGATGCCGTTTTTTGTTCTTTTCAGCTGAGCCTTTATTTCCTGTTTTATTGTCTTTCATTTTCAGAGCCTCCTGTTTTTTGTAATCTAATTACAAATTACAACAATACTCATTATTTGTCAAGTATCAATATTTCACCCGGAGCTTGCCAATTTTTTCTAAGCTTCTGAGCCTTAAGCAAGAATCAGGTCAGTTGATACGAAAAAACAAAGAAAAATAATATTAGACACGGAGGGACGCTGAGGACACAGATACGACTAAAACGTTGATTTGTTTTGCCCATGAATCGGCAAAACAAATCAACCCTTCATCACTTCGCCCCGCGAAGTAATTTTTAATATACTCGGAAAGAAGAAGTGAACCGTGTCTAATGCTTTATCACTTTAATCCGTGTCCTTAGCGTCATCATAGTAAAATTTTCTTTTTCTAAATTGCATAATTGTGTTAAAATTTTTTTGTGAGCAATCTCCTTGTTTCATTACTTTTGTTAACCTCCCTCCAGATCTCCCCTTTTTCCAGTGATATTGAAAAAGCATTTCTGCAAAATAATGAAAAAATGCTATTCGCTTTGTTTCCAGAAAACGGCTATATCAACATTTCTTTCCCTGATCCGATCTCATTTTCCGATCAGATCTCAAGCCAGCAAGCTTACTATCTTTTCAAAAATATTTTCTCCTCTTTTTCAACTTTTGAATTTTTCTCTGAACCTCTCTATAAAACAGCAAACGAAAATAGTTTTATACTAAAGACCAGGTGGTCTTTTCGTAATAGGAAAAGCCGCCACCAATATGTCTTTCAGGTATTCTTTTATATAACAAAGCTTGAAGTCCCAAGCAATGAACCTGGAAAGCATCAATGGCAAATAACAGAACTAAAGGCGGCAGAGATCTAAATCAAAATATGCGCCATGTCATGAAAAAAATCTCAAAGTACGGCTTTATTCTTTCTCTTTTACTCGCTTCTTTCTTTTTGATCCTGGCTATGACGCGGCCAAATGGGGTCCCCTTAAATTATTATCAGAAAAGTTTAAAACAACTAAGATCCAAATCAAAATCAGTTAAACTAAAATTCCAGGAACTACTCAAGGAAACAGCCAAAAATAAAACCAGGGCAGTAGAAATTAAGATCCCGGAAAAAATCAACGACCTTTTCAATACTTTAAGACAGTTAAACTCTTCCTCAAAAAACAGCGGTATTGGATATTACAATAGATTTGGAGAGCTTATACTATGGAACGGCCGTGTTATCGATCTTCAAAATCTCCTCACACAAAAATCCGCCCCTTTTATATCCCAAAAAGGATCGATTGTTATTCATAAGAAGACTTCTTTCTACCTTATTTCAATCCAAAACCTGGGAGAAAAAGGCTATATAATCTTTTATCGGCTCTTAGCCTTTATTCCTCAATTCAAAGCTCAGTACCTAAAGGAATATCACTTTTTAAAAGAAGACCTGATGCAAAACTGCAGTATTGACTTCTGGGATTATCGAGAAGATGTCAGCGGATTTGAAAAAATATTTACCAAGCATAACGATGAATTTATCGGCCAACCAAGGCTTCAAAATGAAATTCAGACAATTTTTTTTCCTTTAAGAAACGAAGAAAGCAAGATCATAGCTACAGTTACTCTAAGCTCTTTATCGCTTCCTGTAAAACTTTCTTCTCAAAGAGAAAACCTTATGCTTATTTTTTATATCTTTTTAGGAATAAGCCTACTATTTCTCCTTAATCTCTTTCTAAAAACCCCTTCTTTCATTCATTCCCCCAAACTGTGGAACAGCCTATTTATAGTTCTAATACTAATAGGACTGCGGGTCCTATTCTTTCCCCTAAGTCAACTGGAGGCTGTACAATCTTTACAGTTTTTTTCTCCTTCATCCGCCAGCTTCATCTTCTTATGGGACCTGGCAAAATCACCGGCAGATTTATTCCTGACTTCTTTTTTTCTTTTTCTCATCATAAACTTTCTATTTTATCGGTTCAAAAAATTTCTCAAGCCCAAACAGAGCAATCCTTCTCTTCTGCTTTCGCTGTTTATTAATTCAGCTGTTACAGCACTTTCATTCTCTCTTCTTCTGTTTATGCAAAAAATCCTTTTTAAACTAACTGCCAATTCCAGTTTTAATCTGCTTAAGATTTCCCATGATCTGTCTTTTATTTTCCTTCATATAGGTATCCTTTTAACTTTTATAGTCATAATAATTCTCATATATTCCGGATTTAAATTAGCTTCTAGTTATTCTTCCCGCTTTTTCACTTTTATTATCCTTTTGCTATTAGGATTCACTATATTGCAGTTTCTTCCCCAAGTAAAACTATCATTCCTGATTACCTTATGCCAAACAGCTCTGATTGCTGCAGTAGCTGCTTCAGCTTATTTTAATAAAGTTAAATCAAAAAAAGAAATCCTGGCTATTATTTTTATTCTATCAGTATTGCTTGTCCATGGAACGGTCAATAAAGCAAATATCATGAAACACTCATCTTTAGTGGAAAATTCTCTTCAGAACTTGATTAAATCCCAGAAAAATTGGGGTTATTTTCTTATGCAACAGACAGTCTTAGAAATTGACAAAAGAAATGATGAAATAATTTCACTTTTTTCAAGCTCTCAGCCCCTTGACCTGGCAAACTCTCTTTGGAATAAAACTCTTCTGGCAAAATTTAACTGGTATTCAAGCTTGGAAATAATAGACCCGGAAGGGAAATCTCTTTCCCATTTTTCTCTTAATATACTGGAACCTTACCAGCCTCACCTTGATCTCCCTTTAAGCCCAACTTGGACTATGCTTGAACAAAATTTGTCCTACTTGGTCAAAGACAAAGATTTCCTTACTGCTTACAAAGACTGGTTTGAAGCAGATAAATATCAAGGAAGAACTATCCTCCATCTCGCATTTGATTATGAAACACTCCCGTTTCTACATTTAGCTAATCCTTACTTTGAGCTTGTGAAAATCACTTCTTTCCCCTCTCTTAATCAGCTTAATCTTGGATTCGTTGTTTTTAATATGCAGGGAAAACCAGCATATAATCCCAATAAAATATCATCAGGGATTCCTCCTGCTCTTCTTCAAAAGATCAAGGATTCAAAAGAATCAATATGGTCCACTTTCTCAGATAAAGGCAATAAATTCAAGTGTCTTTATTTTGAGAATAGTGACAAAATATATGCCCTATTTATTCCCATAAAAAGTATCCTCACTTACTTAGTTGAATATCTAAAACTCATTTCTCTGTATCTAGTCTTTTTTATCGCTGGTTTCCTTCTGTTCTCACTTATCTCCAGCCGGAAAAAATGGAAAAACCCTTTTTGGTCATTCTCAAATCGCGTTTACATCGCATTTACAATTGTTGCCTTAATACCACTTCTTGTTTTTACTTTTTCAACACGCAACTTCTTTGCAAATATTTTTACCCAGAATATTACCGAAGAAGCAGAAGCTCAAGCAAATTTTGCTCGCCGGGTCATGGAAGAATTTATTTTACTTCAACAGGAAGAAAGAATATCTTTGACTATTCCCCCTGATAATATGGTCCTTTGGATAAGCACAACCATTTCCCATGACGTAAATTTATATGTTGACGGCAAACTAATCTCATCAAGCCGCCGGGAATTTTTTGATTCCGGGCTTCTTCCTGAGCTTATCGACGGTGAAATTTATTATAAAATACAATTCGAAAACAACCCTTTCTACATGCAAACCCAAACGATCGGAGATTACTCTTTTCATACGCTTACTATCCCCTACTCATTCCAGGAATCTATTCTGCTGATTTCCCTCCCTTTTCCCCAAGAGCAGCAGGAAATCACCAAAACTTCAAGCGAATTGCTTGAATTTCTTTTCTTTATCTCCTTTATTTTTGTAGCAGTTGTGCTGCTCTTAGCACGCGGTATAGGAGGTATGATCATTACACCTATAAAAAAATTACTGACCGGCACAAGAGAGGTCAGCCTGGGAAACCTTGAAATTTCAATTCCCCATAAGCATAAAGATGAGATGAAGACTCTGATCGACGGGTTTAACACTATGGTTAAAAGCCTAAAAAAACATCAACAGGAAGTAGCTGATCTAAGTAAAAAGGTTGCTTGGGCTGAAATGGCCCGGAAAGTTGCTCATGAAATTAAGAACCCTCTAACCCCTATTCAATTATCTGCTGAACATCTCCTGCGCATTTATAGCGACAAACCGGATAACTTCGAAGATGCTCTAAAAGAATCAACCTCCTATATAGTCAATGAAGTGGAAAACCTTAGAAAAATAGCACAGCAGTTTCTGGAAACTTCTAAAGAAGTTTCTCTACAGAAAAAGAAAGTGGATCTCAAAGTAATAATTAAGGAAACTATCAGCCCCTACCAGAGTACTCTAGCGGAAAGAATTGAAATAACCGAGTCTTTTTCAGGAAAAGACTTTATTTTTTGGGGGGATAAAGACAAGATTAAAATCATTTTAAGGAATATCCTGACCAATGCAATCGAGTCAATCACAGGGCAGGGAAAAATCAAAATATTCGCCAAATCCTTATCCGGTAAAATTGAACTCACAATAACAGATACTGGCACTGGAATTGAAAAAGAAATGCTGACCAGGATTTTTGAACCATATTTTTCCTCCAAAGATAGCGGAACAGGTCTGGGCCTGCCTATTGCAAAAAAGATTATCGAAGACCATGGAGGATCCATCCGGGCATATCCCAACGAGCCGAAAGGGTTATGTGTATTAATTACACTACGCCTCGTATCTGCGGCAACGACAAACCTTCAATCAAGAAACAGAAGGTAGAAAAGGAGATCATATGACTCAAAACAATACGCAGAAGAAAAGACATCAACACAGAGTTGATCTTATGGGAGAACATGCAGCTGGCGATGCCGGACAGATGGTGCTGGCCTTCATGTTTACGGCGATATGGATACTCGACACATTCTTTCTAAAATACACAATTTTCCTGAATCACTATGTACCACCTGGCATCAAAATAGTTATTGGAGTTGTTTTATTAATCCTCTCTGGCTATCTGGCAAAAACAGGTCTGTCTATTGTGTTCGGTGAAAAGAGAGAAAAACCTTGCGTGATTAGGAAAGGCGTGTTTAATATCACACGGCATCCAATATACCTGAGCGAGATCCTGCTTTATCTTGGTCTTCTGATGCTGAGTATATCACTGGCTGCTGCAGTAGTATGGATTATCGCTATCTTATTCTTGCACTACATTTCGCGCTACGAAGAAAGGCAGCTGCTTGCCCGTTTTGGGGAGGAGTATGAACAATACATGCAGGAAGTGCCAATGTGGATCCCGTGGCTGCGGAAGAAAAGATTGGGATCTCCTGGTAAATAATGTCCTCTGGTCTCCTCCTCAGCCTTCTTTATCAGTTAAAAATAATAAGCACACTGAATAAGAAGCGTATTGTTTTCAGGTTTGGAAATACCAGAAGGCATTTCTTCATCCTTTATAGTGTAGTTCAATTGTATTTTCGCCTGATGCCCTTCAAAAAAATAATTAAAGCCAAAAGTTAACCATTTATCCTTGAGTTGACCTACTGGACCCAGCAGCCGGTTGTCTTTATCAAAATTCAAGGATTCAAAACGTGCAGTCACCTCAACTTTTTTGGGGATTATCATATACCCTCCTTGAAGAGTAAAGGTGTCTTGGGCCGCATCACTCACCTGATCCATCGAATTCCACCACGACAAATTTCGATGTATAAACTCAAGCGTTCCGGCAAAACCTTTATATTTAAGAGCCGCATCTCCCCCGCATGCTGCTATCTTCTTTAATTGGGACGCGCCTGGATAATATCCTCCACTCGGAGAATCATCAGAGCTAAAGAAGTTGACACCAAAACTTAAAAGTGGATGTTCCAGCTTTTCTAAATAAGACTGGCTCATTTTCATATATCCAAAGGGATGAAAGTCTACTCTCCCTGCATATAGGAATTTGTTGTTATCCTCACTGGCTCCTGCATCTATGTGATAAATTTTAACCTTTCCCAGTCTATTATTAGCGAGGTTGGACACAGAGCTGCTGTTAACAGCTCCGTTATAAATACCTACATAGTATTCGAGTTTTTTGGCCACTACAAAACCATGTATACCGACTCCCATCTGCCGAAAAGGCGCAAATTCAGATGAAAGGCTTCTCTCAATCATCTGAAGGTATTTTGAGGAGTTTAATGCTTCACGGGAGAAGGGGACATGTTTTTGTCCAATAAAAAGACTGAATCCTTTAGGGCTAAAGCTAAGATAGGCATCTTTAAGCGTAAACTTTTGTTTTCCCGCTTCTACCTGGACTTTTATGCTTGCCCAGTCAGACAGTACAGATTGGAAGGATAATCGTGCTCTCCGAAGTATCAAACGATTTGCTGATGGATCAGAATTCACATATTGATATTGAGTCTGCAGCCTCCCTCCAATTGTCAAGATAGAAGATTTTGTCTCTACTGTTTCTCCATTAGCAGAAGAGAATGTCGTAAACAGAAGAAATGAAAGCGCGAAGATTGAGAGAAAGTTTCTCTTTTTCATTGTTGACTCCTTGTAAACTGTGGATATCGTTTATTATCGCAATTTTCATTTTTTTCCAACAAGGATAAGATTTTTTACGTCTATTAAGCAGTCACCGTTTATATTTTTCATGTTATAAGCTTTCTTGAAAATTTCAGATCCATTTACATGCATCTCGTATATTCTATCTTGTTTGTCCACTGGTAAGCCGCTGTTCTTAAGCCAATCGTTAATACTGAAGTTTTTCATTATATAAACAGAGACTTTAGTATTCTTAAATCCTGAATTTTTCATAAGGCTTAAAAGACTCTCTTCTGTAAATGTTAACCGTTTTTCTTTCAGCTTGAATATTTTTTTATAGTCTTCCTTGACCTCTGGTGCAGGGGGAACTCCTTCTGCGAGGATCATCTTTCCTCCAATTTTTAAGATCCTGTAGCACTCATTCATTGCTTCCTGGGTTCTTTCAGTAATATGGTGGAAAACCATCCTTGCCGTTACTTTGTCAAAAACATTGTCGTAAAATATGGGATTTCGAATATCTCTTTTAATGAAATATTTATTATTTTCCCAGTTACTGTTGTTGAGCATGTCTTGTGATATATCCAGGCCTATAACCTCTTTTACTAAGGGAGCTACGGCATGTGCTATGACTCCAGTCCCAGTTCCTATATCTAAAACAAAATCGTTTTTTCTAAAATCAGCTGAGGTTTTGAATGCCTTGATATAAGCTCCTTCATGTACCCACTTAAGATCATTGTATTTTTTTGATCTTATTTTCCAAAAATTTTCTTGTTTCATATTAGTCATATTAACGATGTTCCTCTGTTCGCTAATAAGTTAACATATTGCTTTAATTTTAGTAAGGAAAAAATCATTCAATTTAAGATAACCTGGATCACTCAGATCGGCTCTATAACCTGAAATAAAAAACCAATTAACTTGGATTATTCACGAGTCGAGGTGCTGTAGATGCGAGCCACAGAGTGCGAAGCTGTGGTCCTTCACCGCAACTACCCTGTAACGAAGCAGATGCAGCAACATTCGGCTCGCCTGTGTAAAAAAAATAATAATAAGTACATCGCCATTTTTTTATGAATAGTTCAGGCTAAAAATTAGACTGGAATAATTTTCAAATTTATGGAACAATATTTAATAATGAAAAACAAAGTAAATGTAATCCTATTTGCTATAATCATCTTTTTATTTACATCCCCGCTAAGCAGGGCTGAGCATCTCAGTATCAAATTAACCTATAACAGCAATTCTATTGGCGAGGGCGATATCAACTCCTGGGTCAAATCCTACAACTCTCTCTGGAATGATTGGAAGGAAATAAGGGGAGGACAGCTTGAAGGAAAGTTTATCCCTCTCAGTTATGGGTCAAGGTATGAAGTAGAGCTGCGTATCCCTCTTTTTGAAGGATTAGCTCTTAATATGGGTGTATGTAACAGCTTTGCAGATATTCAGGAAGGAAGCATTTCCTTTCAGAATCTTGATAACACCCAAAAAGAATCACAGTTTATTAAAAATAAGGTATCTGCATTTCCTTTAAAAATAGGATTTAGCTACATCTATGCTCTGCCCTTTTTCCCAAGAACTAAAATCTTTACCAATATAGGAAGGCAGATAACTTTCATTCAATATCAATGCTGGGACAATTATGACTATTCCAAATTATCTTTCGGTAAAGACTATTCATACTGGTATAGAAAAGAAAACAAATATTCCTCCGAGGCATTAGGATTTTATACTTCCTTTGGCGCTGAGTTTGACATTATAAAAAATATAGCAGTGGTTTTAGAAGCAGAAAAAACCTGGTCAAAAGCCGACGGATTCAAGGGCTCTAACTCCTATACAGGATTTCTCGGTCAAGATGAATTCCAACAAGCGGGAAAAGCAACCCTCTATTATTACAGCAGTGACCCTTTAGACCTGGGTAAAAATTATTATACACTGACAGGGCATAATGAAAGACCTGATGACCCATCTATCACTGATTTAAGGCAGGGAGAAATTGATTTTAGCAATTTTTCTATTAAATTTGGTATACGATTTAAATTTTAACCTTTCAGTTCAATAAGCACTCCATTGAGATTGTCTGGGCGCATAAAAATTATCCGGCTACCGCTTGCACCCATAACCGGCTCTTCGCTGACAAATCTAACACCCTGTCTCTTGAGTTCTATTACTGACTTATCAATATCCTTGACTTTAAAACATATGTGATGGATTCCCTCTCCCTTGTTTTTAAGGAAATTTCTAAGGGTTGATTTTTCTCCTAGAGGTGAAACAAGTTCTATTGAAGTTCCTTCCCCGACTTTTAATTGAGCAAGTTTTACGCCCCTCTCTTCTATTTCTTCAATACAGCATTCTTCTATTTGAAAATAGCTTTTCCATTGTTCTATACTTTTTTTTAGATCTTTAACTGCAACAGCAATATGGTCAATTTCATTACTCATACGCCTTTCTCCCTATATTTTCTGCTATTTTTTCAGCAGCGGTATATGGATCCAATTCCCGTTTATAGATTCTTTCTATATATTCTTCAAACCTCTTTTTTGGAAAAGCTGCCAGGGGTTTTTGAAAAAGAATTGTATTGACCATATCCTTAAGCATCCAAGATATAAGCCTTTTTTTTCTGGACTCTTTTAAGATAAGTTTTTCCATGCTGATACAAGCGGTAATTTCTTTTTTTAGGTACTTAATCCCTGTTCCGGTTGGAGCAATTGTTTTATATACAGGCGGCACTTTCCCTTTATCAATCCCTAACATAAGCATGGCCTTTAGTTGCTGTTCAGTGCTTTCGCTTTCAGGTGAATCAGACTTATTAAGTACAAAAATATCAGCGATCTCCATAATTCCGGCTTTAAAATTCTGAATATCATCTCCAGCACCGGGAGTCAACACAACTAAGATCAAATCGGCAAGTTTTACTACTTCTACTTCATCCTGCCCTGCCCCCACAGTTTCAACCAGGACTATATCCAATCCGGCAGCTTCAAGTATAAAAACAGCTAATCCTGTAGCTCGGGCTACTCCCCCTAAATAACCCCGGGTCGCCATACTACGGATAAAGACAGCAGGATCTATGCTATGCTCTATCATTCTAATTCTATCACCCAGGACAGCCCCCCCACTAAAAGGGCTTGAAGGGTCTACGGCAATAACGCCAACACTTTTATGGTCATTTCTGAATGCGCTTATAAGCTGGTTTACAAGAGTACTTTTACCTGAGCCAGGAGCACCTGTAACTCCTATAACTGTTGATTTTCCAGTATATGGAAAAATCTCTTTAATAATTTCAGGCGATTCTTTGCTTTCATTCTCTACCAGGGAAATAGCCTTAGCAACTGCTCGATGGTTTCCCTTTATTATCTCTTCTGCAAGATTCATGGTTTTGGGAATTAGTTTAGAGCCCAAAAACTTACGATTTCAATACTTGATGGGCAATTATCCACCTCTGTATTTCTGAGGTCCCTTCGCCAATAGTTGCTAGTTTGGAATCCCGGTAAAACTTCTCAACAGGGTATTCTTTGCTGAATCCATAACCCCCAAGTATCTGTACTGCATCAGAAGAAGCCCTAACCGCAAGTTCACTGGCATAAAGTTTAGCCATAGCTGACTCTTTGGGCACTCTTTTTCCTTTGTCTTCAAGAAATGCAGCCCGATAAGTCAATAAGCGGGCTGCATCCAGCTCAGTATATCCATCTGCCAGCATCCACTGAATCGCCTGAAAATTGGAAATAGGTTGATCAAACTGTTCCCTTTCTTTGGAATATTTCAAAGCTGCATCCAAGGCGCCGGCAGCAATACCTAAAGCAAAAGCAGCTATGCTGACCCTTCCTCCATCAAGAATCCCCATAGCCTGGCGGTACCCCTTTCCCTCCTCTCCGATTAAGTTTTCAGCCGGGAGTATCACATCCTTAAAAATCAACTCAGAAGTGTCCGCTGCCCGGATTCCAAGTTTCTCTTCTTTTTTCCCTACTGTAAAACCCTCGGTTCCCTTTTCAACAATAAAAGCAGAGATGCCTTTTCTCCCTTTTTCCGGGGCTGTTATAGCCATAATGACCAAAATTTCAGCGAGAGAACCATTAGTGATAAACAGTTTAGAGCCATTAAGAACCCAGATGTCACCTTTTTTGATTGCCTGGGTTTTCAAGGCAGCAGCATCCGAGCCTGCTCCGGCTTCTGTGAGCCCCCATGCTCCCAGAGTTTCGCCTAAAGCGATTCTGGTCAAATATTTCTCTTTTTGTTCTCGCGAGCCGTAAAGATTAATATGATTAGCGCATAATGAGTTATGCGCTGCTACAACCAATCCGACAGATGGGTCTACCTTGGAAAGTTCTTCCAGAATAATAACATAATCCAGATTAGAATACCCCGCTCCGGAATATTCAGGTGGCATGGTAATTCCTAATAATCCCATTTCCCCTAATTTTCTGGTCAACTCCTCCGGCCATTCCCCTTTTTGATCGCTTTCTTTTACTAAAGGTTGAATCTCTTTTTGAGCAAATTTTTTGATCGATTCTTTTAGCATTTCCTGTTCATCAGTCAATAAAAAATCCATTGTATCTCCTTTTTCCAACTTTTTATCTTCAAATACATATTAGCAGGCATTATCCATAAAACTGACAATTTACCTGAACTATTCATAAAAAATATTGATATGATTGTCAATTCTTAATAAATAAGTATCTTACATTGATTCTCCCATAGATACAATTTAACGTTTCGCTTTTGCTGTAATCTCTATTAATAATCAACATTTTTTACCTTTCAGGCAAGCCGATCTTACCGCATCTGCTTCGCTACAATAGAATTGCGGTGAAGTCCACAGCTGCATCCATTGTGCCTCTCATCTACGGCAACCTCGACTCGTGAATAATCCAGGTTAATAAGAATGTCAATATAAATAATACTAAGTAAAGGGGGAATAGTAAATAAGAAATGAAATTCAGGTGTGGTTGGGGCTCGCTTCAACCACACCTGAATTTCATTAGATATAAATAATGAATAACTTAGAAAAACCGTTTCAAATTCTTTAGCGTAAAATTGTGCTTTTTTGGAAATTTTCTGCCTTCTCGATTGACATAATTTATAAAATCATCTACATTTTAGGGCATGAGCCTGTTTAGAATCTTTTTTTATGCTTTGCTTTTTTTTGTTATTTATAAAATCGCCCGTTTTTTTTCTTCTCTCAATAAACACAACAGCTCTTCTCAGCCAAAACATAAAGCTTCGGGAAAAATGGTACACGACAAAATTTGCAATACCTACTTACCAATAGAAGACGCTATAAAAGAAATCCACAACGGGAATGAATATTTTTTTTGCTCAGAAACCTGCCGGCAAAAATTCCTGCAAAATAAAAATTGATCAGGGAGCAAGACTCCAGGCATCAATAGTAATACTCTCTGTGATGCTTTCCTGCTCATGTTCAAAACTGGCAGGAACTATATAAGATTCTCCGGTCTCAACCGTAAACTCCTCTTTTTTTCCATTCACTTCTATTTTTATTTTCTGCTTGCCCTTTAAAACTGTAGTTACCTGCTCATAGGAATGCTTATGGGAAGGAACTTTTGATCCTTTCTTATATTTGAATTTTGCCATTAATATATCTTTACCACAGGCCAGAGTACAGCGTTTTACTCCCTCAAAAACCTCTATCTCGACTTGCTGGTCTTTTTTTATTTTTAGCATTTTTCTCTCCTAAAGCAGGCAGTTCCAAAATTATACTTTTACCAGGTAATCTTAAAATCACTGAACTCCCCTTCGCAATCACTCCACTCTATATCAGTGTTATCTACCCGGGCCATTGAGGGCCCTTCTTTTAATTTTTTAATTAATTTTCTGATTTTATCCTCATTCCCATTAACAAGAGCCGCGACTCCCCCATCCCGCAAATTTTTTACCCACCCGGTTAATCCAAGGGAAGATGCCCATCTCTGAGTATAATCCCGAAAGCATACACCCTGGACACGGCCTGTAACGATTATTTTTGCGCTAACCATCATTAACTTGTACTATACATAAAAACGTGAATAATCCAATTTAATTATTATAATAATTTTATCATAAGTTTTAAAAATTTCAAACTTATCAATTGACAAAATTTCAAACAATTGATAATTCATAAGGTAAGTATATTGAAAAAAATCCTAATTTCTGTAGCAGGCTATGATCCCACATCCGGTGCCGGCAGCTCACTTGACCTTAAAGTCTTCCTTTCGCTTGGTTATTATGGAATCGGAATTCTGACTTCCATCACAGTGCAAAATACTCAAAAAATCAATAAAATAAAATGTCTACCTTACGATTTTATTTTGGACCAATACCGGACTGTTAGAGATGACATAGAATTCTCCGGAATTAAAATCGGGATGCTCGGCTGCAAGGAAACTATTCCAGTTATAGATAAAATCCTGTCTCAGAATAAAGGTAAACCCATCGTTGTAGACCCGGTCTTTAAATCCAGTTCCGGAACCTGGCTGTTGGAAGATAATTCAATTTCTGACTATCTCTCAATATTAAAGGGAAAAGCCTCTATTTTAACCCCGAACCTTGAGGAAACAGCACTTATATGCGGAAAAAAAATCAGTGATAAGCAGGATATGCAGGCAGCCGCCAAAAATATTTTCCAAACCTATCATATTCCCTGCTTGATAAAAGGCGGACATCTTTCCGGACAGGCTATAGACCTGTTCTACAACGGGCATGAATATCATTTTATGGAAAGGGCAAAGCTCAATAAAACTGTCCACGGAACCGGTTGTTTTCTGTCTTCCAGTATACTCTGCTATCTAGCAAATGGGGAAAGCCTCCTTCAGGCCTGTAAGCTTGCTGGCCGGCTTACTCATCAGGCAATTCAAAAAGCCATCCCTTTAGGTAAAGGGCAGAGTATAATAGCGGACATATAAAATGCATAATTTTACGCGGAGGACGCGGATAAACAAGGCGCTTTTTCTTTTTTGGCTTGCATCCAAAAAATAAAAAGCACTTTCCAATTTCTGCTGGGGCACAAAATGAAAACCTTTAGGAAAGGCAGGAAAAACAGAAACTTCAGGGAAATCAGGAAAAGCAGGAAAACCTTTATCTAAACTTACTTTGCAAGGCAAAGTGATGAAGGGTTGATTTGTTTTGCCAATTCATTGGGAAAAGAAATCAACATTAGGCTTTTATCCGTGTCTAATGCGTTCTCGTTTTTTCCGTGTCCTCCGCGTCCTCAGTGTAAAATTCTATTTTTCTTAACGTTTTTACATCAACTGACCTGATTCTTGCTTAAGGCTCATCGTAATAATGGATACCTGATTTTTTATTGGCTAATTAGTTTATCTGCTCTTTTAAGAATTTCTTCAGAAAAGATAACACCCTGTTTTTTGGCCACTTCTAAATTGATATAGAGTTTAGCATTACTCATATACTGAAAAGAAATATTTTTCGGGCTTATCCCCTCTTTTACCTTAAGAGCGATTTTACCTGCTTTGTATCCCATATTAAAAAAATCCCAGCCTAAAGCAGCGCAGGCACCAAGTTCAGTAGATTGAAGAAAACCGCCAAATAAAGGAACCGCATTTTCAGCTGCGACGATTCCCAGAGCCTCAAATGAATCATTGATGGTATTGTCCGATATCTGATAAATTACATCAATTCTCTTATTCATAAGAACTTGAGCAGACAAGAGAACTTCACTCGAGTTGGCAACAGGAACAGCCACAATATCCAACCCCAGTTCCTCCGCTCCTTCTCTGGCAAGTTCTAAATAGTAGTTTGAATTCAATTCAGATGGAGTCCAGAGCGTCCCGATCCTTTCAGCTTCAGGAAACATTTCCTTAATCGTAGCAAGAGCTTGTTTAATAGGACCTTCAGAAGAGACTCCGGAAACATTGCTTAGATGATCCTCAGACGAAATCCCGGCTCCAGCCAGGTAAGGATTTGCCACAGAAGAAAAAACGATCGGTATTTTCCTGGTAGCATGTAAAGCAGCCTGCAGACATGGAGTTGACAAAGGAACAATCATATCGACTTTCCCGCTTATAAATTCCATGGCTATTCTCTGGACTTCTGACACATCTCCGTTCCCGTTTTTCGCCAGGATCCTGATATTTTCTCCGTCCTTATAGTTACCATCTTCCAGAGCCTGGACAAATCCCCTGCGAACCTCGTTTAAGGTAGGGGCATCATTGACCTGAAATATTCCTACAGTATAAATATCAGATTTCTTCTCAATTGAGCAAAACGGGAGAATTGAAAGTACTGTTAATAGAACAAAAATCCTTTTTATAGCTTTCATGTTTATCTAAACAAAAAATATCTATCCTTAACTATTCATAAAAAATATCGACGTTTATAGTACCTGGAAAATAGAAAATAGTAAATAGCGAGACTAGAGTTCCCTCATTTTTTTCAAACTTGCAGAGGTGAGGGCTGGATACTGGTAAGTCCCTGCGAAAGACAGGGATTTCCCCCAGCGAGGAAATCCCTTCCTGTCCTCACAACGCTCTCCTCGAGATTCCCTCGAGGAACCATGCCCGCATTGTTCCGGATGGCTTTTTCCGGGATTTACCAGTATCCAGGCCAGCTCTCTCGGTAGTGATAAAATTAGAAGGTAACTCCAGAGATAGGTTTACATTTTGGGCAAAGCCCAAAATTGAAAAGTACTTTTTATTTTTTGGATGAAAGCCAAAAAAGAAAAAGCATCTTGGTTCTATCTGTGTCTATCCGCGTAAATCCGCCTCTAATTCTGCCTTACCCCCTAATCCTTAATCCATAATCCTGACTTTTCCCACATTTCCCGTTTCACGTTTCACATTTCACGGTTTTTCCCATTTTCTATTTTCAGAAGTCTCTAAAGGTACAGTTGAAAATTTTCGGTATCCCAGTCCGGTCACGGCGGACATCTCCCTGTAAAAAGCAGGCCGGCGGAGAACCGACTGTCAGGCATTTTTTTTCTCCCACCCCTTCGAGCAGGCCGGTCTCATCCTCAAAAAGAAAAAAGTACTTAGGAGAGTTGGTTGTTCCTTTAAGGCGGGCATCCACTACCCTGACCATAAGCTCAACCCTCAGCCCGAATCTATCTTTTAGATCCTTTATCCGCAGCAAAGGTCTTTCCCCCTCAATAAGCGACAGGGAATCGCCTTCAGGCTCGAAACCAAGGGATTCGACCAGCATGCGCCTTTTTTGTTTTGCATCCAGGTCAGGCACTCTGCCAATACCCTCGACCCCCCGGAAATAGGAGAGGACCTGTCTTGTCCGCTTAGGCTCCAGGGAGTCAAAGGCCCCGGCCTTAATAAGAGTAAAAAGCTCAGGCTTGGCCAGAGACACACGAAAAAGAAAATCCTCAATGGACTGATATTGACCCTTTTTCCTCTCTTCGATTATCTTTTCTGCGGTCTTAACAGCAAGCCCTTTGATCGCGATCAACCCCACCCGGATAGCTTTTTTTTCCACCTCAAAAAAATAGCTGCTGGAGGTGATATCCGGTCCTAATATCTTTATTCCCCATCTTTTAACCTCTTCGATGTATTCTGCCGGGTCGTAATAACCGCCGCCTGCATTCAGCACCCCGGTCAGGTAAGGAAGCGGGTAGTGGGCCTTCAAATACACGGCCTGGTAAGCCACCCGCGCATATGAGGCGCTGTGAGCCTTATTAAAAGAATAGGATGAAAATTTATCCATAACCTCCCATAACTTCTTCATCTCCCCTGAATTGTACCCCCGCCTGTCTGCTTCGCGAAAAAAATTATTTTTAAGCCGTTTATCTGCCTGTTTTTTTTTAAAACAGCGGCGGAGCAGGTCAGCCTCATCCGCCGACATTCCCGCTACTCTTTCAGCAATCTGCATCACCTGTTCCTCATACAACAAAATACCCTCCGTCTCAGGAAGTATTTTTGCTAGAAAAGGATCAGATCGCCCAGGCCTGCCTTCCCGGCTACAAAGAAGGGCCTGTTTCATACCGCTTCTGGTAGGGCCAGGTCTGATAAGCGCCAGGGCCTGTGTCAGCTCATAAATGTTTTCCGGCTGCAGGCGGCGCAGAAGGTTCATCATCGCCGGGCTCTCCACCTGAAAACAGCCAATGGTGCGGGCCTTCTTAAGGATGGTATAGGCTTTTTTATCCCGGAGAGGAATCTTTCGGAGATTCAGGGATTTCAGGGTAGATGATACTGCTGCTAACCCCCTAACTGAAAGCAGATCAAGCTTGATAAGCCGCAGATCCTCGACCGCATCCCGGTCAAAATGGGACATTATCAGGCCCCGGGCAGACTTTTCCAGAGGAAGATAACGGTCAGCCGGTGCCGGAGTCAAAATAACCCCCCCTACATGCAGAGAGTTCTCACAGTATACGGAAGTAAGATCCGCAGCGGCCTTCCATATCTCAGCATAACCCGGGGGAGACCTGTCTTTTTTAAGAAAATCAGGCTGAGCAAAAAGAGGGACCCTCTTGCTCATAGATCTGGCCTCAGCCGGAGGCCGGCCAAAGGCGCGGGCAGTCTCATACAGAGCCGAGCGGGCCCGGTAATTCTTCAGGCTGCAGACAAAAGCAGCTCCGGTTTTCCCCTGCCCGTATTTTTTTAGAACATAAGCAAGCACCTGGTCCCTTTTCCGGGAATCAAAATCCAGATCAAAATCCGGAGGGTCGTCCCTGCCTCTATTGAGAAACCGCTCAAAATAAAGGTCGAACTCAACCGGGTCGATGTGAGAGATGCCCAGAAGGTAAGCCAGATAAGAGGAAGCGCCAGATCCTTTGAGGTTATGCAGGATACCCTGGCTGCGGGCAAACTGCACTACATCAAGCACGACTAGAAAATAAGGGGCAAAGCCCGATCTCTCTACCACATTTAGTTCCATCTGCGCCCGCTGTCTCTCCTTCCAATTCAGGTCAGCCCTCTCCCTGAGCTTTTCCCTTACTATTTCCCGCAGGGTCACAGCAAAAAGGCCATCCGGCAGGGGCGGGACAATATCCATAAAAGAAAACTCGCATTTCTCAGCCACCTCGTATGTCATCTGAAAGAGTCCCTTTGCCCGGGAGCCAAACTTTTTTAAAGCCAGGTCATGCTGCTCAGGCCCAAAGAGCGGCATCCGGCCGCCAAATCTCGCTTTCTGGGGAGGGAAAGGAATCTTTTTTTCCATAGCGTAAAGGAGAAGAAGCCTTTCCGGGTTTTTAACAAACTTAAGAGGATTTGCCCATACAACCTGCAGGCCGTATTCTTCAGCCCAGGCGCGAGTGGTTAAAAAATTATAAAAATCAACACCCAGGTAAAAATCCTCCCCTGCAGCCGTACTGACATCTTCCGGAAACTGCAGGTCTCCCCGGCGGGAAATAAAAATAACCACGAGGCCTTCACATTTATCTATCTTTTTCCGGTTGAGGATCTCCATTAAATTCCAGTAACCCTCCCGGTTTTTAACAATAAACAAAAATCGCTGCTTCTTGACCTCAATTTCACATCCGAAAAGGGGAGAAAACCCAGTTTCCCGGGCCGCCCGATTCCAACGGCCCCAGGCATAGAGATTTTCAATATCGGAGAGAGCAGCTGCCGGGAGCTTTTTCCGGAAGACCCAGGAAGCCAGCTCTGCAAGAACAGCCCCACCTCTGCCTTTACTGTAAACGGAATGAACTCGCAAAGGAATATATTTCATTGCTTCCCTGTTAAAGATTCATGGCTTCATTGTTAAAATCATACTGCCGCCTGTGCCCTGAGCTTATTTGTTTTCCTGCCTTTTCTGCTTTTCCTGCTTTTCTGTTTTTCCTGTTTTTTCTGTAGTTTCTGTTTTTCCTGCTTTTCCTGCTTTTCCTGTAGTTTCTGCTTTATTTAGTTAAAGAGGCTGTCTTAAGGATAAAACCCCGGTCCTTTTCAAAAGTATAGACATCCTGCAGCATCTTTTCCCTGGCCGTAAGCAGGGAGCCGAAACCGTATCTCTCCCTCACCTGATCTACAGCATAACCCAACGATTCCTGCTGCTTAGCATAAGGCTCAAACAAAGAAAGGGATTGGCCCCTGACCAGGTCAGAGGCTTTCACTCCCACCAGGCAGAGAGATAGGCGTGAGCCGGAAAAAAGCCCAAGGAACAGCTCCCGGGCGATGCGGAAGATTTCTCCCATATCCTGACGAGGCGTGACAAGGAGTCTCCGCCTGGCTTCGGTTTTAAAATCTGAATACCTGACCTTGGCTTCGATAATATGGGCGAATAGACGCTGTTTGCGTAAAGCCAGAGCCAGCCTGTCGCAGAGATAAGCAAGATGAGCCAGGAGAAGACGGCGGTCCCAGAGGTCTTGCAAAAAAGTAGTCTCCCGGGATAAAGACTTAGGAAGGGAGGCTACGGCCACGGGACGGCTGTCAATGCCCCGCGACTGCAGGTAGATCTTCTCACCGTTCAAGCCAAAAAGCGACCGCAAAGCCGCCCGCGGCAGCCCCCATAAATCACCGATCTTGCTGACATTAAGCAAGCGAAATACGGCCTGCGCCTTGGGGCCGATTCCGGGCAGCAGCTCGATATTCAGGTCCTTCAGGAATTCGTCCTCTCTGCCGGGACGGATCTCATACAAGCCCCCCGGCTTGGCTCTGTTGGTCGCCAGCTTAGCTAATACTTTATTCGGGCCCACCCCCACTGACACCCCTAGGCCCAGCTCCTTTTCCACCGTCTCTTTTATCTCCCTGGCTGTCCGGGAAAAAGAAGCATACAACGGCTGGCAGCGAGTCAGATCCAGATAGGCCTCATCCAAAGACGCCACCTCCACATCCGGGGTGTACTGCGAGAGAATGCGGATAAAACTGCGGGAAAAGGACGCATAGAGCTGGTAGTTACCCCTTACAAACACGCCCTGCGGGCAGAGCTGGTAAGCCTTTTGCAGCGACATACCGGAATGGACTCCGTACTTCCGGGCCGCATAGGAAGCGGTTGAGGCCACTCCCCTCTCATGAGGAAGTCCGCCTACAATGACAGGCTTATCCTTAAGAGAAGGGTCGAGCAGTTCTTCAACTGCCGCAAAAAATGCATCAATGTCGATGTGGATGATATATTTCACTGGTTAATATTTCCGTAACACGCCTAT
>JAUWNW010000016.1 GCA_030612445.1 Candidatus Aminicenantota bacterium
TTTTGCCCGGATGTTGTTAAATAAGGGGAGGTATAAAAGCACCAGGATCTTGAGTCCTTTAGCGGTTGAAAGGATGACAGAACTATGCCGGGAAGTCAGTTTTTCAGGCCGGGGGCTGGGCTGGGACCTGGATTCACCCTATTCCTCTAATGGAGGAGACCTTTTCGGTCCTGATTCTTTTGGCCACACAGGATATACCGGTACTTCCCTGTGGATCGATCCGGAAACAAAGACTTTTGTGATTTTTCTTACGAACCGGGTCCACCCTGAAGATAAAGGCGCGGTTATCGCACTTCGCAGCAAAGTAGCTAATATAGTTGCAGCTTCGATAATAAATAAGTAGAATAAAATTTACGGCTGCGCTATCAACAAAGGTAGTTGGAGAAGTGAGAAATTGAAAAAATTATTACTGATATTCCTGATTGCCCTAGTTGTTTTTAATTTTGCCTGCAAATCACAATCAAAAAGCCTTGTTATCCTTTTTTCCAATGACATTCATGGGACTTTTCAGCCTAAAAAGTTCAGATCAGAGGGGAAGCTGAGGCTTGTAGGAGGGATGGAAGCAGCCAGTCATTATATAAATAGGCTTAGGGAAACAGAAAAAAATGTACTCCTGATAGACAGCGGAGATATAATGACCGGTTCTTTAGCTGCCCAAATAAAATATAAAGAAGTTATAGGCGGAGTTATGCCTGAATTTCTAAACCGGCTGGGATATGATATCAGATGTTATGGAAACCATGCTTGGGATAGGGGACAGGAAAATGCTT
This sequence comes from Candidatus Aminicenantota bacterium, assembly GCA_030612445.1. Classification (GTDB taxonomy): domain Bacteria; phylum Acidobacteriota; class Aminicenantia; order Aminicenantales; family Aminicenantaceae; genus JAUVXM01. Next base: position 771 of record JAUWNW010000016.1, read on the forward strand.
TAGGGCTTGAGAGACTGACTGAGTTTCCTGTAGTTTTAGCAAATGTTGTTTATAAAGAGAGCGGCAAGCTTTTTGCTTCTCACCCCTATCATGTCCTTAAAAAAGGTGGAATTAAAGTCGGTGTGATTGCGGTAATGGAAGAAAATTTCCTGCAGGAAGTCAGTAAAAAAAATACCAAAGGGCTGGCTGTACTGCCGATTATACCTACTTTGAACTCCTATGTTCCGGAATTGGATAAAAAGTCGGATCTGATCGTTGTCCTGATCCATTCTAAAGTAGTTATCGGCGAAAAAGTTGCTAAGGAGGTTCCTGGGATCGATATTGCCCTGGTAGCATCTGAAGACGGGAGATTTAAAGAGGTTAATGGTGTTTTGGTCAAATCGACTATAGGGCATCTGAAGACATTGGGATTTCTTAAGCTTGAAGTCAAAAAAGACAGGATCATTGATTTTGAGGAAAAGTTGATCTGGCTGTGGGCAGATGTTGATCTTAACCCTGCTCCTGATGTCAGTGAACTGGTCCGGGAAGTTGAAATGTCTGTTGAATCTGACTTTAATGCTGTAATTGGACGGTCAGATTTTGATTACAAAGCCCCAAAATATGAATCTGGTGAAAATGCCCTGGGAAACTGGATTGCAGATGTGATGAGCTGGAAAACCGGGGCCCAAATCGCCTTGCAAAACAGCGGTGGCATCCGGGCTGATATTTTTACCGGCCCAGTCACAAAAAGAGATATATATGAGCTTTCTCCCTTTCGCAATACTCTGGTCTTATTTAAACTTACAGGCCGGCAGTTAAAAGAAATTCTCGAAAGGGATATTGAAAGAAGAAGAGACAGCTTTCAAGTCTCCGGGCTGAGATATGTGCATTACTCCATATCTGCCAGGCCTTTCGGAGAAAGAGTATGGCGGCTTGAGGTCGGGAGAGATATTATTGTTGACCGGGGAGAGTTGTTATCTCCGGAAAAAACATATACTGTAGCCACTAATGATTATATAGCCGGACAAGCAAAGGATAAATATTTCGGTTTTGGTATTAAAGATCCAGTCAATACAGAATTTTCCCTTGAACTGATTCTGATGGAATGGCTTGAAAAGCACAAAGTGCTGAAAACTTCGCTAGAGGGCAGGATAACTAAAATATCATCAGGAAATTAAGGTCACTATTTACTATTTGCTATCCACATTTAATCTTCTTATCACGGCTTCTCTCCTTGACGGTAGATACGGTAGGTGGGATACGCGAAATCAACATCAGGCTCCTGGTTAAATCTGTCCAAGATTGCCCCGCAGATCTCATCCTGAGTGGATCTTCTTTTGCGGGCATCGGTTAGGTATCTGAGAGTCAATTCAACTCCGAAATCTACGATATTAATCCACACAAAAGGGGTGAGTTTTTCATAATGGATCATATATTTTTTTGATAACCGCTGGATTTTTCCTCTCACGGTCTCACCCAGGTCTATTTGGTCTTTAGTTGTAACATCCAGAATGATATTTTTTGCCTTTTTCCAGTCGCTTTCATAGGTGACGACTATTTTGATCTCATTCCAGATGTATTCGAATCCTTTTGTGTAGTTAAAGATCGCTTCTGTAAAGATTTTATTGTTAGGGCAGTGTATTATTCGTCCTGTGCTTTGGTCTGCATCCACCCAGTTTCCGATCTCTAAAACCGAGGTATAAAAAAGCCGGATATCAACTACATCACCTTTTATTCCGCCGACTTCAATCCGATCGCCTGTTTCATAAGGCTTTCTAATTAGTATGAGCAGCCAGCCGGCGATAGATAGAATAGGCTGGTGAAGAGCTAATGTCAGGCCTGCTCCCATAAGCCCGAGGATAGTGGTTAGGGAAGTACTCTTGTTTATCCATACCGGGATGATGATCAATATACTTAGAAAAGTAGCAATATAAACAGTGAATTTTCTGGCAGAATGTCTTTTCTTTAAGTCCTTGATATTTTTATTTATGATCCTGGTGGTTAGGGCAGCTATCAGATAAGCAATAACTAAAGTGATAAAAGATATAAGGCCTTTTTGAAAATAAGGGGAAGCCAATAATTCCTTCATTATGCTGTCGCTAAATATATATCACAGTGAAATTTTTTGGTCAAATAATTACAGAATCTTATGAAAGAATGGGGAGATCTGCTATGCTTTGTGCTTGATTTTTAATATTGCCTGCTATAGGTTAATTAGGTATCTTAACCTGGATAAGGAGTTGTAGATGAGAAGAAAAATATTATACCTACTTACAGTATTGATTCTTATTACAGTCAGTGCTGGGGCTCAGGATCTGGCTCTTAAAGGAGGTACAATCCTGACTGTAACCAAAGGAACTATTGAAAATGGGACGGTTTTGATTCAGGATGGAAAAATCATAGCGGTCGGAAAAGACATTAATATACCTTCCGGGATAAAAGTCATCGATGTAACCGGTAAGTATGTAATGCCCGGCCTCATTGACAGCCATACCCACATTGCTTTTGATATGGGAGATGGCAATGAAGTATCCAGCCCTGTCACTCCCCAGATATGGATGAAAGAGGTGCTTGACTCTAGCCATGATACGATCAGGACAACCCTTGCCGGCGGAGTGACTACTGTTAAGACGATGCATGGCAGCGCTAATGTTATCGGCGGTGTTAATGTGACCATTAAGCTCAAATACAATCACCCGGTCGAAGAGATGATGGTAAAAGGTGTCCGCCAGCAGTTGAAAATGGCTCTGGGGGAAAATCCCAAGCGGTTGTACGGAAGTAAAGGGCGTATGCCTTCTACCCGGATGGGAAATGCCTATGTCGCCCGCAAGGCCTTTATTGAAGCACAAGAATACAAAGCCAAATGGGATAAATATGAAAAAGAAAAAGCTGCCGGAAAAAGAGATATTAAACCGCCTGAGAAAGATCTAAAAATGGAGACGCTAAGGATGGTCCTCGAGAAAGATATGACTATTGACTGCCATACCTATAGAGCTGACGAGATCGTCTGGCTGCTGAAATTTTGCCAAGAATTTGATATTGTTCTCAAACAAATCAGCCATTGTGTGGATGGCTACAAAGTTGCTGACTTGATGGCTGAGGCCGGGGTCTCTTTTGGAGGCTGGGTTGACTGGTGGGGAATGAAAGAAGAAATGTATGACGGCTGTCCTTATGGTTTTAAGATAATGCATGATGCCGGAGTCAATATTGTGATAAATTCCGACAGTGCAAATGAGGGGCGTTTCCTCTATTTAAATGCAGCTAAAATGCTAAAATACAATGACCTTCCTGAAACTGAAGCCCTTAAGATGATTACTATTAACGCGGCAAGGTCATTAGAGATGGAAGAACGAATCGGCAGTATTGAAGTCGGAAAAGACGGTGATATAGCTGTTTTTGATAAGTATCCGCTTGATTCTACCACCAAGGTGCTTAAAACGATCATTGAAGGAGTGATTTATTACGATTATGCCGAATCCAGTGTCACAGTAAAGGGGAGCTCCAGATGAAGAAAAAAATAACGATTATTGGGGCTGCGGTAGTATTTTTTCTGGGAGCCTTTTATGCTGATGCCCAGGAGATCATATTGATAAAGAATGGTACTATTGTTCCTGTTGTTGGCAAAGTAATAACAAACGGAAGTCTGCTTATCAAAGATGGAATTATTGCAAAAATCGGAACAAGTTTTAAAGCACCAAAAGAGGCAAAAATTATTGATGCTAAGGGAATGTATATCTATCCGGGAATGATAGGGCCGCTAACTGCTGTGGGAGTTACAGGTTATCCCGGAGCAGGAAGTGATACTGATGAGATAGGAGTCTCGACTCCCCATATGGACTCCTATGACGCTGTAAATCCTGAGGATGAATGTATTGAAGTAACAAGGATCGACGGGGTTACAACCGTTTTAACTGTAAGCGGTACTCGCAGTGCTATCAATGGAAAAGCGGTGGCTTTAAATCTTGCAGGGAACCTGGCCGAAGATATGGTGATAAAAAGAGATGTCGTCCAGATTTTTAATACCGGGGCTCGGGCCCGCAATGGTTATCCCAGCACACTTTCTGGGGTAAATTCTCTGATAAAAGATAAACTGAATCAGGCAAAACTATATGCTGAAAAGAAGAAAAAAAAGGCAGAAAGCCCCAAGGACTTTAAATGCGATCTTGAGATGGAAGCTCTCACTCAGGTGCTAAGTCGGAAAGTACCGGCTCTTTTTATCACCTCTGATGAAGTGACCATTCGAAATGCGCTCCACATAATTGAGGAATATAATTTAAAGGGGATTATTTTTGCTACAATCGGAATTCTTAAGTTTGCTGAAAAACTGGCAGCTAAAAATATTCCGGTGATCTGGGCAGGGACGACCACAATGCCCCAACGGTGGGAAGCTGTGGATAAGTATTACCATACAGCTGCTGTGTTAGCAAAGAAAGGTGTGCTTTTTGCCTTTAATGAAAGTGGGAGGCCGGGCAGCCGCAATGTACGGCGCCAGCCGGTTCCAGCCAGCTTGTCTGTGGCTTATGGCTTGTCTGAGGAGGAAGCGATTAAAGCATTGACTATTAATCCGGCAAAGATGCTGGGTATTGATAACCAGGTAGGTTCATTGGAAAAAGGAAAAACTGCCAATGTGGTAATCTGCACCAAAAGCTTGGTGCAGTTGAGCTCAAAGATCCATACTGTGATTATTAATGGAAAAATAATACCCAAGACCAGCGTCCAAACACGGCTACGGGATAAATTTAAGAAAATCGTCCAAGAAAGAAAAAAGTAAAGTCAGGATAAGAGGGGAATTAGGGACAAGATCAATGTTTTTGTAGGGAGCAAGGTCTTTCTGGTTGCTCAAGGCACTCTTTGTAAATGAATGCCAAGGGAGGTGAATTTAGTGAAGTTATTCAAACAATTTTATCTGGGTTTTATGGTTTTATTGTTTTTTATTTTCTGCACGGTAAATACTGTTGCAGATAATGAGGCCCTTTCTCCGGAGCAGACGAACAAAATACGGCGTTTATCTGATCTAAGGCTTTCTCCAGATGGAAGCAAGGTCGCATTTACGGTTTCAGAGCCTGTTCAGGGTACCAGTCAGAACCGGGATATTTGGGTTTATGATATCCAAAAAAAAGAGCTCCGGCAGTTTACATATGCGCATAAATCAGACAGCAGCCCGCGCTGGTCACCTGATGGAAAACAGGTAGCATTTTTATCTTCACGGGAGGAAAAAACCCAGATATATCTAATTTCAATAGATGGAGGTGAAGCGTGTGCCTTGACCAGTGGAGAAACCGGAGTCTCTTCTTTCGCCTGGTCTCCGGATGGAGGTAGTATTGCCTATCTGGCTCGTGAGCCGCAGACAGAGGATGAAAAAAAGAAAAAGGAAGCAAAAGATGATGCCCGGATTATCCAGAAAAATGAAAAATATGCCTGCCTTTGGCTAATTGAGTTAGATTCAAAAGAGATAGATAAGTTGACTGAGAATATATGGCGGATCTCAGGATTTACCTGGATGCCGGGAGGAGATAGTTTGATCTTATCCGCTACAGACCACCCTCAGCCTGAATTATTATCCAACCGTATTTACCGGCTGAGAATAGATGAGGGAGAAATGGAATCCATCTTCCAGCCTAAGGGGCCTTTCGGCTACCTGACCGTCTCACCGGATGGGAAATATTTAGCTTATGTCGGATCACGTGCAGACGGTCCTACTGCTAACGATTTATTTATCCGGCCCTTATCAGGGAAGTGGAGTCGAAATCTCACCCAGGATTCTATTGACAGGACAGTCAGCTCATATTGCTGGACTAAGGAAGGAACTCTGCTCGCCCTGGTTCAGGATGGGTTTTTAAGTGTGTTTTATACCATAGATCTTAAAGGAGGGGCAGAAAAGCAAAATACTTTTCCAATTACGCCCGCTCGTTCTTTTGCTGCTGGAGAGGACATACTGGCTTTTGTGGGAGCCGGAGCAGTTGAGGCCCCGGAGCTATGGATATATTCACAGCCTGGAAAAGCAGTAAAAGTCACAGATTTCAACCAGGAGTGGGATGATATTGTCTTGGTTAAACCTGAGATTGTAACGTATAAAAGCAATGATGGAAAGAAGATCGAGGCGGCTTTACTGCTTCCCGAAGGATATCAAAAAGGGAGTAAAATTCCTCTAGTAGTCTTAGTACATGGGGGGCCATCAGGACGTTGGTCTGATAGTTTTAATTCCTGGGGACAGTTGCTTGCTGCCCGGGGATATGCTGTATTGTGTCCGAATATACGAGGCTCAGTGGGATATGGATATGAGTTTCTTACCTCTAACAGGTATGATTGGGGTGGAGGTGATTTTAAAGATGTAATGGCCGGGGTCGATTTCCTGATAAAACGAGGCATTGCAGATCCGGAGCGTCTGGGGGTCGGAGGCTGGTCGTACGGAGGATATATGGCTGCCTGGGCTGTTACCCAGACTAACCGGTTTGCTGCTTCTGTTTCCGGAGCTCCTATGACAGATCTTGCAGTTGAGTATGGAACAGAAACAAGCTCCATCAATGCCTATGATACCTGGTATATGGGGATTCCTTATGAGAATCCAGACCTTTTTATTAAAAGATCGCCTACGACTTATATAAAGCATGTCCAGACACCGACAATGATCCTGTGCGGGGAAAATGACCGCACCGATCCGATTGGGCAGTGTTATATCTTCCATCGTGGATTGAAACGCTACTCGGTTGATACAGAATTAGTTGTTTACCCTAGGGAAGGACATGGTTTACGCGAAGAAAAGCACAGGATCGATGTATTAAACCGTATGTTGAATTGGTTTGCCAAATATTTAGAATAAGAGTATAATCAAAAAAAATTTAGGAGGAAAAATGAAAAAATTTATTGCATTAATAGGAGTTTTGTTAATTTTTTCCAGCGCTTCCTTTGCTGCTGATGTGTATGTGAAGCAGACATCTCATACAGATGAATTCTCAATGATGGGACAGAGTCAACCGGCCAAGGATGACATAAATGAGATGTGGATAGGGAAAGACAAATTTGCCATGGTCAGTTCAGAAACGACTATTATCATCAATCTTAATGATCAAAAGATGTACATGATAAATCATTCCACTAAGACATATGTTCCTATGGATCTTCCTCTGGATATTGCTCAATATTTCCCGGCTCAATTCGCTCAGATGATGAAGGGAGTGACTATAAAGGTTAATCCTACTGGGGAGACAAAGACTATAAACAGCTGGAAATGTGATGGTTATGATGTAAATATGAATATTATGATGATGGATATGAAACAGAAAGTGTGGGCGAGCAAGGATGTGCCTTTTGACTGGAAAGCCTTTAATGAAAAAATGCTTCCTCAGTTTACTCAAGCGATGATGAATATAGGAGGCGAGGCTATGGATGAGTTAAAAAAGATGGAGGGTTTTCAGATACGAACTGATATGAGTATGAATATAATGGGCGCAGAGATGAAAAGCTGGACTGAAGTGTCTGAAATTACTAAAAAATCTGCTCCTGCCGGCGTCTATTCTGTTCCTGAGGGATATACTAAAAAAGATAAATTTTCAATGATGGATCTGCAGAAAAAATAGAAAAGCCTCCTTTTTTAAACTGTTATTATACGCGTATTATACGTGTAAAGACGAGGATATAGGCTTTATTTGTTTTTCCCTAATCAAAACAAAGAAGGGCCTTCACTAATTTTGTGTCCGCCTACGTTCTTGCCATATGAAAAATTGTAAAATATTTCCTCTAATAGTTTTTATGTTGATTTCTGCCGCAGTGATATCTTTGGCTGATAAACTGCCCGATACTTTTCAGATAATCCCTAAGCTGAGAAAGGTTGAAATCCTAAAAGGTCACGGCCTTAAATTTGGTGTTTTAAAGGGCATAGTCATAAAAGGCGATTTTACCAGGCCAGTTATGGGGCCTATCCTGGCAATCTTGCCAGAAAAGGAAACTGAGAGTAAAAAGATTCTGACTCTTGTTCTATCAAATGATGAGTCCCTCCCGGAATCCGGAGAAGGATATGTGCTTAAGATAGAAGCTGGCAGAGCTGAGATAAAGTCACGCAAAGAAGCAGGTCTATTTTATGGGTGTCAGACAATGGAACAACTACTGGAAGATGCCCGGGATACAGGGAGTGTTATACCTGCATGCCGGATTAAGGATTACCCCGACCTTGATTACAGGGCAATACATATTGATGTAAAGCATCATCTGGACACCATGAAATACTATTATGAAAGCATTGACCGGCTGGCGCGCTATAAGATCAATGCAATAATTTTTGAGTTTGAAGATAAACTCAGGTACAGGCGCCGGCCAGAAGTGGGAGCGCCTCAAGCCATGAGCATCGATGAAGTGGCAGCAATGACGCGTTATGCCCGCCGCCGCCACATAGAGATCAGTCCTTTGATCCAGGGTTTAGGGCATGCGACTTTTATCCTTAAACATGAGAAATATGCCCACCTAAGAGAAGACCCGGAAAGCAGATGGGCCTTCTGTCCCTGTGCTGAGGGGACCTATGAAGTTTTATTTGATTTGTATCTGGATGCGTTTGAGGCCACTCCCGGAAGTCGATTCCTGCATGTAGGAGGAGATGAGATCGGGGAGATAGGGAAGTGTCCCCGCTGTAAGCCATTAGCGGATAAAGAAGGCTTGCTGGCCCTTAATCTTTTATGGCTGAAACGAGTATGTGATTTTGCCAGGGAGCATGACCGTATTCCCATATTTTGGGACGATATGTTGTTTAAATACGCTGGTGTGTGGGATTCGATGTGGCGGGATGAAGAGGAAATCGAGTTAGAGAAACTTTGGTCAAAAGGTGAACCTGTCCTTGACAGTGTCCTTGAGCAATACCCCAAGAATTGTGTGTATATGCGTTGGAATTATACTCTCGCCCGTCAGGCAGGTAATATCCGAGCTCTGGAGTGGTTTAAAAGCCGGGGGTTGCAGGCTATGATAGCGACTGCAGCTCAGAATGTTCATCCTTTACTGCCGCAGGATGATAGAGTAAATATCATCCAAAGTTTTAACCGCCTTGCAAAGGAAAAAGGAATCACCGGCATGCTGTGTACTGCCTGGGATGATTCTTCCCCTCATATGGAGACTTTTTGGCGAGGTCTGATAGCTTCGGCAGAGTTTAGCTGGTTTTCCAGAGGACGCAGTCTGGAGGAATATGAGACTGCTTATCTACAGCGGGAATTCGGGCCGGAATGTATAGATGCTAGTGATATGTATGCCGAACTATTTAAGGGAGTTTCTTTCTGGAATCGTGCTCTTTGTGCCGAGGGAAACCGCCGTAATGTAAAAAAAATTATGGACCTTCCTGATTCAGGAAACCCGGGAACTTGGAGCATCAGGCATAAAGAAAGACTGACTCTTGCCAGCCAGCAAGCCCTTAGACATGAAAGGCTTAAACTTCAGCTTAAGGATTTATATAATAAAGCGCTTCGTAATCGCTATCATTTAAAACTTCATTCTGCTATTAATGATTTCCAAGTGACTTCTGCTCATCTGTTGCTTGCTCTTAAGGCTTGTGATAGCTCAGATAATCTGGCCAGGACCTCTGGATATCGTAAGGTAGAAAGGGCCTTGGAGAACTTTGAGCAAACCTGGGAAAATCTAAAAAATATTTATGCAGAAACCCGTTTTATCTCTTATCCTGAGGATTATATTCCGGACCGCTATTTTCATTTAGCCAGTAAGAGCGAAGATCTATCCTGGATGGTGGAAGTGGAGAAAAAGTATCACATGCTTGTTCGCAATTGGCTTGATTCCAATTTACCTTAACATCAGGTTAAATAACCTTTGACAATGTATATGTCTCTTAATATATAATCTTCTTGGGGACATTCAAATGAATATGAAAATATCAATTCCGGTTTTGGGTGAGGATGGTTTTTTCCCAGTAAAGTATACCTGTGACGGAGAAAATATTTCACCTCCGATTGAATGGGAGGGAATTCCTGAGAGAGCTGAGTTTTTAGTGTTGATTTGTGATGACCCGGATGCTTACGGAGGAACCTGGGTTCATTGGGTCGTTTTTAATATACCGGCAGATATAAATGGGCTGCCTGAAAATGTGCTTCCAGAAAGAGAACTTAAAAGCACTGCTTTACAGGGAATGAATGATTTTAAAAAAATCGGCTATGGAGGTCCATGTCCTCCTTCCGGAGAACATAGGTATTTTTTTAAGCTTTATGCTCTGGATGATAGGATAAACCTTCCCTCTGGTGCATATAAAAACCAAATCTTTATTGCTATGGAAGGCCATGTCCTGGCCCAGGGCAATATTATGGGCAAATACAGCCGCTGAAAACAATGGGTGACCCCATTTCACAATTTACAATTCTCTATTTACTTAGTATTATTGGGATAGTTATTTTTAGGAGCAGTTCAAAAAAATATTGTCTTAAAAGGAGTTATCATGATAACCCGATTATTTAGACGTTGCCTTATTACCGGGCTTATTGCATTTATTGCTAGTACTGCAGTTTATGCCCAGAAACTTGAAACACCGGCAGAGAAAGCTCAGTATCAAAAGGGAGGGACTCTTTACGAACCTTTAATGGATTTTATCTATTTACTTGAATCACAAACAGAACTGATGAATGTTCAAAGGCTTACTAAAACCCTTATGGACAGGGATGTAGTACTTTGTATTCTCTCAGACCCGCCTGTTTATAGTCCTGCTGATGTTGCTAAAACAGGAAAGCCGGTTGTACTTATTGCAAACAATGTTCATGGTGGTGAAGTAGCTGGAAAAGATGCCAGCCTGGAAATCATGCGGAATCTGATTATGAGCGATTTGCGTCCTCTTCTTAAAAAAGTTGTAGTTTTAAATATTCCGAGTTTGAATCCGGATGGAGCAGAGGTAGGGCGGCGTACAAATGAGCAGGGATTTGACATGAACCGAGATTATTTAAAACTTGAGTCCCAGGAAATTTTTGCCCTTGTCAGTAAAGTGATAAATAAATGGCATCCAGATATTCATGTAGATACTCATCATGGAGGAGCAGCTCCGTATGCTTTGGTCTATCAGACTTGCATGAATCCGGCCGGAGATTCTGAACTGATCCGGTTCGGGAATGAAGAAGTCCTTCCTCGTATCAGAGAAGCTTTGCGGGCTGAAGATTATGACGGCTTTTGGTATTCAGGAGGACGTTGGGTAGAGGGCTCACCCCAATGGTCTCCGACCTCTGTAGAGCCGCGCAAACAGCATGTATATTCTGCTCTTGCGAATATGGTGGGGTTTTTATTTGAGACCCCCAGCGGAGCCTACCGGGTAGTAAAAAACGGCACAGAAGTTGTTGCAGTTCCGCAAGAGGAGCGTTACAAACATCAAGTAAGAGGAGAGTACATCGGACAGCGTGAATTGATCCGTTTTGCTGTAGAAAGAGGCGAAGATCTAAAACGGGTTATCGCAGAAGCAAAATTGCGGGCGCTTGAGCTTGGCAACAATGATTCAGATAATGACCAAATCCCTATAAAATATGAGCAAAAGGAAAAATTTAAGGAAGAATTCTGGATAAGGGAAAAAGATGGAGAGCCCGGAGAATATGTTAAAGTCAAAGGAGGAGTTCGCACCTTGTTTGAGCCGACCCGGACCGCCACCCGTCCCTGGGGATACTTAATGCCTCCCCAGATGGCGCAAGTGATCCCTTTACTGCTTGAACATGAAATTAGTGTTAAAAGGCTCTCTGAGCCTGCAGAAGTCGAAGTCGAGGTCTATTATGCTAAGGAATTGAAACATCCTGAATATTTTCAGGGCCACTATTTAAAAGAGGTTAAAGCAGAAAAAAAGGTTGAAAAAGTAAAAATTCCAGAGGGCTCGTTTTTTATTCCTGCAGGGCAGCAGAAATCCAATTTGATTTGTTATATCCTGGAACCTGAAACCAATGATAATCTGGTCACCTGGGGATATCTGGATGATTTTCTCAGAGTAACTGTTGGGCTGGAAGAGGAACAAGCACGCCAAAAAGATCGGATGCAGGGATACCTGGAGAATATGAAAGAGGAACAGCGCGAGAGATTCCTGAAAAGGTTTGAGCTTCAGATGAAGCGTCTGACAAATCAGAAGATCCCTATTTATAGATTGATGAAAAAAACCGGACTGAAAGGAGTATTGGTACAGCCTTACAATGAATATCAGAAAAATATGTATATAAGATATTAAATTGAGCTATTTTTAAACCCTGAAAATGGAAAATAGTAAAATGACCCAGCTTACTAATATAAATTTTTTCTTGGGCGAATACGGGGTTGATGTGGACAGGCTGGTATACGATTGGAAAAAATCGAAATATTTATCTAGATTGTGGGAGAGAGACACCTCCCTTTGGTCATCCAAGCCAGAAGAGGAGATTACGGACCGGCTGGGTTGGCTGGAACTTCCGGAAAAAATTGATCAAGAGGCCGCTGAAATTAGTACTTTTGTCAATGCTGTCAGAGAAGACGATATCCAAAATGTAATACTATTGGGAATGGGAGGTTCAAGCTTAGGGCCTGAGATGTTCTCGAAAATTTTTGGAAAAAAACCGGGATACCCTGAGCTTGTCGTCCTTGACAGTACTCATCCAGCTGCAGTAATGGCAGTGGAAAATAGAATAGATATTGAACAAACCCTATTCCTGGTTTCCAGTAAATCTGGAACAACCCTTGAAACCCTTTCATTTTTTCGCTACTTTTGGGAGAAGGTTACAAAGATAACAAGTCAGCCGGGAGATCATTTTGCTGCTATAACAGATCCTGGCAGCCCTTTAGCTTCTCTGGCTGAGAAAAAAAACTTCCGCTCAGTTTTTCTTGCCCCTCCGGATATAGGGGGACGTTTTTCAGCTTTTAGCTGCTTTGGGCTCTTACCGGCGGCTCTTATCGGAATTGATTTGGAAGAATTAAAGTCGCAGGCTTTGTCCGTTGTTAAGAAAGCCTCTGCAGGGGGGGATGAAGAGAAATCAGACAGTTTGAAATTAGGTGCTGCTTTAGGTGAAATTGGCAGGCATCGGGATAAGATTACTTTTTTTGTTTCCCCTTCCTTGTTGAGCTTTACAGATTGGCTTGAGCAGCTTATTGCAGAAAGCTTAGGGAAAAATGGAAAAGGTATTATCCCAGTCATAAATGAAATTAAATTACCGGTTAAAGATTATAGGCCTGAGCGTTTATTTATTTTTTTATATGATGATATTGAAATTGAACATCCCAAAAGCTTTGAAAATAAACTCAGAGAAGCAAGCCATCCTGTGATCTCTATAAATATAAACAGTAAGTATGAAATAGGAAGGGAAATTATTCGTTGGGAGATAGCAGTGGCTGCAGCTGGTTCTGTCTTGAGGGTTAATCCCTTTAACCAACCTGATGTACAGCTTACCAAAGCTCTTTCAGGCGATTTTATGTCTAAGAAAAAAGGTTCAGGCGCAAAAAATGAAGAACTGCATAAGGAATATAAAATCGGATATCCAAGATCTTTAGGGTCCGCCCTGGATAACTGGCTTAATAGGGCCCAGCCGGCCGCTTATATTGCTATTCAGGCTTATCTTACTCCTTATGGAAAGGTTTATATAGGAATTGAAAAAATTCGCAAAAAATTAATAGAAAAAACGCTGCTTGCGACTACGCTTGGATTTGGTCCCCGCTTTTTGCACTCTGCCGGTCAATTACACAAAGGGGGACCGGAAACAGGTTTATTTCTCCAACTGGTAGATGAACCTGAGACGGACATATCTATTCCCGGTGAGGATTATACTTTTGGTTCTCTGATAAGAGCACAGTCTATAGGTGATTTTCTTGCCCTAAAACAGCGGAATCGGCATGTATTAAGGATCAACCTAGGGAAAAATGTTTTGATTGGATTGCATCAGCTGGCAGAGATAATAGGATAGAGAATGATAAATGATTCTTCTTTTTGACTTTCTGCTTTGAATTACAGTATTATTCAGCCTGAAAATGGACATATTACATCTATTACTCCTCTTTGGCGTAGGAGCTGTAGCCGGCTTTATAAATGTTAATGCGGGCGGTGGTTCCAGTTTGACGCTTCCTACCCTTATTTTTTTGGGGCTTGACGCTGCTGTAGCTAACGGGACAAACCGGATAGGGCTTATCCTTCAGAATATTTTTGCAGTAACCTCATTCCGAAAAAACAAGATATTCAAATTTAAGACAAGTATTTTCTTAGCTGTATTTACCCTGCCTGGAGCAATCATCGGGGCAATAATTGCAACCCAGGTCAGCAACACCTTATTCCAGCGAATTCTGGGAGGAGTATTGATCTTGGTTGTTATCTCAATGTTTTTTTCCCGTTCATATAAAAAAGATGCCCTTGAAAGCTCACGCAGCTGGTTTATATATCCAGCTCTTTTTGGTATCGGTTTTTATGGCGGGTTTCTCCAGGTCGGAGTAGGGTTTCTATTTATGGCAGCGCTTTATCACCTGTTAAGGGTCAATCTTGTCTTCGTCAATATGCACAAAGTATTTATAATCCTCATATATACTATCCCTGCCCTGGCTGTGTTTTCTTTGACTGGAAATGTCAACTGGCAATTTGGACTGGTACTGGCCGCAGGAAATGCTCTGGGAGGCTGGTGGGGAGCCCATGCCGCTGTTAAAGGCGGAGAGAAAGTAATCCGTATCATCCTGGCTGTTGCCATTACAATTATGGCAGGGAAATTATTCGGACTCTATTGAACCTGAGCTATGAAAGAAATTCATCCCTTATTAAATAAAGAAAAACAAAAGCAGGCAAAACAGTATGAGAAAGAAAATCGGATTCTCGGCCTGGTAAGCCTGGGGCTATCACTATTCATATTATTAGGATTTTATTTCAGCGGTATGAGTTACTGGCTTGCCCAGAGATTTCATGGGCAATCTCTAATATGGACTTTTCTTGTTTATTTCGTAATTTTCCTATCTATTTTGTTTGTATTGGGTTTGCCCTTAGATTATTACACAAGTTATGTTCATGAGCACAAGTGGAAGTTTTCTAACCACACTCGCAAGACTTGGAGTTGGGAAAAGGCCAAATCTTTCCTGGTAAGTTTGTTAATAATGATTATTGTTCTGGCCCTTCTGTTTTGGATCATGGCGATATTTCCGAAATATTGGTGGTTGATCACTGGAATAGCTATGGCATTTGTAAGCGTGATCTTTGCAACTTTAATTCCGGTAGTAATACTTCCGATATTTAATAAATATTCTCCTATTAAAAATAAAGAATTGGCCTCAGCTCTGGAAAAAATTCTCGCCAGAGGTGGATTAAAAAGCAGTGGGTTTTTTAAAGAGGATATGAGCAAACAGACTAAAAAAGAAAATGCTTTTCTGGCAGGACTTGGAAAGACAAGGAGAGTAGTACTTGGTGATAACCTTTTAGAGAATATGACGGTGCCTGAGATCGAATCGATAATCGCCCATGAGGTCGGGCACTATAAATACCGTCATATCTGGAAGAATATATTGATAGGGACTATGCAGCAGTTGATCGTTTTTTTTATTATAGATCAGATAATGCGGGCAGTCTTTCCGCTATTTTTAACCTCGACCCGGGCTAATCTGACTCTTTTTCCAATTCTTGCAATTTTTATGGGGTCTGTATCCATGCTTTTGTTTGCTCCGCTTAGCAATGCTGTATCCAGGTATTTTGAGAAACAAGCAGATGATTATGCCTTAAATAGTATTAAAGAAAAAAAATCTTTTTTAAGTGCTATGGCTGGGCTTGCCGACCGGAATTTAGCCAATGCCTATCCTGAATGGTGGGTGAAAATATTGTATTATTCTCATCCCCCTATGGGAGAGCGGCTTGCCAATGCAGAAAAGGATTGAATTAAAATTTCATTTTGATAAGATATTTATCTGGACTATTCAGATAAATATTAACTTTAATACTAAGTAAACATTTATATTATTTTAGTATAAATAGTTCAGGTGGACCTGGGTTATTCACGAGTCGAGGTTGCCGCAGATGCGAGGTGCAGGGGATGAAGCTGTGGTCCTTCACCGCGAATCCGCTGCAACAAAGTAGATGCGGTAAGATCGGCTCGCCTGAAAGGTAAAAAATGTCGATTAAAAATATAAATTCCATCGAAAACATAATGGTCATTTTTAATTCATACTTACACACGCTATAATTTCTATTTATCCATAACCGAGGCTCATAACTACATTTTTTATAAATATTTCAGGTGGACCTGGGTTATTCACAAGTCGAGGTTGCCGCAGATACAGAAAAGTCAGAAAGAACAGGAAAAACAGGAACACCAGGAAAAACAGAAAATGGTAAATGGAAAATAGTGAATGGGAAAAACCGTAAAACGTTAATTGTAAAACATGAAGCGTTATGTTAAAAATCTGAAGCGAGCACAAGCCACACCCGAATTTCATTTTTTATGAATAGTTCAGGTAGACCTGGGTAATTCACGAGTCGAGGTTGCCGCAGATGCGAGGCGCAGGGGATGAAGCTGTGGTCCTTCACTGCGAATCCGCTGCAACAAAGTAGATGCAGTAAGATCGGCTCGCCTGAAAGGTAAAAAATGTCGATTAAAAATATAAATTCCATCGAAAACATGATGGTCAATTGTAATGCCTTAGTAATCAGGGTAAAATATCGATTTAAAAAGAAGTATGATACATATCGACATTTTTTATGAATAATTCAGGTTAGAAGATGAAAGATAAAGAAAAGCCAAAGGAGCAGCTACTGGAAGATCTCTCTGAGTTGCGTCATAAGCTATCTGAGTTTGAGACTGCGGTAGTTGAGCTGAAGCTGAAAGTGAAATCTCTAAAGAAGAATGAAGAAAACTTTCACTCATTATTGAGGTCCATGGATGATCTGGTCTTTATTATCGGCCTGGATGGCACATTTAACCGATTTTATCAAGAATCCAACAGAGAAGACCTTTTTGTATCACCAAAGGAATTTTTAGGGAAGCATATCAAGGATGTCTTTCCGGAGGAAACAGCGTATACATTTCAAAGAGCTTTAAATGCAGTTGATGCCTATGGGAAAACCCAAGATTTTGATTACCCTATGGTGATCAAGAATAAAAAACAGTGGTTTAATGCTAAAATCTCCCCTTTTAAATCACCGGGCAAAGATTATTTTGGTTATATCTGTGATATAAGAAATATAACCTCCCGTAAATTTATTGAAGAAGCTTTAAAGGAAAGTGAGGAACGCTACCGGGCAGTGATGCAGCAGAGTATGGAATGTATTTTCCTGGCAGACATTGAATCGCAGGTCATCTTGGAGGCCAATAGAGCTATGCAGCGTTTAGTTGGTTATACTTCTGAAGAATTATCCGGATTGAGTATTAATAATTTACTAATCAACCATGATAAAAGAGATCTTTATAGGGAAATTTTACGTACACTTAAAGAGCACTCATATTTTATAGGCGAAAGTAAATTTAGCAAAAAAGATGGTTCATCAGTTGAAGTTGAGATCAGTGTTAATATTATTGAATACCAGGATAAAAAGGTGTTTTGTATGGTATCACGTGATATAACTCCGCGACGGTTGTCTGAGGAACAGTTGACTCATGCTGCTACTCATGACGCTCTCACCGGCCTGCTGAACAGGCAGTATGTATATGAGCGTTTGGCTAATCAGCTTGCTATGGCACGCCGGAAAAAAACCAAATTTGCTCTTTTATATATTGATCTGGATAACTTCAAAGAAGTAAATGATTCACTTGGTCATGGGCTCGGAGATAAATTGTTAAAAGCGGTTGCGGGGAGGCTGAGTTCAATTGTACGCCGTGAAATAGATACACTGGCCCGGATGGGCGGGGATGAATATATGTTTATTCTAGGCGATATTACCATGGCAGAAGATGCGGAAAAAATTACTCAGAATGTTCTTAATATGGTCAGGAAACCGTTTGAAATTGAAGATATAAAGCATCATATTACTGCTAGTATTGGAATATCGATCTATCCTGAAGATGAGACTAATTATGAAAATTTGATAAAAGCCGCTGACTTGGCCATGTACTTTGCAAAGGCTGGAGGGCGTAATAGTTATAAACGGTATAAGCAAGATATGGCAATAAAAGATTTGCCCCGTTGATTATTCAACTCCATCCCAGCAATAAGTACATAATTTATTTTTTGGCAGACCGATGGCAGTTACAAGGTCTTCAAGCTTCTGATATTTTAAAGAAGTAAGTTTCAGTCTTTGCCTGATACTATTTATCATGGCATTGTATTTTTCTGAATCAGCATTTGCATAATCTTCAAGTAGAAAATCATTTTCTCCTTCCAGTTCTTTAATTGCTCTTCTGGCTGCTAGATCTAATTCCGATCTAGATATGGAGAAGTTTAAAAATTTACAGCCATAAGTTAAAGGTGGGCAGGCCGGCCGCATGTGTACTTCCAAGGCACCTGCATCAAAAAGCCTCTGAATGGTGTCTTGTAACTGGGTACCTCTGACAATAGAATCTTCACAGAATAGTATTTTTTTGTTTTCCATAAGCTCACGGATGGGGATAAGCTTCATTTTTGCAACAATATCTCTTATCTTCTGATTTTGCGGCATAAAGCTGCGCGGCCAAGTAGGAGTATATTTTACAAAAGGTCTCTGAAAAGGAATTCCTGCCTCACTTGCATATCCCAGCCCGTGGGCTGTCCCTGAATCGGGTATTCCTGCTACAAGATCTATCTGGAGGTCGTCATTTTTTGCCAGAAATGCCCCGCACTTGTATCTCACCTTCTCTACATTGATTCCTTCGTAGCTTGAAGCAGGATAACCGTAATATACCCATAAAAATGCACATATCTGTAAATTTTTTCCAGGCGGATATTTTTGTTCTATTCCATCTTCAGAAATAAATATAATCTCACCCGGTCCGAGGTATTTTGTCAATTCAAAATCAAGGTTAGGGAAGGCGCAGCTCTCTGAACTTGCAGCGAAACTACCCTCTTTTTCTCCGAGAACAACCGGGGTTCTACCCATTTTGTCTCTGGCAGCATAAATACCTTTATCGGTTAGAACAAGCATGGAACAGGAGCCTTCAATAGATTCTTGGGCGTTTCGGATACCGTCTTCAAAGGAATCTTCCTGGTTGATCAGGGTTGCTGCAAGTTCAGTTGGATTTATTTCTCCTCCGCTCATCTCAGAAAAATGAGTATATTGATTGCTGAAAATCTTCTTAGCTATTTTGTTTGCATTGTTTATAACACCTACTGTGACAATAGTGTAATCTCCAAGGTGCGACCTGATAAGAAGGGGTTGGTCCTCATAATCGCTAATAATGCCGATACCTTTGTTACCAAACATTTTTTTGATGTCGTCTTCGAATTTTGATCTGAACTGAGAATTTTCGATGTTACGGATGAATCTGGTGAATCCTTCTTGTGTTTTGACTGCCAGACCGCCGCGTTTTGTTCCCAAGTGGGAATGATAGTCAGTTCCGTAAAATAGGTCAGAAACACAGTCTTTTTTTGAAACGATTCCAAATAAACCGCCCACTGAACACCTCCAGCTTGAAGATAAAAAATTAATATGGCAGATATCTTGATATAATTCAAGTAATAAACGTGAATAATTCAGGAAAATAAAGATTCCTTTGAATAAGTTGTCATGGAAAATTATTGTCATTAGAGTATAATATGATATAGTGAAAATGGGAGGACGGTATGAAAAAAAATATTATTTTTATTTTATTGATATTCTGTTTGATGATTTTTTGTAATGCTTGTTTTGTGGCAGTAGCCGATTATGCTGGACAGGAGAGGTTTTCTTCAGGAGATGATTTTCAGAAGTCTGTTGCTTTTCCCCCCGGAGGGAATTTTTCATTAAGTAATTTTGATGGGAATGTTGAGATATCTGGTTGGGAAAACGAAGAACTAGAGGTATATGCAGAGAAAATTATTCCCAGGCCGGATAGGCCTCGGATACAGCTGATGCATCGGGAGCGGCAAACACCCAAAATAAATTTTGACAGTTTTGAAAATAATGTCATTGTAAAAACTCAAGCTCTGGATAGAGAAGGTGCTGATTGTATAGTCGATTACTTTGTCAGTGTTCCCCATTCTATAAATCTAAATGATATTCTTGCCAGGGATGGAATTGTGGCTATCTCTGATATATATGGGGATGTTACGGCTGAATTGCGTTCCGGAGAAATTAATGTTGATAATTTTTCCGGTTCTTTGCATGCATCTCTTGCTGAAGGTGTTATTGGAGCTAGTTTGTATGACCTCCGCGAACAAGACAAAATCAATTTAAATGTCAAAGAGGGAGATATTATTCTTTATCTTCAACCTGAAGTAAATGCTCAAATAGAGGGCTATTTTCCCCATGGAGAGATTTTTATAGAGTTTGATTTTAAGAAGGAACCAAGTGAGGGTCGTATTTCTGTGCAGATCGGGGAAAAAGGGGCTTCCATTTCATTGACGGCAATGAACGGAGATATCTACATTAGAAAGATAAAATAATTCAGCACAGAAATAATGAAATATTTATATAACCTGGATTATTCACGAGTCGAGGTTGCCGCAGATACGAAAAAGCAGAAAAAACAGGAGAAACAGGAACTTCAGGAAAGGCAGTAAAATTTGAAATGTTAGTTAAAAGTCTGAAGCGAGCACAAGCCACACCAGAATTTTATATATATTGATATTATTTATGAATAGTTCAGGAGGAGGAAAATATGGAAGAAAATAAAAGAGTTTTAGCTGTTGTAATAGGTTTTTTTATTCTGATAGCGGTTATTATTGCAGTATATTATTTATTTATTCGTGAAAAAGGCGAGGAAATGCCTAAGGTCCCGGAAGTAGTAGAGGAAGCAGTCATTCCGGTTGAATCTGAAGAACCTGAAGAAGAACTGATAAAACCTATTGAAGTTTTAAAGGTCGAACTGGATGAAAGCGATAAACTGATGAGAAAATTAGCTGCAGAATTGTCCTCGCGGCCTGAGCTGGCAAAATGGCTATTGACAAAGGATATTATTAGGAAATTTGTGGCAGCAGTTGATAATATTGCAAACGGTCAAAGTCCCCGAAAAAACATTGATTTTTTCAATCCAGGGAAGTTTTTTCCCCTGAAAAAAGAGGGAGTTTGTTATCTGGACCCGGCCGGATTTAAACGTTATTCGCCCGTGGCTAATGTTTTTGTATCTTTAGATTCTGAAGGTTGCATCAGACTTTATAAGCAGTTAAAGTCGGCCTTACAGGAGGCTTACAAGGACCTGGGATATCCGGATAAGGATTTTAATATAACTCTCTTTCAGGCAATAGATGAGCTTATGAAAGTTCCTGTAATAGAAGAAGATGTAGCCCTTGAGGAAAAATTGATGAGTTATGTTATGGTCGACCCTGAGCTTGAAAAGATGAGTGAAGCCCAGAAACACCTTTTTCGTATGGGTCCGGTCAATATCAGGAAGATCAAAACGAAATTAAAAGAGCTGGAATCTATTTTTAAAAAGGGATTGAACTGAATAGTTAGGATAAGAATTACCTTGTTGACGTGCTTACGATATTAAAAAGTCGTTCTGGAATTTCCATTATTTTTAAAAGAACAAATGAAAATTGAAATTGTTTGGGGACTGCTCCCTTGTAAGTTATTAAAAATTAAAAGGTTTTTTATTTGAAAAATCGGGCAGCAGGTTGTTATCCGGAGTAAAAGGCTCAGGTTGGAAGAATAGGTAATCAAGACCGATTTTTTTTGAATAGTCAAGAACTCTGCAATATTCTTTTGGGGTTAATCTCCGCCTGAATTCAACTGGAGTTTTAAAACAGGGAGAGTACTGGCTCATCAGGCTTAACCCTAGGGAAGCTGGCAACTTCTCTGCTACCCATTTTAATATTTTTAAGGAATCTTCAACTTGGCCGGGGAGAACCAGGTGCCTTAAGATCAATCCTTTTTTTGCTGTGTTTTCCTTCCCTATATAAAGAACAGGCTGCTGAGAGGACATTTCCAAGACTACCTGACTGGCATGTTTGAAATAATTAGGTGCATTTGATAAATTCTTTGCAATAGGGGATGAAAAATATTTTAAGTCAGGGAGATAAATATCTACAATGCCCGTAAGATATTTAATTATAGAAGATTTTTCATAAGCACTGCTGTTATAAACTAGGGGAAGGTTCAAACCCTGCGAATAAGCGATTTTAAGTGCTCTTAGTACCGACAGTAGCACGTGAGAAGGAGTAACGAGATTAAGGTTTAATGCTCCCTGGCTCTGGAGGTCGAGATACATACTCGCCAGTTCTTCATCAGAAACCCTATTTCCCTTATTTAGCCAGCTGAGCTGATAATTCTGGCAGAATTTGCATTTCAGGTTACATCCAGTGAAGAAAACCGTTCCTGATCCATTTTTGGCGCTGCCTTTTCCGCTTATTACTGGTTCTTCTCCAAAATGGAGCAGAGCATGTGAGACTGAAGCCTGGTATCCTGTGCCGCAGTATCCGGTTTCACCTTTTTCCCGGTTAACGCCGCATTCTCTGGGGCATAAATGACATTCATTTTCGTGTAAAGAAAGGGCATCTAGAGCAAGGTCGATTTTGTGGATTTTTTTTGAAAGCAATATTGCTCCTGCTTAACCTGACTTATTCATAAGAAATGTCGATATGAAGGGTAGTTCTTTTTAAATCAGTATTTTACACTGATTTCTACAGATGAACAACTAATTATTTCGTTTTCGATGTAATCTATATCTTAAGCGACATTTTTTACCTTTCAGGCGCGCCGATCTTACCGCATCTACTTCGTTACAATGGAATTGCGGTGGAGTCCACAGCTGCATCCATTGTGCCTCACATCTGTGGCAACCTCGACTCGTGAATAATACAGGTTAGAGCAGATATTTCACCAAAAGGAAGCCGCCGAAAATGAGGATAAAAAACACGATAGCCAACAGGTTAAAGTATTTATCGATAAATGTTTTTATACCGGGTCCGAATTTTTTAAATAATGCGGCTACTGCGAAAAAGCGTAGTGAGCGGCTGATAGTGGAGGCGATAAGAAAAAGGACAAAATTAAGTTTTAATACACCCGAGGCGATCGTAAAAATCTTATAAGGAATAGGAGTAAAACCTGCCAGAAATACATACCAGAAGCCTGATTCCTGATAATGCACCAGTACATTCTGAAAACCGCTTTGGGAGAATCCGGGAATATAGTTAAAGAAGAATGGGCTGACACTGTCCCAGAGACCAAATCCGATCAGATAGCCGAAACTTCCGCCGATAATAGATGCGATCGAGGTATATAAAGCAAACCGCCATGATTTTTTTACGGCCCCCAGGCACAATGCTATTAATAAGGCATCCGGGGGGATCGGGAAAAAAGAGCTTTCTGCAAAAGCAAGGATAAAAAGAGCAAGCGGGCCATAGGGAGTTTCGGCCCAGTGGAGTACCCAATTATACAGTTTTCTTAGAAATTTCATTGGTTATATTCACAAAAATATTTTTTAACTCAACAAGAGAGAGGGCATGGAAATCAGTTAGATCACGGTGAAGGGGTGTTACGGTGATATATGCTTCTTTTATAATCATAACATCACTTTCTTTGTCACCGATTGCTTTTGGCGTCCCAGTTCCGATCCAGTAATAGTCTCTGTTTCTTGGGTCTTTTTTTATTTCTATTTCAGGGTTGTATCTTTTTTGTCCCAATTTTGCAATTTTTATGCCTTTAAATGGAGGTGGCGGTATATTAATATTCAGGGTGATTCCCGGAGGAAGCGGGTTGTTTAATAGAAGTTTTGCTAAGGATAATACTATTGAGGCAGAGAAGCTAAATTGATGTTTCCCTTGTTCGTCTGGAAGGGAGGAAACAGCAAATGAGGGGATCTGCAGAAAAGTTCCCTGTACAGCACCTGCCACAGTTCCGGAATAGGAAATGTCCTGCTGGCCCAAGTTAGGGCCGGGATTGATCCCTGAAATTATCATGTCAGGCTTACGGGGAAGCAGATGCTGTACAGCCAGGTATATACAGTCTGCCGGGGTTCCATCTACTGAAAATATGTTTTCCCTGATGGTTTTTACTCGTAAGGGGTTGTGGAGGGTAAGCGCCAGAGAGGTGGCGCTTCTTTCCCTGTCCGGGGCTACGATATAAATCTGTCCCAGCGGTTGGAGCTTATTGAATAAAATATTTATGCCTTCTGCATAAAAACCATCATCATTGGTGAGAAGAATAAGGGATTTAGCATTTTGTGATTTATTATTTAAAGTCATGTTAAGAGAGTATAAAATAAATTAATACAAAGGTAAACTAAGACTCTGGAAAATAGTAAATAGAGAATAGAAAACAGCGCTACCATATTTAATAAGGGAGTAAGAATGAAACTGGTCGGGACGAGCGGATTTGAACCGCTGACCCCACGCACCCCAAGCGTGTGCGCTACCAGGCTGCGCCACGTCCCGACAGTAAGGATGGTCATTATAGCAGAGAAACTGAATATAACAAAAGGAAAATGTTTTATTGTTTTACTTTTCCAGCTCTGTGATGATGCTTTTGAGTTGATTTTTAATCTGGAAGAGGGTTTTTTTCAAACGCTCAGGGTGGACGGGAGCAGAACCTTTGATTCCAAATTCTTGCTCTATCTTTCTTTTTGCTCCGGCTAAAGTAAAACCCTGGTTGTCCAACAGCTCTTTTATGCGGATTATTATTGACAGGTCTTTTTTTCTAAAGATTTTATTTCCGGAACGTGTCTGGCCGGCATTGAGGAAATAAAATTCATTTTCCCAGGATTCGATTGTTTTTGATTCAAGATCTGTTAAACGGGAGATTTCCTTTAGAGTAAAAACAAGTTTATCTGGAATATTATTCTTTTGTTTCATGTCCTGAACTATTCATAAAAAATGTCGATATGTATAATACATATTTTATTAATAAGTATTTTACACTGATTGCTATAGTGATTCAATTGACAATTTCGTTTTCGCTGTAATTTATATTTATAATCGACATTTTTTACTCTCCGAGCGAGCCGAATGTTGCTGCATCTGCTTCGTTACAGGGTACTTGCGGTGAAGGATATGAAATTCAGGTGTGGCTTGGGCTCGCTTCAGATTTTTAACGCCATTCTTCTTCATTTTTCTCGGCGTTTGCGCAACTCCCCCCGTCCGTGGGTCAAACATGCTCAACGTCCGACGACGTCGGATTCCCTCGAAAAACTCATCAGAAGGCTAAATCTTCAATGGCGCTTCAACCACACCAGAATTTCATTAGATAAAAGTCTTTTGACTAATATTTCACATTTTACAATTCACGTTTTACGGTTTTTCCCATTTCCCATTTCCCATTAACTATTTTCTGCTTTTCCGCATCTACGGCAACCTCGACTCGTGAATAATTCAGGCACGTCAGCCAAAGTTAAAAAATATTGGAAAATTAACTTTATCATGGAATAAATCCTTACGTCAATATATGATATAATTCACCTGAATTATGAGTAATAAAATAAATAAGTTCACTCCTTTGGCTGAAAGGATGAGGCCTCAATCACTTGAACAGTTCTATGGGCAGGAACACCTGCTTGGTGAGGGGAAAATACTGTCCCGTCTTATTAAATCGGAACAATTGGTCTCCTTGATCTTTTGGGGTCCTCCCGGTTCTGGTAAGACGACTTTAGGTTACATATTAGCTGACCGTTTTGATTTTCCCTGTTTATTTTTCAGTGCAGTACTTTCTAGTATTAAGGAAGTAAAAAAAGTAATGTCTCAAGCTGCAGATCACAACAAAATGTATGAACAGCCAACCATAATTTTTATAGACGAGATTCACCGCTTCAATAAAGCCCAGCAGGCTGCTTTTTTACCCTATGTCGAAAGAGGGGATATAATTTTATTTGGATCTACTACTGAAAATCCTTCCTTTGAAGTCATTGCTCCCTTGCTTTCTCGTACCAAGGTTCTTGTTCTAAAGCCACTATCAGATGATACCCTTAAGAATATTATCAGGAAGGCATCTCAGGATAAGGAAAGAGGCTTGGGAAAGCTTAAAATAAAAATTGAAGATCAAAGCCTCCAAAATATTATTGATTATGCCAATGGTGACGCCCGGCGTGCTTTAAATACATTGGAAATTTCTGCAAATCTTGCAATTAAAGGCATGATTACACCTGCCGAAGTCAAAGAAGCTCTGCAGAAACGTATTCTACTTTACGATAAAAAAGGCGAAGAACATTTTAATCTGATATCCGCCCTGCATAAAAGCTTGAGAAACAGTGATGTAGATGCTGCGCTTTATTGGTTGGCAAGGATGGTTTCCGGGGGAGAGGATCGTCTCTATATAGCTCGAAGATTAGTGCGGTTTGCCTCGGAAGATATTGGTCTTGCCGACCCAAATGCTCTGAGGATTGCCATGGATGCAAAAAATGCTTATGACTTTATTGGGTCCCCTGAAGGAGAACTTGCCCTTGCAGAGGCTGTTATATATTTGGCCTCAGCGCCGAAAAGTAATAGTGCTTATGCTGCCTTTAAAAATGCCATGAAGGATGTTGAGAATAGTCCTTTTGAGCCTGTTCCCTTGCATCTAAGGAATCCGGTTACCTCTTTGATGAAGGAGACAGGCTATGGAGAAGATTATCAATATGCTCATGATTTTAAGAACAGCACAACATCTATGGAGACTTTACCTGAAAAATTGAAGGGAAGAAAATATTATGAACCGGGTGATCTTGGCATGGAAAAAGAGCTTAAAAAACGGATCGAGTGGTGGAATAAATTAAAATCAAAGCATAAATCAGGAGAATAACAAGTTATTTTTCTTTAAGTAGATAATATATTTCCCAGCTGATATCATCCGCCAAACAGCCGATGCATGAGTTTTTTGTTGTAGCAAGTTCATCATCCTTAATTTTTTCTTTTATGATATTTTTTACCTTTTTACGTATTTTATAGAGTTGAATGTAATCAATCATCTGACTTTCAAAAAATAATACCAGCTTATTGATTGTAAGTAAAGAGCATCGATTCATCTTGAAAGAGGAATCGTCCCATAAAGCTGCTTATTTTATATTTTTCAGATTGAGAAGTAAGGGCAAAAAATGTTATCATAAAAACTTATTGTCAACCAAAACAATGAATAAATGAAACAATTTTCTTCCATTTTCCGGGTTTTTATTATATTGCTTATCCTGTTTTTAGCTTCATGTTCGCTTTTTAAGGCAAAGATACCTCCTTACCCAGATGGGATCATCTTTCCCATGGAAAAAATCCGAGAAAATTCTTTTGAAAGTGAGCCTATTGAGATAATCCACCGAGAAAAAAATAACTTGTACTTTTCTACCCGGGGGGGGAAAGTAATCTGTTTTGATATTGAAGCAAAAAAAGTGGCTTGGGAATTTAAGGTCGATGGAAAAATAGATTCACCTCTGTACCGAGGACAGGATAATTTTTATGTACATAATGATAAGGGCCTATTGTATTGCCTAGGCTTGAAGGGAAAGCTGGCCTGGAAAACAAAGATTGGAGATAAAATTACAAGCGGCATCTATGAAAGCGGCTCTAGAGTATATTTAGGAACTGAGAAAGGGAAGCTTATCGCTCTTAATGAAAAAGGGGAAAAACTATGGTTTTTCCAGTCAGGAGGAGAGATAAAGTCAATTCCCATATCAGCTGCAGACAAAGTCATTTTCGGATGCGATGATGGCAAAGTATATTTTCTCAACCCTGACGGCATTCTTATTAGTACGTGTGAGACTGAAGGTAAAGTCAGAGGCAGTTTCCTGGTGGATAATAATTTGCTTTATTTCGGGTCCTATGATCATTATTTTTATTGTTTTAATATTAAAAAGTGCAAAGTTAAGTGGCGGGTAAAAACTGGAGGCATTATTCATTCTTTTCCCGAGTTTTGGGGAAAACGAATTTATTTTCTAAGCTACAATAATGTTTTGTACTGTCTGAACAAAAAAAACGGGACCATTATCTGGTGGATACCTGTTCCTGCCCGAAGTTTTTTCAGATTGGAGTTTGCAGATGATAAAATTGTGATCTCATCTATGTCAAATAAGCTGATGTGTTTTGATGCGAAAACAGGAGAGCAGAAGGGCAGTTATAATGCCCTATGGGAGGCAGGCAGTAATCCTTTATGGGCAGCTCCCAACCTGATAGTTTCAGTTTATGATGAGGATGAAGAAGCCGCAAAGCTTCTATTCATGCAAAAGGAAGTCAAGGTGTCTTTATTTGCCTCTAAGACTTCTCCTTTGAATGTTAATGAAGAAGTTGTTTTTACAGCTGAGGCCGCCGGGTTTTATCTTCCTCAATATGAATTTTATTCCCATCGTTTTATGAAAATTAATTTTGGCTTTTTTCCCTTACTGATGGTCCCATTTTCACTGGAAAGGGGGGTTATTCAGGCTAAATCAGAAGAGAATACTTGGAGCTGGTATCCGGAAGATGAAGGGGTATACCGGATTGAAGTTTTGGTTGAGGATGAAAAAGAAAAGTCTGAAGCTGAAATGTATTTTGAAATCACAAAAAGTGATGAAGAAGATGCAAATAAAAATAAAGGAGATTTAAGTATGAAAAGGAATGAAGCTTTCGAATTAGTAAAAAAATATCTGAAAAATAAGAATCTGGTGAAGCACTCGCTTTCAGTAGAAGCCTGTATGAGAGCTTTAGCGGAAAAACTCGGGGAAGATGTGGAAAAATGGGGGTTAGCCGGGATCCTCCATGACATTGATTACGAGATGACTGAAAAGGACCCTGAGAAACACACTGTAGAGGCAGTTAAGATCTTGAAAGAATTTAATGTGGGCTCAGATATTATTTATGCTATCCAGGCTCACGCCGGGATTGTTCCCTGCAAAAGTAAAATGGACTGGGCGATTTTTTCCATTGATCCTCTGACCGGGCTTATTATCGCTGCCACCTTGATGCACCCCAATAAAAAATTAGAGGATGTAGACCTGGGATTTATCCAGAGAAGGTATAAGGAAAAAAGCTTTGCTAGGGGAGCAAAACGTGAAGATATCGAACAGATCGCCAATATCGACATGGAGCTGGATGAATTTATTTCAATTTGCCTTAAGGCAATGCAGGGGATTTCCAAAGAACTCGGATTATGAGATTGATTTCTTTTGTGGGGGGCTCTGATACCGGTAAAACAGAGCTGATAAAGAGACTTATTAAAGAATTATCTAAAAGGGGATATTCTGTCGCCGTGATCAAACACTGTGCGCATGGTTTTACATTAAGTCCTGAGGGGAAGGATTCCAGCCAATTCATGGAAGCGGGAGCAGACAGTATAGCAATGTTATCTCCAGAGAGAGTAGCTGTGCTTTTTAGAAATGATGCTGAAGTAAATTATGAAGGAATTGCCTGGGAGTTTTTTCCAGGAGCTGATTTTGTCCTGGTTGAAGGGGGACGGGATGACCACAAAACCCGTAAGATAGAGGTTTTGCGAAAGGGCATCTCAGAAAAAGTGACATGTCCGCTCAATGAGTTGGCTGCTGTAGTCTCAGCTGAAAAGATAGAAATAAATAAACCGGTTTTTAATCCGGAAGAGACCGGTAAAATCGCTGATTTTCTGGAGAAAGAGTATGAAAATGAACAATAAAATATCTTTTATAGTTGATAAGAAGGATATTCCTTTAAATAGATTTACTCAGGAGATAATCCGGAATATCGCTTTTGGGATTTTTGCCTCTTTAAAGGATGTAAAAGAATATTCTGATACCTTAGTGTTTTATATGAAAAAGAATACTCAAATTTTTTTGGAGGTCGATGGCGTTGAAGTTGAAGTAAATGAATTTGTCAGTAAGCTCTGTAGCAATATTTTCCAGGCGATACTGGCATCATTGGACGGTATCCCGGATAAGCAGGAAATAGTAGTAATAAAGATTAGATGAAATCCCTTTATTTCCTTTTCCTTTGCCAAGCAAAGTGATGAGGGAG
Organism: Candidatus Aminicenantota bacterium; assembly: GCA_030612445.1. Lineage (GTDB taxonomy): Bacteria > Acidobacteriota > Aminicenantia > Aminicenantales > Aminicenantaceae > JAUVXM01. Next base: position 30,570 of record JAUWNW010000016.1, read on the forward strand.
TAGGATGTTTACAGAAGCGAAGCTTTGAAGCCCAGCTCAAAGTAGCGTCCGCGCCAGGGAAATCCGGGTTCAGAATAAATGTATAGGTTGAATATATTGGTTACCTTAGCAAATATCTCATACCGGTTGATATGAAAGGATATTATTGAGTCCAGATTGAAATAAGCAGGGATATTCAGAAGCTCTTGGGAGGAGTAATCCAGCCATGAGGAGGAGGATGCTATCAACCCCATAAACCCGATATGTATCTGTTTATGTGGAAATATGTGGCAGTTAAAGTTCAGATTGTGAGCCGGCAGCGCATCCAGAGGCCGGTCATCGCTTTTATTACGGTGGTCAAGATAGGTGTAATTTAAAGTGGCGGATAGCCAGGGGAATGATTTCTGCATCTGTATTTCAAAACCATTAATGTAAGCCTGGGCGATATTAAAATAGCGGCGTTGAAAATCATATTCAGGCAGGCGTACACTGTCTATCATATTTTTAAAAGTGGTGGTAAAAATTGCGCCTGTAATAAAGATGTTTTTATTATAGGTAAACCCCAGCTCCCAGTTTGTCCCTGCTTCGCTGAGAAGGTCAGGGTTTCCGGAGGAACTCGAGTACATGGAACGCATGGAAGGAAATTTTGATTTTTTGGAACAGGAAAAGTGCATATCAAGCTCAGGAATTGGCGAATATTTAATTCCCAGGAGGGGATTAAGCCTGGAATTGTCAGGGCCTAAGAATTTATCAAGATAATCATAACTAAGGCCACCCACAAGTTTCCAGTTGTCAAAAAGTCTTAAGTGGTCTTCGATGCCGATAGAGAATGTTAGCTGGTCAAATATGTCCCAGGGTTCGCCTACATCATCCTGAGAACGGGCTTCATCTCCTTTGTAATTTATGGAGATTTTAAGCTGATTTTTACGGCTTATGTATATGTCTGTGAGGCCGAAAAGCCCGTAGACGGCATTATCAAAGGTGCTTTCAAAACGGCGCTGGTTCATTTCAGCATCTCTAAACATATCCAGAGTATTATTGTATTCCACATAATAAGCTCGGAAACGCAATGTTGATTTTTGTCCCAAAGCTGTAAAACCGCCCATATTAAAACTGTATCTGTCCCAATTTTTAAAGCGCCAGAACCTGGGCGTATAAGCATTGATCTCAGGTGGCATGGAATAATCAGAAAGATATATACTGCTGTTAAAAAGGAGCTCGGTCTGATCATTGGGATTATAATAGAGCTTAGCATTGAGATTTGTTCTTTGATATTCACTGCTGCTTCTTTCCATCCTGCTTCCGGTTTTTTCATCCGGGAAATAAAATCCATCTGAATCTTGGTAGAGCAATGTACCTGAGAAGGCAAAACGATTCCATTGAAAACCTGATTGAAGTCCCAGGCTTCGAGTGCTTTTCCCCCCTAAAGATGTATTTATTGATAATAGCGGTTTTCCTGAGGGTCTCTTGGTTATAACATTGACTATTCCGCCTAAGGTATTAGGTCCATAGAGTACTGATGAGGGGCCTTTTGTGATCTGCAGGGAATCTATTCCCCCTGTAGCAATGGTTTTTAGATCAAAAGTGCTGTAATAAGGCTCATATATAGGTATGCCATCTATCAAAAGGGCGATGCGCTTTGCATCCATGCCTCTTAGTTTTAAGGTATATACAGATTTCTCACCCGAAGAGACTGCAACTCCAGGCGCATAACGGATAGCTTCGGAGAGATCAAGCGGTTTTATCTGTTCGATCTGGGTCGCACCCAACTTTGTAACTGTGGATACGGGTAATTCCTGGGGTTCTTCAGCCAAAACCAAAATTTCTTCAGTTATTTTTTTTTGGTCTTTTTTTAATTTATTTTTTTGCTCCTTTTGGTATTTTTGCGGGAAACCCAGGGAAGGAAGCAGAAGTAAGGAGGCGATCAGGAGACTGAAACTGATTTTCTTGCATATGATTGAATTTTTTATGTCCATGATTTCTCCTTTTCAAATACGGAAGGTAACCTCGTTTCCAGGGTTGCCCTGGCCTGGATTTCTCGCTTTTGTGGGAGGACCAGGCTCACGGTCAAAGAACATTGCTGAAATGCGTTAGCTCTCTTGACTCGGAGTAAGCATGCATTTTAGCAAGAAAGCTGAGTAATGTCTATAAATAGTCCCAGGACATCCCCCAAAATTTCCGTTCATTTTCGTATAAACGTAAGTTTTTCAGCAAGTTATAATAAGTAATAAGTGGGAAGTTATTTTTTCAAGGAAAGGCGCTAGAAAGAATAAGGTCAAGAGCTGGCCTGGATACTGGTAAATCCCGGAGAAAGCCATCCGGAACAACGCGGGCATGGTT
>JAUWNW010000023.1 GCA_030612445.1 Candidatus Aminicenantota bacterium
GGAGAAAGCCATCCGGAACAACGCGGGCATGGTTCCTCGAGAGAATCTCGAGGAGAGCGTTGTGAGGACAGGAAGGGATTTTCCCGCTGGGGGAACTCCCTGTCTTTTGGAGGGACTTACCCGTATTCAGGGCTTACATCACCTGTAAGTTTAAAAAATTGGGGGAACTCCAGTATAAATATCTCATTGACAGAGTTGACCAGAAAATATATTTTAAATTTGACTTAAAAGGATAGTTTTGTTTTTTTAAGAATGAAACGTTTCAAGAGCCAGGAAAGTATATACAAATAAGCCTGTATGATAATTCTGAAGGATATCTATCGTCTATATAAAAAGGTCATTTCGAGTGACCATAGGTAAAGGACAATGAAAATTACAGAAATCTCTGCTAAGCGGCCGGTTACGACTTTTATGTTTTTTATTGCCATTATACTTTTGGGATTTGTCTCACTGAAAGAGCTGAGTGTGGACCTGCTGCCTGATATAAGTTACCCGCGCCTGTCTGTAGTTACTCAGTATGCAGGAGTTGCTCCAGAGGAAATAGAAAGTCTTATCACTGAACCCTTGGAAGCTGCTGTAAGCCGGATTCCGGGGATGCGAAGGGTAGAGTCTATATCCAAAGAAGGTGTTTCCTATATGACCCTGGAATTTGCCTGGGGAACGGATATGGATTTTGCCATGCTGCATACACGGGAAAAGCTTGACAGTGTTCAGCTTTCAGATGATGTGGAGGACCCCACTATCATCCCGCTTGATCCGCAGAGTAAGCCTATCATGATCATGTCTGTATCTGGGTCCAGGTCATTACTTGAGCTTAAAGAATTTTCCGAAGAATTAGTCAAACCCCGCCTGGAACAGATTGAAGGGATCGGCTCAGCAGAGATCGCAGGAGGAGTGGAGCGTGAGATCCATATCGAGGTTGATCCTCAATATATGGCACTTTACGGACTTACTATTGAACAGATATCACAGAGAATCGATGCTTTCAACCGTAATCTGCAGGGTGGAACTATCCGGAAAGGGCGGTTTAAATATGCTCTCAGAGTTGTAGGAGAGTTTGAAGCGGTTAATGAGATAGGGGAGATAAGTATAAAGACAACTGCTGAGCGGGGAGTAGTGAGGCTTAAAGATGTGGCTGAGATAAAGGATTCCATTAAGGAAAGAGAAGGAATAACCAGGCTCAGCGGTAAAGAAAGTATTGGGATCTTGGTTAGAAAGGAATCAGGAGCAAATACGGTTAAAGTAACTCAGGCAGCAAAAGAAGTGCTGGCTGAGATCAAAGCAGAAAATCCGGAAACAAACATCCTGATTGTATCCGAACAAGCTAAATACATAAACAATGCCATATCATCTGTTTTAACTGCAATTATACTGGGTGGTATTCTGGCATTTGTGATTTTGACCATATTTCTTCAGGATTTTAAAACCCCTCTGATCATTGCGTCCGTTATTCCTATCTCTATCATCGCAACTTTTAATTTGCTTTATTTCCTGGATATCACTCTGAATATTATGTCTTTAGGAGGGCTTGCCCTTGGGGTAGGAATGCTGGTAGACAATTCGATCGTAGTTTCGGAAAGTGTTTTCCGGCACAAAGGCCTGGGTAAGAGTTTATTAGATGCAGCAGTCATAGGAACCAGAGAAGTAGGGATGGCGGTGACTGCTTCGACCTTAACTACCATATCAGTATTCCTGCCGGTTATTTATGTGCATGGTATAGCCGGACAATTATTTAAAGACCAGGCTCTTACAGTAACCTTTGCTCTTTTATCTTCTCTCATTGTCTCCCTCACACTTTTACCTATGCTGGCGTCGAGGAAATTTGAGATCAGGATAAAAAAGGCGGAAAAATCTTTCAAGGAAATAGAAGATTCTAAGCGGATAAAAGCCCGAAAAAAGTCGGTCTTTGGAATCCTGCTTTTTCCCTTTAGAGGCATTCGCTGGCTATTGTATAATATTCCGAAAGGGATTTATTTAGTTCTTAATTTTATCTTTAGTTTTTTCTCTCAGCTTTTTCTTTTGCTCTTCCATTATATAAGCCTGCCCTTCAAACCTGTTTTAAAGGGTGTATTTGAAGCTCATAACAGGCTTTATAAAAGATTTTCCAACCGCTACCATCAGGCGCTTATCTGGTGTCTTGACAATAAGGGAAAAGTCCTGTTGGGTTCAGTACTTTTTCTGGCGCTGACAATTTATGTTGCAACATTTATCCCTAGAGAACTCATGCCGAAACCGGAGGTGTCAGCCTTTGACGTTAATATAAAGACACCGGTAGATTATTCCCTGGAGCAGACATCAGATGTCGTGTTTATATTGGAGAACTGGCTGAGTTCGCAGGATTCAGTTAAAGATTCTTTTTCCCAGATCGGCATCGTTAGCGGGATGGAGGGTTTGAATCCGGATATTTCGCTTAATTCCGCTAAGCTTTATGTTGAGGCAAAAAAATCCTCAGAAGTTGAGGAATTGATAAAAGGTTTAAGAGAAAGGTTGCAGAGATTCCCAGGTCTGGCATATTCAATAGTTAGGGAACAATCAACACTTTCCCAGTTTATGGCTTTTTCAACTGCAGAAATCGGCTTGAAAATAAAAGGAAATGAACTTAACCGGCTGAATATCTTAGCTGAACAGCTGAAAGAGAAATTGCGTGATATTGAGGGACTGGCTGATATTGGTTCAAATACCGGGGAGGGCAAGCCGGAATTCAGGGTTAAAATAAAGAAAGAAGCCCTGGAAAAGTATAATATTTCTCCAGCAGCCATCAGTGACTTTTTGGTGGATGCAGTGAGGGGAAAAGTTGCTACCCAGTTTAATGAGATGGAGAAAAAGTATGATGTGCTTGTCCGGCTGGAAGAGGATACCAGGGAGAATATTGAATCGCTCCTAAATGAACAGATGCCGCATGGAAAAACACTTATCCCCTTGAGAGAATTGATCTCATATGAGGTTGTCAGAGGGCCGAAAGAAATTCGGAGGGAAAGCCAGCAGCGGGAGGTTCTGGTTACTGCCAACTTGAAAGGAGTTAAGATCAGTCAGGTGGCACCTGAGATAAGAGAGAAGATCGAAGAGCTGGAATTGCCTGCAGGCTACCGGGTTGTATTCAGCGGTGAACAGGAGGAAATGGAGAAGTCCTTCCGCAGTCTTTTATTTGCATTTTCGCTTGCAGTACTGCTGGTATATATGATTATGGCAGCCCAGTTTGAATCTTTACTGCATCCGTTTCTGATCTTATTTACCCTCCCAATGGGATTAACAGGAGCTGTATGGGCACTTCTGATCACCGGGCAGACTTTAAATGTGATTTCTATCATTGGGATGGTGGTGCTGGCAGGAATTGTGGTGAATGACGCAATTGTCAAGGTCGACTACACCAACCAGTTGCGCCGGAAAGGGCTTTCAGTAAGAGAAGCTATTATGGAAGCAAGCCGGGTTAGGTTGAGGCCGATATTAATGACAACAGTCACTACTGCTGTTGGCCTTTTTCCCATGTCTTTAGGTCTTGGGAGAGGGTCGGAGCTGCAGCAGCCGCTGGCGATTACGGTTATCGGCGGCTTGATGCTGGCGACATTTTTAACCTTGATCCTGATACCCATGGCCTATGAACTGGCAGAGGGGAGGAAGACCAGGGATAATAAATGAAAATATTTATAGAGCGTCCCATCGCCACTGCTATGGTATTTATGGTGCTGTTGGTGCTGGGAGTATATTCCTTCCTTAATATTCCTATGGAACTTGCCCCTAAAGAAGATTATCCCCGTCTGGATATTGAGACTTTTTGGCGGGGAGTCCCTCCTGAAATTATCCAGACCGAGATAAGCTCTGTTTTGGAGGAAAAGGCTTCGACTGTCAAAGGGGTCAGAAAGATCGAGTCTTCTTCAAGTATCGGAAGTTCACGGATAACTTTGGAATTCGACCCCAAAACCAATATGGAATTTGCCCGGCTTTCTCTGCGGGAAAAGTTTGCTGAAATAAAAGATGAACTGCCTTATGGAATAAGGCCTGAGATTCGGCCTTATGTGCCTGAAGATTTCAGAGTTAGCCCTTTTCTTAGCTATACTATTTCCGGTGATTATTCCCTGCAAAAGCTGAGAGAGCTGGTTAAGGAAAAAATTGAATTCGGGATAGGTTCGGTCAAAGGGGTGGCAGATGTTGATGTCAGTGGAGGTTCAGACCCGGAGGTAAGGATCACTCTGAATGAAGAGAAGCTTAAAGCTCTGGGTATACAGCCGTTTCTTGTATATACAATGATTCAGGAAAGAGTGCGTATTTACCCGGCCGGGAAGGTCAAAATCGGAACCCGGGAACTGCTTTTTAAGGGCACTAATCCTCTTGATAGCATCAGGGAGTTGGGCGAAACAGTGATTGCGCATACAGGTGGCAATGCGGTCAAGCTTAAGGAGATTTCACGGCTGACACCGGCATATGGTGAGATCTACTATATAAACCGCATAAATGGGAAACCGACCATAAGGCTTACAGTCAGGAAAGAAAAGGGATTGAGTACACTTAAAATAGGCCGGGAGGTGAAAAAGCGCTTGGAGGAAGTAAAACAAGAGCTGCCTGACAATCTGATCTTCCGCGAAGTGGATGATGAAAGCGAGGAGATAGAGAAGAATCTTAAGGAATTATACCTCCTTGTAGGCATTATTATTGCCGTGATCTTTATTCTCATATTTATGTTTCTCCGGAGTATTAAGCCGTCTCTGCTGGTGGTTTCTTCCATTGTCTTTTCCGTGCTTTTAACCTTCAATCTGGTCTATTTTACTAAGACCTCGTTGAATATGTTTACACTTGGGGGGCTGGCCCTGGGATTTGGGCTTTTTGTAGATAATTCAATAGTCGTATTTGAAAATATCCTGCGGGTTAGAGAAAAAGGTGTTTCTGCTGTAAAGGCGGCTATAGAGGGCTCAAAGGAAGTGTTCCTTCCTGTCTTCGCCTCGACTTTGACTACGATGAGTGTATTTTTTTCGATTGCTTATTTTCAGGGGCGGTTAAGTCTGTATTATCTCCCTATGGCAATTGTGATAAGTTCTGCCCTGGCTGCGTCCCTTTTAGTATCTTTTTCTGTTATCCCGGCTTTATCCCCGAAATTACTGAAAAGCCCAAAAAAGAAACGTAAGGAAAGATATAGAAAACAATACGAAAAAATACTGCGTTTTTTCCTTCGACATCCGGTTGAAGTTATTTTAATAATTGCAGCCATATTTTTTGGAACGTATAAATGGTTCAGGTCCGAAGTTACTTTGGGAGAATTTTTTAGCTGGTATTCCAAAGAGAGGCTGTATGTATCGCTGGGCATGCCGGCTGGAACTGAGATCGAGCGGACTGATGAAGTAGTAAAGCAGTTTGAAGAAAAAATAATTGATGCTCCCTATGAAAAAGAAGCTAACACATTTGTTTCCTCGGAACGGGGAACTATAACGATTTCATTTCCACCTGAGATAGAGATGTCTTACCGGCCTTATCTTATGAAGGAACAGTTGATCCAACTGGCTACCAATTTTGCCGGTATTAATGTCGGTATTTACGGTTTTGATCCTCAGGGATATCATTCCGGATTCGGAAGCGGGACTTTTTATGATTCGCGCATAAAATTTTTTGGATACAATCTGAAAAAAATAAAGGAGATAACCTCAAATCTGGAACAAACACTTAAACGAAATCCGCGTATCAAGGAAGTGAAGATAACATCAAGCAAGTATGGATGGTGGCGCTTGGATTCATTTGAATATGTTTTAAAGATAGATAAAGAAACTTTAAGAAAGTATGACATCGACCCTCAGTATATTTATTACCAAATCCAGACATTCATCCAAGGGAGGGTTTCAATTCCTTTGAAAGCCAAGATATCAGGCAGGGAAATGGATTTCTCCATAAAATTTCCTCAAGCAGAGGAGATGGATTTAAAAAATCTGCAGAATGTCTTGATCCAAACCCGAAGAGGGGAGTTTATAAGATTAGGAGAAGTTTCTACTTTGGAGGAAAAGCCTATTGCTGGCTCCATAGACCGGGAGGACCAGCAGTTCCAACAGACTATAATGTGGGAATTTCGGGGGCCCTACAAAGCCGGGGAAAAATACCGGGAAGGTATTTTTGCAAAATTGGATCTTCCCCCGGGATTTTCAGCCACCATGGAAGATGAGCGCTTTATGACAGAAGAGGAGAAAGGGCAGATCAAATTTGCCATAATATTTTCCCTGATTATTATCTTTATGATCCTTGCATCTCTATACGAATCTATTATCCAGCCTTTCTTTATCCTTTTGGCCGTGCCCCTGGCATTGATCGGAGTGTTTGTGGCCTTTGTAGTGGCGGATTTTTCCTTTGATTCGTCTGCTTTCATTGGAGTGATATTTCTTGGTGGGATTGTAGTCAATAACTCTATTCTTTTGGTCGATCACATAAATTCAAAACGCAGGCAGGGAATAGTTCTCCTGGAAGCAGTAATACAGGGCGCCAGGGAGAGGATACGGCCGATTTTTCTGACTACGGGAACAACTGTTTTAGGAATGCTGCCACTTGTTTTGATCCAGCTGGAAGAAGGAAAGCGGCAGATATGGGCCTCTTTAGCACTTTCAGCTGTGGGCGGATTAATTAGCTCAACTATTTTCATCATGATAATTATCCCGATTTTTTACTATTATGGAGATAATATCCGAATCTGGGCAGCCGGGAAAATAGAAGAACTAAAACATATTAGGAGAAATTATTAAAATGGCGCGATACACAATTGAAGACCTAAAAAACTGCATTAATAAATTTCCCCGGGAAAGGCTTATCCACAGCCCTACACCCTTAAGGAAACTGGAAAACTTGACCCAGAAACTGGGAGGCCCTGATATTTTCATAAAGCGCGATGATATGACCGGGCTTGCTTTCGGGGGCAATAAATCCCGCAAGCTGGAATTTATTATTGCGGATGTATTAAAGAAAAAAGCGGATACTATTATCACCTGGGCAAGTGTCCAGTCAAACTGGTGCCTTCAGACAGCAGCTGTTGCTAATAAATATGGGATCAAACCTGTTCTTATTCTTTTTAAAACATATGATATTCCGGAAGAGTTTGACGGCAATCTCCTCCTCGATTTTATTCTGGATGCAGACATAAGGTTCAGAGAAGGGAAGGCTGGGAGGGTCGTCCAGGCGGACCAGGCAAAGGAAGTGCTTAAGGAGATAGCTGAAGAGATTAGGCAAGAAGGACATCGGCCTTATATCGTACCTATAGGTGGTTCTATGAAGGGAGAAGATATGGAGCTGCCCCTGGGGGCAGTTGGTTATGTGGATGCTGTGATAGAACTTAAACAACAGTTTATGGATATTGAAGAAGATATGGATTATATAATCCATGCTACTGGCTCCGGGGGGACGCAGGCTGGCTTGTTAGTGGGAGCTAAGGCTGCAATGGAGAATACCAAAGTATTAGGAGTCAGTGTATCGGAAAGGAAAGATGTTTTTTCAAAGGATGTTTTGACGATTTCCCGGGATACTGTTGAGGCTCTTGAGCTTAAGCTTGAAATAGAAGAAGATGATGTTATGGTTCTTGATGATTATATCCAGGATGGCTACGGGGTGGTTAATAAAGAAGTATCAGAAGCTGTACGCCTAATGGCCCATACGGAGGGTATCTTTCTTGATCCTGTCTATACAGGGAAAGCTATGGTAGCGCTTGTTGACCTGATCGAAAGAGGGTATTTTGACTCAGGTGATAAGGTTGTCTTCATTCACACCGGTGGAACTCCCGCCCTTTTCCCCAACAAACACTTAATAAGCAAATTCCTAACTTAGCCCGACTTTCTCGCAAGAAATCTACTACAACGGCAAATTCATCTGAAACTGCGGCGTTATGCTCCCGAAGTTTCCTCAACATACTGAAAGTATGCCTGTGGGAACTTCACTCGCAAGCCTTGCATTTTCAGCGACTTCGCCGTTTCGCTACGATATCTGGTGAGAAAGGCGGGGTAGAGGGGACCGTCCCTCTTCGTAAAAGGGATTGTCCCCTTAGGTTTATAATGATCTTTTCCTATTTTTTGGTACTCTTCAGATATTTGAGAAATTCGGAATCAGTTGACAGCAGCAGCCAGGTTTTATTATCCAAGCTGGTCCTGTAAGCCGCGATTGTCGTCGTGAACTGGTAGAATTCAGGGTCAAGATTGTAGGCTGAGGCATAGATTTTTGTAGCTTCCGCATCTGCTTTTCCTTTGATTTCCTGGGCTTTTCGGTAGGCTTCAGACTGGATTGTTTTTAATTCCCTTTCTTTTTGGCCGCGAATCTCTGCACTATTTCCGTCTCCTTCCGAGCGGTATTTTGCCGCAATCCGCTGTCTTTCAGCGATCATACGGTCAAAGACTTTTCTCTGGACTTCTTCTACGTAATTGACTCTTTTAATCTTAACATCCTTAAGTTCGATCCCATATTCAGGCGTTACCAGAGATGCTTTTTCCAGGATCATCTCTGCAATTTTTTCTCTACCTATCTCAATTTCAAGCGATTCTTCTTTTGTTTCAAGAAGCTCTTGAATCTCTTCTGTTATTTCAAATTCACGGTTTGTGGAACGTACGATTTCAATAATCTCGTAATTGGCTACAGTATTCCTGGTTTCGCCGTCTATAATATCATCCAGTCTGGATTGGGCTCCTCTTTCATCCCTGACTCTTTGGAAGAAGGTAAGAGGTTCACTGATCCTCCAGCGGGCATAAGTGTCGACCCAGACATATTTTTTGTCCTTGGTGGGGATCTGATTAGCCTCTCCATTCCATTCCAGCCAGCGTTTTTCAAAGAAATTGGCTTTTTGGATAAAGGGTAATTTTATATGAAGCCCCGGGTTGGCAATTGTGCCCCCGACCGGATCTCCGAATTGAGTGATAATGACCTGATTGGTCTCCTTAACTACATAAAAACCATCGGCTAAAAGGATAAGCAAAAAGAATGCTGCTACTGCAATAATTATATATTTTGTCTGCTTGTTCATTTTTTCACCTCCTCACTCAGGTTTAAGAGAGGCAAGATGTTTTTTTGCTTTTCATCGAATATTATTTTCCTATTGATCTTTGGGAGAACTTCAGTAATAGCTTCCAGGTAAAGACGTTTTCGCGTAACCAGGGGAGCACGGGCATATTCCCGGTATATTGCCCGGAAACGATTAGCATCACCTTCGGCATTATTGGTTCTTTCTGTGGCATATCCTTCAGCGGCTTGTATTGTTTGGGCGGCTACTCCCCGGGCTTTTGGAACTTCCTGGTTGTATTCTGACCAGGCTTCATTGACTTTTCTTTCTTTTTCCTGCTGGGACTCATTGACTTCGTTGAATGATGGCTTGACAGCATCCGGCGGGTCGACATTCTGGAATATTAACTGGTTGACCTCGATCCCAATCTCATAGAGGTCGCATAGTGCCTGAAGATCTTCTTTGGCTTCGAGGGCAATGCGTGATCGTCCGATTGTTATAACCTCATCTACTGAATTGTCACCTACGATTTTTCTTACTACAGCTTCATTCATGAATCGGAATGTACTGTCTACATCGCGGATTTTAAATAAATAATTATAAGCGTCTTTGATCTTGTACTGGACGATCCACTCTGCTACTACAACATTTAAATCTCCGGTTAACATCACAGCTTCCCTTTTAGAATTAGTTGTAGCCTGATATTGGGTGTTGATGCCCGCTTCTGTTGTCCGGAAGCCAAATTCCATCTTTAGCTGCCTCTGAACAGGGACCTTGTCAAGGGTTTCAATTCCAAACGGCAGTTTTAAGTGCAGGCCCGGATCTGTGGTGCGGACAAACTTACCGAGCCGCAGGACAATTCCTACTTCTTCCGGGGCGATCTGATAGAACGAGCTGCCCAAAAGAATGAGCGCAACTACCGCAACAATACCAATTTTGATATACTTGGGATTGATTTTGGGTAATTTTAATTCCATAGTTGGAAAATCATTAGCCATTTATTCCTCCTTTTTTAGGCTGGTTAATACTTTAATACTAACATAGAAAGCAATATTAACCAATATGCTATTCAGTTATATTACTTTAGTTCATTTGAAATTATTCAAATATAACAATTTGTCATCGTATTTAATCTAGGATTGAAGAAATACTTATATCCAATTCTGAAAGGTCAGTGTGTTTAATTCTCATAGTGTCTGGATCCAACACCTTGATATTTTTAACTCCAGCGCCGGTTATCACTAGGACTATCCGATCTGTGGAACTGAATTTCCTTTTTTTCTGTAGCTTTAACAATCCGGCTAAGGTCGTGGCAGAAGCCGGCAGACAGAAAAGCCCCTCGAACCGGGCCAGAAGCTTCTGTGCTGCAAGTATCTCCTCGTCTGAAACAGCTATGACCATACCGTCCAGCTCGTGGATCAATTTTAAAACGATATTTCCCCCGGGAGGTTCCGGATTGGTTATGGATTGAGCGACTGAGCTGGGTTTATTAACTCTTTTATATTTTGATTTTCCAGCTGCAAATGCCTGGGCAACAGGAGAGCTTCCCTTTGCTTGAACCCCGACAAAAGTCGGAAGCTGTTGGATAAACTCCTTTTCTTTTAGTTCTTTAAAGCATTTTATAAGGCCTATCAGGTGGCCCCCGGAACTGACTGGGACAAAAATGAACTGGGGAATTTTCCTGTTTAATTGTTCGTATATCTCAAAGCCGGTTACTTTATAACCTTCGATTCTGAACGGGTCGGTCGAGTTCATAAAATAAATATTATGTTTTTTCCCGATTTCAAAGCTTTTGTGGGATAATTTCCCATAATCGCCCTTGACTTTCATGAGGTTAATCCCATGGATACCGGCTGAGAGAAGTTTTTCTGGGGGGATATCTTCTTTTGTAAAGACAAAAGTTTCCATCCCGGCTTTAGCTCCATAAGCAGCTGTAGAAATTCCCATATTACCGGTCGAGACAGTGCCGATTCTGCTGATTCCTAAAGAAGCTGCAATCTGTACGGCAACGGCAGTACCGCGGTCCTTGAAACTGCCTGTAGGGTTAATACTTTCGTTTTTAGCATAGGTCTCTGGCAGTCCGAATTCCAGCATCAACCGGTTGAGCTTCTGCAGGGGGCTGTTACCTTCTCCCAGGTGAAGATCGTGATTGATAGTATCAAGAGGGAGGAAATCCCGGAATTTTTCCAAAGGATTTCTTGTGTCGGGATGGATTATCCTTTTCTTTTTTTTATATACAACAAGCAGCGGTTCCTTGCACTGTGGACAAAATTGTTGGAAAGGATTCAGCGGATACTTTTTATTACAGAAAATGCATTCAAATTGATTCACAAAATTTATCCTCCTAAATTAACTTATATGCCGAAGCCGCTAAATATCATGACATTGTTAGCCTAAAAAAGTCAATAAATTGTTAGTAACTGGAGTTCCCCCAATTTTTTAAACTTACAGGGACTTACTTGTGTCTATGCCAGATCTTGTCCTGATTCTTTCCTGAAGAAGAAAAGTATAGAAAAAATTGGTCAACTCCTGTAAATTTATATCAGTAGAATGATGAACAATGATGAATATTTCATGCGCCAAGCCCTTTATGAGGCTGAAAAAGCCCTGGGTGATGATGAAGTTCCTGTAGGCGTGGTACTGGTTAAAAAAAATAAAATAATCCAAAGAGCTTATAACAAGACTATTCTAAATAGCGACCCAACTGCCCATGCTGAAGTCCTTGCAATAAGAGCAGCCTGCCATACTTTTAATAATCACCGCCTTCCAGATTGTGACCTATATGTGACTCTGGAGCCATGTGCCATGTGTCTGGGTGCCCTTATTCAGGCTAGGATCAAACGCCTAATATTCGGAGCATATGACCCTAAAGCCGGAGCAGTAAAGTCAATAATGCGGTTTCCTTTTGAAAAGACCAATCATCGCCTTGAAATAAAGGGTGGAATTTTGGAAGCAGAATGCGGTAAAATCTTAAAAGATTTCTTTAAAGCTAAACGTTGAGATTATATTCCAAATCAGAAAAGGAGAGGTGGCCGAGTGGCTGAAGGCGGCGGTCTCGAAAATCGCTATACTGTGAATGCAGTATCGTGGGTTCGAATCCCACCCTCTCCGCCAAAAATTCCAGCCCAGTAAAAATGGAAGAGAATCTGGTAGAAGTTGCAAAAGGCCCTATGACAGAGGAGGAAATGGACTGGATGCGGAGAATAGGGGATTATGTATATGGAAAAAAGAGGGATTAGTAGATTAAATCCTTTTTTTTTTGTTTTATTTTTGGTATATTTAAAAAAACAAATCATATATGGAAATAAGGAGTGAATAGATGAAAGGAAAGAAAAGTTGGATGTGGTTATTATTTTTTGGATCTATTTGGGGAATCAGTGAAGTTGCTGGAGGAGGAATTCTATATGGGATTAATATCTCCCATTCATCTATAATACTTGCCGCCTTTGCATTTTTTATTCTGGCTATTGCCCGGGGAATTATAAACAAACCTGGTTCATCTGTTATGATCGGTACCATAGCAATGCTGTTTAAATTGATAAATGCCGGGCCTTTTATCTGCCATCTTTTAGGGATATTTATGCTCGGTGCAGCTTTTGATATTTTTGCATCTTTTTTAATGAAAAAAGAAACGAAAATTTCCTGGCGCAGCATCCTTACAGGTTCAATTAGTGCTTACAGCGGTTACGCCTTATTTGCCTTCACTATCACTTATATTGTTCAGTATAAATACTGGATAGCAGTTGGGCTGCCCAAAGTCTTAAATCATATTTTTGCCTCCGGAAGTATTGCTGCTTTACTCGCAGCTGTTGTGGTTCCCCTTGGATTTATGGTCGGATTGAAGAGTGAATCTTTAAGCTCCAGGAATCCCAGATGGCTTTATGCCGGGACTCTAGCGAGCATTGTGATATTCTGGATTGTAGGACAGTTTACCGGGTAAGTGCTTTACGGCATGGCCGCAATAGATATATATTGGCCAGAATCCGGCCTGAGACCAAAGCAATAGCAGCGCTTACTGCCCCGACCAATCCCAGAATATTAATCGTAAAATAAAGCAGGCAGATAATAGTTATAACTTCAATAGCAGTAGCGATTGTGAGTGGAGTTGTCCGCTTGTTTGTCACTAGTATTCCTCGCTGAAATGCAATTAAAACACTAAGTCCCGGGATAAGAGTCAATATTTTTGTAGGGGTAATAGCAAAACGGCTGAGCTGTAAAGAAAGACCAGATATTTTTTGGTACCAGAGAAAAGAGAGAGGGGTAAACGCCAGTATAGCTAATGCCAGGATAACTGCTGAGCCTAAAATTGCGGCAAAGTTGCGGAGCTGTTTGTAGCCTTCATTGTTTTCACCTAAAAGAGCAATGCCTACTTCCTGAAATGATAAACCCATGCTGCGGAAAATAAACACTAGAGAGTTGATCACCGGCAAAACTGCTAAAGATTCTATGGGCATGCGACTGTGCCCTAAAAAGAAAGTCACCAGCGGGTACACTCCTAAGCTTAATATGGATGTAAGTGCTAATGGGTAATAGAAACGGCTGATATATCTGTAGGAGATAGGTTTTTCTTGCATAAGAGTGCTTTGGTCTTTTTTTAAATTATCTACTGATTTTTGAGACATAAATTTACTTGCAACTGCTTCAGCTGTAACACCTAGAGAAAGAGCCAGGCTGCCGACTACAGATCCTGGAAAACTAAAAAATATATAGCAGGAAATCGCAACAGTCGCCATAGTTAAAAGCCTTACTACTGTGCCTAAAGCTACCCTGCGGGTCAGATTGCTGCGGATGAGAATTCCCTGATAGAAGCGGCGGTATCCGATTGCACTCGGCCAGGGAAGCAGGATTATACAGGCCGTATGGGTGAGCCGTGTGATATTTTCCGGCAGCCCGATCAAACCCATGGTTATAAAATTAAAAACCGGGGGGAGCAAAAAAAGAACCATAATAAATGTTATTATCGCGTTTAGGGCATATGTGAAGTTTCTCAACTTTATAAAAGAATCCCTGTTTTTCGCCAGGGCAGTAGATGCACTCATTATCATTATTATGGGTGCTTCAATCAGAACGGCAAAAGAAAATGCTACTCCATATGCTGCTAAGTTATATTTGGGTTCTGCCAGGCGTGCGATAATAGCTGCCAGGAAAGGGCCTTCGGCAGCCATCATAAGCCAGGTAGAAGCTAGAGGAATCCAGAAGAGAAAGATTTTTTTATAGGTTAGTTCTTTATGAGTATTCAACATAATATTTTTTAAGGATAGTAATTTTCTGGGACTGGTATTATAGTATTTTATAAAAATAAATCAATATTAGGACAAATGTTCCTGCTATTAAGACAATCCCGACTATATTTTTTAAAAAGTATTTCAATTTAGTCATTTTTCTGAATAATCCAGATTAACTATCTTCCTAAAAAATTTATCCAATTTACGCCGTACTTTGATGGTAAGATTCAGGACTACTCCTACTGGGCAGAAAAAGCGGCAGAAAAACCTTGTAAACACAAAAGAGCCGAGAATAACATATGGAAGGATAAACCACTGAATTTCAATGCCTTCAAGACCGAAAAGAACAGGAAAGGGTTCGTATGCCCCCAGGGCTGGTTTTGTGGTTAAAAAAATCAAAATAAGAGCAAGCCAGGTAAGAAAACGGCTCATATATTTTGTAATTTTTAATATCCTGGAGTTTAAACGGATATTGATACCACTAATTCGGGAGTTTAATTCCTGAAGGTTTCCAAAAGGACACAATCCATAACAATAAAGGTTTCTTTTAAGCAGGAAAGCTGTCATAAGAGCACCTACAACTAATATCCACCAAAAAGTATGGATTCTAACTGGAGGAAAATAGCCCAGGAGAAGAGAGCCAAAATGGGCTATTGAGAGGGAAGAATTTAGATGAAACCCAAGAAAAACAAACGCTGCTGCCATAGCGAAATATCGCAGTAATTTCTTTTTTAATGTTAATCCGGTCAAAAGGATTAGAAACAGCCCTAGAAGTAATATTTCATTCAATCCGAGTTTCCATTCCGGTTTTTTCTCCAGGACATTGAGCTTGAATATTTTTTTTGCTGTAGAGTGTGAGCCCATGCGAATAGCTTTTATAAATGCTTCTGAGGAGACTGTTGCCTGTGTTATTGTATCAATGTTTTCTTCAGGAAGAAAGGGGGAGGCTATATTTTTTTCTTTAAATTGGTTAAAAAACTCCTTTCTCTGGAGTTTATTAAAGAAGGAAGGCGTTTCTTTATGGCTTAATACAAGAACCTCATGTACAGCTCCTTGCCTGTTTATGGCAGTTGCTATTTGCAGAGGGCCGCCCCATCCCTGTGCTCCTGTGATCACATAGTACCCGGAAAAAGAGTCCTCTCCTAAAGCCTGTGTTTCATATATAAGCGGATTGTCACTGATTTTTGTAAGGCCCTGCCCAGCAGAGATTTTTTCCTCCAGAATATGGAGTGTCTCACGGTCGGTATTGATATAGCCGATAATATAGGCAGCTGCCAGAGACAGAAACGCCAGTACTCTTATAATATTTTTAAATATGGATTTTTTCCGGCTTTGTTTCATTTTCTCAAATAATTAAGAGTATAAAACTACGCTGGTAAAAACAAGAAAAATTCGAACTCACTAATACAATTATCAGAAAAACTGTTAAAAATGGAGGAACTCCTGCCTCTCTCAGACTTTACAGTTTAAGCAAATTCTGGTAATGTAAGCATCCCAACTTTTTTGAAATTAGGAGAGGTGTCCGAGTGGCTTAAGGAGCACGCTTGGAAAGCGTGTGTGCGGATTATCCGTACCGTGGGTTCGAATCCCACCCTCTCCGCCATTCCCAATTGATATTAGTCAATCTGCAGTTTGCCGAAAAATATTAAGCTATTTTTCCAGGCTATTTGTCAAAATCTTCGATTTTAGGGTATTTTTTAAAAAATTCTCTTGTGGTTGCTGCTACGGTTCCGCTTAAAAGTGCCAAAGCGATCAGATTAGGAAAGGCCATAAGGGCATTAGCAATATCTCCCATATAAAAGACAAGTTCTAGAGAAATTACAGATCCTGTAAAGACAAACAAGACAAAGATCACCCGGTAGGGGTAAGTAATTTTTATGCCAAATAAGTATTTCATACACTGTTCGCCGTAATAATACCATCCTATAAGAGTAGAATAACCGAACAGAAAAGAGGAAACTGCCACCACCAGGCCCCCGACTAGGGGAATGGTACTGGAAAATGATTTTGCCGTCATTGCGGTTCCGTCCAAACCGCTCTGCCACATTCCAGTGGAAAGGTTAATAAGTGCGGTTATTGTGCAAACAATGATTGTATCGATAAAGACCTCGCCCACACCGATAAGGCCTTGGTGGACTGGGGAAGGTGTCTGAGCAGCGGCATGGGCAATAGGAGCACTTCCCAGGCCGGCTTCATTGGTAAGAAGACCCCGTCTGAAACCTATCTGGATAGCGCGTCTTACCACTGCTCCCATAAAACCGCCTATAGCAGCAGAAGGGGTAAAAGCGTGTTTAAAAATTAAAGCAAAGACTCCCGGGACATGGGAGATATGCATAATTATTACTACCATCCCAAGCGTGAAATATATAATGATCATGGTGGGGACAAGTTTTTCGGCAACAGAGCCGATTCGCTTGATGCCGCCGATTATGACCAGGCCGACCAGGAATGCTATAATACTCCCGGTCAGTACTTTGGGGATTCCGAATTCACTGTTAAATGCCAGGGCCATCTGATTGGACTGCATCATGTTACCAGTGCCGAAAAGAGCGGCAAATGCCCCGCATACAGCAAAAGTTGCAGCTAAGATTCGAGCTATTTTCGAGTTTTTAAGGCCGTTTTTTATGTAATACATCGGTCCGCCGGCAATAGAACCATCTGCGTATTTTTCTCTATATTTGACACCTAAGAGCGCTTCTGAGTATTTGGTGGCCATTCCGACAAATCCGCATATCCACATCCAAAATATTGCCCCCGGGCCCCCGGTGAATAGAGCAGTGGCAACTCCCCCGATATTTCCATTCCCAACGGTTGCTGCCAGGGCTGTGGACAGAGCGGCAAAAGGAGAAACATCACCATCCCGTTTTTTACCAGAAGATTTTCCCAGGAAACCCCCGAATATAAGTTTCAGGCCAGTCCCCAAGCGTTTAAATTGAATAAATCCTGTTTTATAAGTCATCCAGGCGCCTACAAGAAAAAGGATAGGGACCATAATCTGCCAGATATTATCTGCTGTATTGGAAACCCATTGGGAAAGATTAATGTAGAAATCTTGCATAAAGTTTCTCCTTCATTATCTTAATGTTAGCTTATAGCATAAAAAAAATGTACATACAACCAAAAAAGGGGTCAGGTAAATAAAGATTAGCAGGTGACAAAATCTTCAGAAATCATTAAAATATAACTTCATAATTAAAGATAGGAGAAAATAATGGATAGCAAATATCTTATTGATGTTGAAGATTTATATGGCGCCCCTAACTATAACCCGTTGGATGTTGTAATAACAAAGGGAAAAGGGATTTGGCTATGGGATGTTGAGGGAAATAAATATCTGGATTTTTTAAGCGCATATTCTGCAGTAAATCATGGACACTGCCATCCAAAAATTGTAAAGGCCTTGACTGATCAGGCAAAAAAAATAACATTAACATCCCGGGCCTTTCGTAATGACCAGTGGCCTCTTCTGACAAAGGAACTTTGCGACCTGACCGGGTATGAAATGGTTCTTGCCATGAACTCCGGAGCAGAAGCAGTGGAAACTGCTATAAAAGCTGCCCGTATATGGGGATATCAGAAAAAAGGAATTCCTGAGAATGAAGCAGAGATAATTGTGTGTGCTAATAATTTTCACGGCCGTACTGTGACTATCGTAGGTTTTTCTTCAGAAGAACTTTACCGCAAGGATTTTGGGCCTTTTACTCCAGGATTTGTAGAAGTTCCTTATGATGAATTAGGTGCCCTGGAGGAGGCGATAAATCCTAATACAGCAGCTTTTCTTGTAGAACCGATTCAAGCAGAGGTTGGGATTATTATTCCTACAGAAGGATATCTAAGGAAAGCCAAAGAGCTCTGCAAAGAGAATAATGTATTGTTTATGGCTGATGAGATCCAGACTGGACTAGGGAGAACAGGCAGTCTTTTTGCATGTGACTATGAAGGAGTAAAACCGGATATTTTGATTATCGGCAAATCTTTAGGAGGCGGGTGTTATGCTATTTCTGCTGTCCTGAGCCAGCGGGAGATATTAGAGCTTTTTACTCCCGGTACTCACGGCTCTACTTTTGGCGCAAATCCGTTGGCCTCTGCAACAGCGCGGAAAGCACTCCAGGTGATGCAGGATGAGAATATGGTGGAAAATTCCGCTGAAAAGGGAGAATATTTTCTGGATAAACTCAGGACTATCAAGAGCCCGCATATAAAATCTGTTAGAGGAAAAGGTCTGCTTATGGGCATAGAATTGATGTCTGCTGCAGGCGGAGCAAGACGTTTTTGTGAAGCCCTGCAAAAAGAGGGACTGCTCTGCAAAGAAACCCACGAGCATGTCATCCGTTTTGCGCCTCCCTTGATAATCAGGAAAAAAGACCTGGATTGGGCCTTTAAAAAAATAAAAAAAGTCTTTAAAGAGATAGATTAAGGGGGAGAGGAGCATGAGAAAATTGATTTTTATAGTATTATTCGCACTGGTGTTTATTGCCGGATGTATTATTTATGCGCCGCAGCCTTATGATGAACCGTCACCCCAAAGGGAAAACTACTATCAAGATGAATATGCAGGGGAGAGTTATGAGGGGACAAGGGATAGTTCCTATTTTTATAATTATCTTTCTCCTTATGGTTATTGGACGAGCCACATAAAATATGGCTATGTCTGGATCCCTTATAGTACGGGATATGGCTGGCGCCCCTATTCCCAAGGCCGCTGGATGTGGACAGATTTTGGCTGGACTTGGATATCTGATTTTGAGTGGGGCTGGGCTCCTTTTCATTATGGCCGCTGGGGCTGGGATGATTACACCGGCTGGTACTGGGAGCCGGGTACACAATGGGGGCCGGCCTGGGTTACCTGGCGAAGAGGAAGTACTTATTTAGGCTGGGCACCCATACCTCCCGGGGTGATTTTTGTCTCAGGTACTGGAATAAGGTCTTTGCCGAACAGACTGCCGGATTCTTTATGGATTTTTGTTGAGGGAAGATATTTTTATAATACTCATTTGAATAAGTATGTACTTCCTCGGGAGAGGAATTTAACTATTATTAACTATACTGTTCAAAAAACAAACATAGTAATGCGTGAAAGACTAATAATCAACAATGGTATTGATATAAACCATGTAAACGGTATAAGCCGTCAGAGAGTAACAAAACATCGGCTTGCAAATTCTGCAAATGCAGGTAAGGCAAAAATAGATAGAGGAAGGATAGAGATCTTTAAACCGGTTATCAGCAAAAACGAAACAGCAAGTCCAAAAACTCTAATAGATAGAAATAAGGTTAAAGAAAAAATCTATAGAGAAAAAATCAGAAAATCCGGTGTTAGCGAGGCTGAATGGGCAGTCCAGAAAAAGCAGGCCCAGGAGCGGGAACTGGAGGTAATGGAAAAAAGCCAGAAAATGGAGATACTAGAGATTAAGAAAAAAATTGAGGTTGAAAAGCGATCCGACCATTCCATAGCTGAAAAAAATAAAGTAGAAAAGAAATACAAAGAAAAATCAGTAAAATTAAAAGAGCAGCATAAAAAGGAAAAATCCAGGTTAAAACAACGTCATGAAAAGGAAAAAACAAAAGTAAATAAAAAGAAAGTTAAAAAGGAAGTAAAAAAGCAGGTTTCCCTGCCTCCTGAGCTTTAATTTAATAAGAGAATATGTTAAAATAACATTTACAAAAACCGGAGTTTTTTTGCCTTATCCGGTTCCAGCGGATTAAAAAATGGGATATTTAGTTTACGCGCGAAAGTACAGGCCTAAAACCTTTGAAGAGATAATCGGCCAGAAAGCTGTTGTGCAAACACTTTATAATGCTATAAAAAATGAGAGGGTAGCCCAGGCATATATTTTTTCGGGAATGAGGGGTGTGGGAAAGACCACAACCGCCCGTATCCTGGCGAAAGCTTTAAACTGCAAGAAAGGGCCCACACCGGTTCCCTGCAACCAGTGTGACTTCTGTTTGGAGATAGATGAAGACCGTTCCCTGGATGTGATCGAAATCGACGGGGCTTCTAATACAGGGGTCGATGATATTCGGGATATACAAGAGGGCCTGCAGTATAAACCGGTTCACTGCAGAAATAAGATAATAATTATCGATGAAGTCCATATGCTTTCAAGGAGTGCTTTTAATGCATTATTAAAAACCCTGGAGGAGCCGCCGGAGAATACTATCTTTATATTTGCCACAACTGAGTTCCACAAAATCCCCGCCACGATCATATCCAGATGCCAGTGTTTTAATTTTAAAAGAATTATTCATAAGGATATTTATGAACATCTTAAATACATTGCGAAAGAGGAAAATATTTCCATTTCATCTGCAGGATTAAATCTTTTAACTGAGGCTGCTGACGGCAGTTTAAGAGATGCTCAAAGCCTGCTTGACCAGGCAGTGTCTTTTTCCGGGAATGAGATAAAAGAAGATGACCTTAAAGTAATACTTGCTACTGTCAACCAGGAGCTTCTTTTCCAGTTCTCCAGCGCAGTGTTTGAAGAAAAACCGGATAGGATTTTTGAATTGGTCGAAAAAGTTATAGACAGCGGTTATGACCTGAGATATTTTCATGGAAAGCTTATCCAGCATTTCCGTAACCTGCTCTTGGTCCGCTCAGTAAAAAACACTGAGGATATATTGCCTTTTGGGGACAAGGATCTGGAAAAACTTAGAAATGAAGCCGGCAAAGCTTCTAAAGAGGAGATCCTGCGTTACCTTGATGTCCTACAGGAATGGGAACAGGGATTAAGATACAGTTCCCATCCTCGTATTTATCTTGAGTCGTCTCTCATAAAGTTATGCCATTTTAAGCGGATAGTTCCTTTAAAAAAAATCATTGAACAGCTAAAAGGAAAAAGTGAAGGTTTTCGCCCCCGCTCTTCAAGCCGGGATTTTCCCCAGGTACGTGAAAAGCAGGATGAAAGAGCAAAAATAGGGGAAACAAAGCAGATAAAGCCGAAAAATTTTGGCAATCCTTCAAATGAGAGTATAAAAAAAGAATCGAATACTGAAAAGGCCTTAAAAGACCCTAAAGTTCAAGACTTTATGGATACCTTTAAAGCTCGGATTATTTCTGTGGAAGAAAAGAAAATATAATATGTGAGGAGATTTTTTTATGAAAGGAATGGGAAATATTCAAAATATGCTTAAACAGGCTAAAAAAATGCAGGAAAAGATGCAGCAGGAATTATCAGAAATGAAGATAGAGGGCTCCAGCGGGGGCGGTATGGTAACAGTGATCCTTGATGGCAATAGAAATCTGATGGATATTAAGATAAACCCTGAAGTGGTGGATAAAAAAGATGTTTCAATGCTGCAGGACTTGATAAGTGCTGCTTTTAATGATGCAGCTGCAAAAGTTGAAGAAGAAATGTCAAGTAAGTTAGGTTCATTAGGGGCAGGGTTGAAGATCCCGGGATTTTCCTGATGCCGGAAAAAGATCATCCTTTAAATCGTCTTATCGATGAAATCAAAAAGATACCCGGCATAGGAGCAAAGTCTGCTCAGAGGATTGCTTATTATATGATCAATATCTCAGAGGGAGAAACTGACAGGTTGATAGATGCTATTAAAGATGTTAAGCAAAATATATTTTACTGCTCAATCTGCAACAGCCTGACCGATGTTGATCCCTGTTTTCACTGTACAAAAGAAGTACAGGATGAGGAAGTCCTATGTATTGTGGAAGAACCATATAATATTTCTGCAATTGAAAAAACCGGAATTTTTAAAGGAAGGTACTATGTTCTTTTAGGAAGGCTTTCACCTTTAAAAGGAATGGGACCTGATGAATTAAAAACAGATAAATTGGAAAAAATGCTAACAGAAGGTGATTTTAAAGAAATAATCATTGCCACCAATCCTACAACCGAAGGAGAGGCTACGGCTCTTTATCTTGCCAAGCTTTTAAAAAAATATGATATTAAAATGACCCGTTTAGCCCTGGGATTACCGGTCGGCTCAGATCTTGATTTTGCCGACCAGGTAACTATTAAAAAATCCTTGGAAGGCAGAACGGAAATAAATAACAAATAGCAATAATAGGAGATTAATAATGAAAAAGATTTATGAACCCATAGAGGGAAATACAGCTGCTACTCATGTGGGTTATGCTTTTAGTGAAGTTGCCGCAATTTACCCCATCACGCCCTCATCGCTCATGGGCGAGTTGGCTGATGCTTGGGCTGCTCATGGGCGGAAAAATATTTACGGGCAGACTCTTGATGTTATTGAAATGCAGTCGGAAGCAGGGGCATCCGGAGCTGTTCACGGCAGCCTCTCAGCTGGGGCAATGACTACTACTTTTACAGCTTCCCAAGGATTGATGCTGATGCTGCCGAATATGCACAAGATAGCCGGGGAAATGCTGCCGACAGTCTTTCATGTGTCAGCCCGCTCGCTGGCCTGCCAGTCTCTCTCGATATTTGGAGACCACTCTGATGTTATGTCTGCCAGAAATACCGGTTTTGCCCTACTTGCCTCAGGCTCTGTACAGGAAGCTATGGATCTTGCTATAGTAGCGCACCTGTCTACTTTAAAATCTAAAGTTCCTTTTCTTCATTTTTTTGATGGTTTCCGGACTTCAAATGAGATCCAGAAAGTAGAGATGGTCCCTTATGAAATTATGGCTGAACTAGTAGAGATGAAATATGTAGAAGATTTTCGTTCCCGGGCGATGAATCCGGAGAAACCAATGGTAAAGGTAGGCGCACAGAATCCTGATGTGTATTTTCAGGGCCGGGAAACCGTTAATAAATATTATGATGTGACTCCAGAGATTGTGCAGGAATACATGGATAAAGTAGCTGAAAAGATAGGGCGTAAATACCACCTGTTTGACTATATAGGAGACCCGGATGCGGAAAAGATAATTATTTCAATGGGCTCTTCGACTGAAACTATAGAAGAGGCAGTAAACTATCTGACAAAGCACGGTGAAAAGGTAGGAGCTGTAAAAGTAAGGCTTTACAGACCTTTTTCGGCAGAAGCCTTAATTTCAGCCTTGCCGGATTCGGTAAAGAAGATAGCAGTGCTTGACCGGACAAAAGAGCCGGGTTCTCTTGGTGAACCTCTTTATCTGGACATTGCCGTAGCTTTGAAAGAAAAGGATATAAAAATTATCGGGGGAAGATATGGATTGTCTTCCAAGGAATTTACACCTGCTATGGTAAAAGGCGTTTATGACCACCTGGACGGTAAATGTTTTCACGGCTTTACTGTCGGTATTAACGATGATGTTACCGGAACCTCAATTACTGTAACTGAAAATATCGATACAGAGCTGAAAGGTACTATCCGGTGTAAGTTTTGGGGGTATGGTTCGGACGGAACTGTAAGTGCTAATAAAAATTCCATTAAGATAATCGGGGATAATACAGATATGTATGCCCAGGGTTATTTCCAGTATGACTCCAAAAAATCAGGTGGTGTGACCGTATCTCATCTGCGGTTTGGGAAAGAAAAGATCCAATCTCAGTATTTACTCAGTCATGTAGATTTTATTGCTCTCCACAAATCCTCCTATATTGGACGCTATGATATCTTGGAAGGATTAAAGCAAGACGGAATTTTTCTGATTAATTCAAAATGGAAGACAGACGAAGTCTTTGAGAACCTGACTGAAGATATGCAGAAAGCAATAATAGAAAAAAATATCAAGATCTATAACATTGATGCTTTAAATATCGCAGAAAAAGTTGGTCTTGGTGCTCGAATTAGCACAGTCATGCAGGCTGCTTTTTTTAAGCTATCTGGAGTGCTTCCTGAAGATGAGGCCATTAAGTTAATAAAAAAAGCGGTTAAAAAAACTTTCATCAAGAAGGGAGAAAATATTGTTAGGATGAATTGGGAAGCAATTGATCAAGCTGCTGCTGCAATCGAGGAAATTCCGGTTCCCGAAAAAATCACAAAATCCGCTCCGGTTCCTAAACTTATACCTGAAAATGCGGGAGAATTTACCAGAAGTGTAATCGATCCCATAATGCATTTTAAAGGCGATAGTATTCCCGTCTCAAAAATGCCGTATGACGGATTTGTCCCATCCGGCACCACAAAGCTGGAAAAAAGAGGAGTGGCTCCTAAGGTGCCGAAATGGATTCCTGAGAACTGCATTCAGTGCAACCAGTGTTCCTTGGTGTGCCCTCACGCTGCTATTAGATCAAAACAGATTTCTCCGGAAGATTTAAAGGATGCGCCTGATTCATTTACCACTCTTAAGTCCAACACGAAGAATGAGCGTGATTTACAATACAGGCTTCAGGTGTATGTTGAGGATTGCGTCGGATGTGAGGTCTGTGTTAATACCTGCCCGTCCAAAGTCAAGGCCCTGGAAATGGTTCCCATTGAAGAGGCCAGGGAAGCAGGCGAAACGGAGAAAGCGGAATTTTTTGATCAACTTCCGGATAATGTGCTTGATGGAGTAAAACGTGAGACTGTCAAAGGAAGTCAGTTTCTGATACCTTATTTCGAGTTCAGCGGTGCCTGCGGCGGTTGTGGAGAAACTCCTTATGTAAAACTTACGACTCAACTATTTGGCGACCGGATGATAATTGCCAATGCGACCGGATGTTCTTCCATATTCGGGGGAACTTTCCCCACGATGCCTTATTGCAAGAATAAACAGGGACAAGGACCGGCATGGGCCAATTCTCTGTTTGAGGATAATGCGGAATATGGTTTTGGAATGCGTCTGGCTGTTGATGCCAACCGGAAACAGCTGATGGATAATATTGAGAAGTTGCTGAGAGCTGGCACAACGCCTGAACTGACCCAAGCTCTTCAAAAAAGCAAACAGCTTTGGGATTCTGTTGATGATGAGGCTAAAGAAGCGGCAAAATTTGTCAAACAGGCCCTGCCTAAAGCTTTAAAACTGGCTTCTGATAAAACCAAACCGGTTTTAGCTAAGATCTCAGAACTGCAGAATCAGCTTGTAGATAAAAGCGTATGGAGTTTTGGAGGAGATGGTTGGGCCTATGATATAGGTTACGGCGGCTTAGACCATGTCCTGGCTTCAGGAAAAAATATAAATGTTTTAGTGCTTGATACTGAGGTATATTCCAATACAGGAGGACAGGCTTCTAAAGCTACCCCTACAGGTTCAGTTGCTAAATTTGCGTCATCAGGAAAGAAGACCAAGAAAAAAGACCTTGGGCTCATGGTTATGACTTACGGCTATGTGTATGTGGCTGCTGTTGCAATGGGTGCTAACCAGAATCAGTGTTTAAAAGCCTTTTTAGAAGCTGAAGCTTACGAGGGTCCTTCCTTAGTAATAGCCTATGCTCCCTGTATAAATCATGGAATAGATATGAGTAGGACTCAGCAGGAAGAGAAACTGGCCGTGGACACTGGATACTGGATTTTATACCGTTATAATCCTGCCCTGGCAGCAGAAGGTAAAAATCCACTGATGCTGGATTCAAGGGAGCCAAAAATAGACT
Organism: Candidatus Aminicenantota bacterium; assembly: GCA_030612445.1. Classification (GTDB taxonomy): domain Bacteria; phylum Acidobacteriota; class Aminicenantia; order Aminicenantales; family Aminicenantaceae; genus JAUVXM01. The sequence continues at coordinate 25,587 of JAUWNW010000023.1, forward strand.
ATCAGGCCTTTCTTGATAATGAGATCCGTTACCGCACTCTGGTCCAGCAGTATCCTGAGCAGGCTAAAATTTTATTCAAAAAGGCTGCGAAGGAAGCTAAAGAGAGGTATGAGGCTTACAAAAAATTGGCCGGAAAGTAAAATAAAGGAGCGCTTCAATAGGAGTTCCCCCTAAAGCCTGGACACAGGTAAGTCCCTGCGAAAGACAGGGATTTCACCCAGTTAATATCCTTGTAATTCCTTCTATTTCAAATTTTCCTTCAATAATTTGCATATCACCATCCTTCCATATTATATTATGCAAGTAATGCCAATGTGATATGGAGGGAAGCCATGGATAAAATTTCCAGAAACAAGACCTGTGGAATTTTTCTGACTTTGTTATTAATTGTTTGTTCAAATCTTCTCGGTAAGCAGGACGATTCATCCAAGTTGACACTGGAGCGAATTTTTAGCTCAGATGAGTTTTCTCAGGAAAAATTCGGCCCGGCCCGCTGGCTAAAGGATGGTTCCGGTTACACAACCCTGGAAGATTCCAAAACTCTGTCTAAAGGAAAGGATATAATAAAGTACGCCCCTTCTTCCTCTAAGAGAGAAGTGCTGGTGGCTGCGGAACGTCTGGTCCCGAAAGGAAAAGAAAATCCTTTAAAGATCGCAGATTATGCTTGGTCTCCGAGTGGAAACATGCTGCTTGTTTTTACTGATACAAAGCGTGTTTGGAGGCGAAATACTCGAGGTGATTATTGGATTCTTGATCTTAATACCTGGAAACTCCAAAGATTGGGTGGAAAAGCTGAGCCTTCGACTCTTATGTTTGCAAAATTTTCCCCAGACAGTACTCGGGTCGGGTATGTGATCAAAAACAACATCTATGTTGAAGACATTAAAGAGAACAATATAAGCAAGTTAACCCATGACGGCTCGGATACGGTCATTAACGGTACTTTTGACTGGGTCTATGAAGAGGAGTTTTCCCTAAGAGATGGATTTCGTTGGAGCCCGGATGGAAAATATATTGCCTATTGGCAGCTGGATACAGAAGGAGTGCGTGATTTTTATATGATAAATAACACCGACTCTCTCTATCCAAAGATTATTCCAGTACAATATCCTAAGGCCGGAGAGACCAATTCGGCCAGCCGTTTAGGTGTGGTTAACTTAAAAGGAGGAGAAACCCGTTGGTTTAAGCTTGCGGGGGACCCACATGATTTTTACTTGGCCCGGATGGAATGGGCAGCAAATTCTGAAGAAATAGTCTTTCAGCGGCTGAACCGCCTTCAAAATACAATTTGGCTGATGTTAGGAAATATTCAATCAGGAAGAGTAAAAACTATTCTTACCGAGAAGGAAAAGACCTGGGCCGAGGTTGTAGATGATTTAAAGTGGTTTGATAATGGGGCTTATTTTACCTGGGTAAGTGAAAGGGACGGATGGCGGCATGTGTATTTAATCTCGCGTTCTGGGCAGAATGTGCGCTGTATAACCTCTGGAGATTATGATATTTTAAATATCCAATGTGTAGATGATAAGGGGGGCTGGCTCTATTTTACGGCATCACCGGAAAATCCGACTCAGCGATATCTCTTTCGAGTGCCTCTTTCCGGTTCAGAGAAGCCGGAACGTATAACACCCTCCGGCAGCGGTGGAACTCATGGTTATCAGATATCAGAAAATGCGGGGTGGGCATTTCATACATTTTCTTCTTTTGCTGATCCTCCGGTCACAGAGCTTGTAAGTTTACCTGATCACAAGACAATACGCCTGCTTGCTGAAAATACCCGGCTGCGTAAAAAAGTAAAGGATTTGGCCAGAGGCTCAGTTGAGTTTTTTCGAGTTGATATAGGAGATGGGGTAGAGCTTGATGCCTGGTGTCTGAAACCGCCGGATTTTGACCCGGCAAAAAAGTATCCGCTCCTTTTCTTTGTTTATGGTGAACCTGCGGCCCAGACTGTCCTGGATAGATGGGGCGGAAATCGCTACCTTTGGCATTTACTGCTGACCCAAAAAGGATATCTGATTATGAGTGTGGATAACCGGGGTACTCCGGCACCTCGGGGGCGGGAATGGCGAAAATCTATCTATCGCCAGATAGGCATACTGGCCTCTAAAGACCAGGCTGCTGCTGCCCAGGCTATTATAAAACAGCGTACTTATGTAGATGCAGGGCGTATAGGAGTTTGGGGATGGAGCGGAGGCGGGTCAATGAGCCTTAATCTAATATTCAGGTATCCCGATCTTTATAAAACGGCCATGGCTATTGCTTTTGTAAGCAACCAGAGGTTTTATGACACAATTTACCAGGAACGCTACATGGGGCTTCCGGATGACAATAAGGAAGGCTTTAAAAACGGCTCACCTATCACTCATGCCCATAAATTGAAGGGAAATCTATTGATAGTACATGGCACCGGTGACGACAATGTCCATTATCAGAGCTGTGAGGCGCTTGTAAATGAACTTATAGAGCAGAACAAGCATTTTACCATGATGGCTTATCCAAACCGCTCTCACGGTATTTACGAGGGAAAAAATACTACTATCCATCTTTATAATCTTTTGACCCGCTATTTAAAAGAAAACCTGATGCCGGGTCCGAGAGACAGGGGGCAAAAATGAAAAGACGAAGGTTTATGCAAACTCTAGGATTCGGAGTAGCTTCTCTGGCAGTTGCAGGATGTAAAGGCAAAGGTACGGGGAAGGAAGCTTTGCCTAGCCCCAATATTATCTTCATTATGAGTGATGATCATGCTGCCCAGGCAATAAGCTGCTATGGTTCAAAGCTTAATAAGACTCCCAATATAGACAGGATCGCAGAAGAAGGCATACGTTTTAATAATTGTTTCTGCACCAATAGTATCTGCGCTCCCAGCCGTGCGGTTATTCTTACAGGAAAATACAGCCATCTCAACGGAGTGCGGGATAACAGGGAAAAATTTGACAGTACCCAACAGACGTTTCCAAAACTATTACAAGGAGAAGGATATGAGACGGCAATGATCGGCAAGTGGCACCTTAAGAGCAGCCCGACCGGTTTTGATTACTGGAATGTACTCCCCGGACAGGGAGATTATTACAATCCTGAACTTATAGAGATGGGAGAGAAAAAACAGTATCCCGGCTATGTAACAGATATAGTAACAGATATTGCCCTTGATTTTATCCAGAAGCGGCGGGATAAGGCTAAACCTTTTATGTTGATGCTTCACCATAAAGCTCCTCATCGCAACTGGCAGCCGGCTCTGCGTCACTTAAATAAGTATGATAATGTCGACTTTCCGGAA
>JAUWNW010000042.1 GCA_030612445.1 Candidatus Aminicenantota bacterium
GTCTGGTATAAGTCGATGTAATCAGTTTGCAGCCGGCGGAGAGAATCCTCGCAGGCTTTGATGATGTGCAAGCGGGAATTTCCTTTTTCATTGGGGCCTGGTCCTACCGGGTAATGAACTTTTGTAGCGATTATCGCCTGATGGCGGCGGCCGTTTTTTGCAAATGCCCTTCCTATGATCTGTTCGCTTTCTCCCTGAGCATAGATATTGCTTGTGTCGAGAAAATTAATTCCTGCGTCCAGAGCAGCCTCAAGCATTCTGATTGATTCTTTCTCAGGTGTTGGATTGGCAAAATTATCAGTTCCTAAACACAGGGGTGAAACTTTTACTCCTGTTCTTCCTAAGGTTCTGTATTCCATAGTAATAATATCCTTTTTTATTTTTTATTAACGGGCAGTATATCCGGCATCGACCGTCACTAAGGAGCCAGTCATATAACTGGCAGCATCTGAGGCTAAAAATAGCACTACCCGGGCGATTTCTTCGGGTTCAGCCAGCCGTCTCATAGGAACCGTTTCTTCCGCTAATTTCTGTAAGTCTTCTGGTGTTGGAGGAGTCGGCCGTTCTGATGCAAGCATGGGAGTATTGACCTCACCGGGACAGACTGCATTGATGCGGATACCATCTTTGACATGGTCAAGGGCCATAGCCTTTGTGATCTGATGAACAGCTCCTTTGGACGCACAGTAGGCAACCACACCGGCTGCCCCTCTTCCTCCCCAGATAGAGCCAAAATTAATAATGGCACCTTTTCCCTGTTTTTTCATGGGAACAACTGCTGCTCTGCTCATAAAGAAAACACCGTTTACATTTACTGCCATAACCCTGCGCCAGGCTTCGTCTGAAGTGCCTAAAGCGTCTGCTCTGGCAATGGTGCCTGCGCAGTTTACGAGAATATCAAGCCGACTGTGCTGTTTTATTACGGAATCTACAGCATGCTGACAGAAGGAAGAATCACTGACATCGCCGATAAGGGGGGGCTGACTGCCGATTTCTGCCGCGACTTTTTTTGCTGCATCAGCGTTGATATCAACGATAATGACCTTTCCTCCTGCTGTGGTGAATTCCCGGGCTGTGGCAGCTCCCATGCCGGATGCTGCGCCTGTGATCAATGCGATTTTACCTTTAAAGTCCATGTTTTTTCCTCTTCCGGGGACTGTCCCCAAAGTTTAAGCACTCTCGTAATAATGTTAGCATATTTGGTATAGATAATTCCAGCCTTGCTAAATTTAATGGAGTTTGACCATTTTTTTTAGAATTTTACACTGAGGACGCTGAGGACACGGAAAAAACAGATAAAACATTAGACGCGGATTTTCGTGGATAAGACTAAGATGTTGTTTTCTTTTGCCGATGAATCGTCAAAACAAAACAACCATTCATCACTTCGCTCCGCGAAGTAAGTTGAAATAAAAGTTTTCATTTTGTGCTCCAGCACAAATTGGAAATTGCTTTTTATTTTTTGGGTGCAAACCAAAAAAAGAAAAAGCAGCTTATTCTTATCCGTGTCAATCAGCGTCCATCCGCGTCGAATATTGCTTTTCTAATATTAAAATTTCACGGTTTTTCCACTTTTATTTTCCATTTACCATACTTTAGCTTGAATTTACCTGAAGGGATAGATAAAATAATTTTGATGAAATTTGTAAGCGTGTTTAATGATGTGATGGGTCCGGTAATGCGGGGGCCTTCAAGTTCGCATACCGCGGCTTCTTATCGTATTGGATGTATGGCGCGTTTCCTGTTTATAGAAGTTCCGGATGCAGTGATATTTACTTTTGACCCGGGAGGTTCTTATGCTCAGGTTTATAGGCAGCAGGGAGTGGATTTGGCTTTTACTGCAGGAATTATGGGCTGGAAATTAACTGATAAACGTTTTTTTATAGCCCTGAAAGAAGCGAAAAGGCGAAAAATCAAAATTGAATTCAAAGTTGCTCCTTTGTCTGGTTCTTTTCACCCCAATGCCGTTAAAATACATTTATCCACAAAACAAGGATTAGAACTGGAAATATCCGCCAAGTCAACTGGAGGAGGGGGGATCATAATAGACAAGATCGGAAGGTGGCAGGTGGATTTAGACGGGAAAGCCTATTGCAATTTGATTGAATGTAAAAGCAATGTAGAATCCCAAGTTAAAGATATAATGGCAGCTGTCAAAGGCGGATATTACGAGAAAGGCAGAATTAGAGAAGGTAAAAAATCATTGCTTATTTTTCAAGGAGTAGATGATTTGGAGCCGGAGATATATGACAAACTGAATAAAATGCAGGGAGTTGACAAAACCTGGAAGAGTAAGCCGGTATTTTATATGCAGCGGGGTGATCCTATTTTTCAAAATTATAAGGGTATGGTCCAGATTATAAAGGAGTTGAATTGTTCTCTGGGAGAGGTCATCCTTAAATATGAGTCTCAGTTGTTGGGAATTGACAGAGAAGGGATTATCAAAAAGATGTTGGAGCGTTTTGATGTAATGAAATCAGCTGTGGACCAGGGGTTGGAATCAAAAAACATCGATATGCAGCTGCTTAGTCCTAGTGCAGGAAAAATATTACAGGCTGAAGCGGAAGAAAGAGTAGCAATTGGAGGGATACATACTCAAGCAGCTGCCCGGGCTATGGCAGTAATGCATATAAATAACAGCATGGGTATTGTATGTGCAGCTCCGACCGGAGGATCAGCCGGAGTGATCCCAGGTGTAATGATCACTTTGCTGGAAGAAAAAAAGCTTAAACCGGAAGAGATTGCTTTATCATTACTGGCTGCTTCCGGAATAGGATTGCTGATAGCTATCCAAGCTACTTTTGCAGCTGAAATCGCAGGCTGCCAAGTAGAGATCGGGGCTGCAGGGGCAATGGCAGCCGCTGCTGTAGTTCAAGCGTGCAGAGGTCGTGCCAGTGATGCTTTGGATGCAGCTGCTATTGCACTTCAGAATACTATGGGCTCTGTCTGTGACTTAGTCCAGGGAAGGTGCGAAATCCCCTGTCACACACGTAATGCCGCGGCTGCCTCGAATGCATTTGTCTGTGCTGACCTTATTATGGGAGGGTACAAAAATCCAATCCCTCTGAATGAGACAATCGATGCTGCTTATTCCGCCGGTAAAATGCTTCCTAAGGAACTAAGATGCACTGCCCTGGGTGGATTAGCCCAGACCCCTACAGCTTTAAAGCTAAAAAAACAGTAAGAGATCCCCGCTTAGCCTGAATTATGCACGAGTCAAGCTTGCTTTAGATAAGGAAAAGTGGGATTAGGGATTAGGGATTAAGGATTATGCGGAAAGTCAGAGAATATAAAATGGAGAGTGGAGAATGGATAAAATCGTGAAATGAAAAACGTGAAATGAAAGAGAAGAAAATGGGAAATGGAAAAACCGCATAATGTAAATTGTAAAATGTGAATTGTTATGGTAAAAGATTGTATCTTATGAAATCCTGATGTGGTTGAAGCGAGCACAAGCCACACCTGAATTTCATTTTTTATGAATAATTCACGATAATCGAGGAGGAATTATATGTTTGATGCTAAGATTTATAAACAAAGAAGAGATCGTTTGAAACAGCAGGTGGGTTCAGGTGTAATCTTTTTTCTGGGAAATGATGAAAGCCCCATGAATTATCCGGCCAATCCTTATCATTTTCGTCAGGACAGCTCGTTCCTTTATTTTTTCGGGCTTGATTCACCGGGGCTGACCGGTCTTGTTGATATTGATAAAAACAGGGACATAATTTTTGGAAATGATGTAGAGGTTGAAGATATTATTTGGATGGGTTTTCAGCCTCTTCTTAAAGACAGAGCCGTTAAAGTCGGAGTACAGGAGACAGCTCCCCTGGAAAAGCTTGAGGAGACCCTAAAAAATAGTCTGCGTAAAGGGCAAAAGGTTCATTTCTTGCATCCCTACAGGGTTGAGAATGCAGTCAAAATAGAGCAGTTGCTTGGGATTAAATCTTCTGTAATAAAAGATTATGTTTCTCAGGAATTAGTAAAAGCTGTAGTAGAGCAGAGGTCTGTAAAGACAGATGAGGAAATAGAGCAGATAGAGATCGCTTTAGAAGCTTCATATGAGATGCATACTACTGCTATGAAAATGACTAAGCCCGGCAGGTATGAAATAGAGATCTCTGGAGCTATTGAAGGGATTGCCTTATCACACGGAGCAGGGGTGTCTTTTCCCGTGATTTTAAGCATCGATGGGCAGACCCTTCATAATCATTATCATGGGAATCAGCTTAAAGAGGGGAGGATGGTAGTCAATGATTCAGGGGCTGAGTCTTCTCTGCATTATGCTGCCGATATCACCAGGACGATTCCCGTAAGCGGTAAATTTTCCCCAAAACAAGCCCAGATATATAATCTTGTTTTAAAAGCTCAAGAGGAAGGGATGCAAGCGATTAAACCTGGGATTAAATACCGGGATGTTCACCTTAAGGCGGTTACAGTCATAGCTTCCGGGCTTAAAGAACTAGGTTTGATGAAGGGAGATGTGGAGGAGGCAGTTAAAGCTGGAGCACATGCTCTTTTTATGCCCCACGGGTTAGGGCATATGATGGGTCTTGACGTACATGATATGGAGGATATAGGGGAAGACCAGGTTGGCTATGATAATAATACAAATAGAAGTGAACAGTTCGGACTTGCATATTTAAGGCTTGCTAAGGAACTTAAACCTGGAAATGTCCTTACAGTTGAACCCGGAATTTATTTCATTCCCGCTTTAATTGATATATGGAGTAAAGAGGATAAATTTGCTGAATATATTGATTATAAAAAAGTGGAAGAGTATAGAGACTTCAGCGGTATTCGGATCGAAGATGATGTGCTGGTTACAGATGCTGGTTACCGGGTGCTTGGAAAACCCATTCCCAAGACAGTAGAGGATGTAGAAGCAATTACTGGCACAGAATAAGATTAATAGAGGGATGGCTCCTTTTTTGGGCCGATTATTACTTGAACTCTTTTTTTAGGGATCAGTATTTTTAGGATGAAAGTGTTGATTTCCTCTGTAGACACGGTATTTATCTCATCGATAAACTTGGCAAAATAGCTGTAGTCAAGACCGATCATCTCGAAATTCCCTCTAGTAAGAGCCCGGCTTTCTTTGGTCTCATTATTACGCAGGAAAAGGGCTTTTGAATAGGATTTAGTCATGCTCAGTTCCTCTTCTGTTACTCCGTGAGCATGAAGTTCATCAAGTACCTGGATAAATGAATTAAGGGCAGATTCCTGTTTGGTGTGTTCCGTTTCTATAAAGGCTTCAAAGATTCCCCCAGCGCTGAAATAGGTTTCTCTTGCATGAACAGTATAGGCGAGTTTTTTTTCCGCTCGTAATGACCACAATCTTGACCCAACCCCTTTTCCTAAAAGGTTTGCTGCTAATGTAGCAAGCAGATAATTCCGGGGAGATAATTGCGGCAGGAGATAGCCGGCAGCTATATGAGATCGAGTGGAATCCTTTTCCATAAATTGCTCTTTCCCTTCTAATATAGGGGGAAATGAAAGAACTTTCGGTTCTTGAAGTTTCCCGGCATGAAAATCCCCGAAGAATTTTTTTATCAAACTAAAAATCGTTTCCTTCTCGAGATCGCTTGAAATAGAAAAAACCATTTTGCCGGTTAGAAAATGATTTTCATAGAAGGACTTGATGTCCTTTTTCTTAATAGAGTTGAGGGAGTTTTCGCTGCCATAAATAGGTCCAGCAAAAGGCGTTCCTGCCATAAAGATATCTGTAATTGCATAGTGAGCGGCAATTACAGGCTCGTCCGATTCCATTTCTCTGTTTCGGTTCATCTGTTTTTTTATTCTGTCTATTCTTATATTAGAAAATAGGGGTTTATTCAGGATCTTGGAGGTGATTTTTAATGTATTATCCAGGTTTTCTGAAAGGCATGCTATGGTAATTAAGGAATAATCTTCTTTGCAGGCAATATAAAGGCGTGTAGCCTGATCCATAAGAGCCTGTAATTTGTCCTGGTCTGGGATTTCAATAGCTAGGCGTGTCGTTAGATAGGCGAGGCCGCTTTTTCCTTCTGGTTCCGCCCGTTTTCCACCTTTTATAAAAATCTGAAAAACAGAGGCTTTCGAAGAAATGTCTTTTTCGTAAATCACAGTTAGGCCGTTTTCGAAAACAATTTTTTCAGAAAATAAATAAATTGTCTGCAGTAGGAATAAAACACAGCATAAATATATCTTGTTTTTCACTGAGTATTTTTGCATTTTGATTTTATTTTTTATCCAGGGGCTTAATTGTGACGATCACATAAGCTTTTTGGCTTAGATATCTTCCAGCTGTTTCTCTTAGATCGGAAGAAGTGACTTTTTCTAAGTTCTCAAGATAAATTCCTCGGTCAGGGATTTCATTCATGAGCATAAACCTGGCCATAGAAGTTGCCAAATTGAGCCCTTTCTCTTGTGCCTGCTCACCATTGAACCTGATGCGGTTTTTGGCGCTTCCTTCATAATCGGTTACATAAAGTTGCATGTCAGTGAAAACATCATCCGGGGAAAAATTCAAATTCCGAGCTTGTTTAAGATACCTGATTATCTCCTTTTTAGCCCGTTTTAATTGCTGGGGCTTAAGTGCCAGATAAATAAATACCGAACCTCCATATTTGTGGGCACTGTATCCCATTCGCATAGAATTGACAAAAATTCGTTTTCTTATCAAGGGGTTGTAAAGCATTGGGTTGATTCCCCGGCCCAAAATCTCGGTCAGAATATCCATGGCATAATGATCTTTACTGTTATAATCGGGACCTGAGATTCCTATGGCCAGGTATCCGATATTAATGTCCATTTTTTTGTTGATCTCAACGGTTTTTTTAAGAGTAGTTATTTTCTTAAACTTAGGATGGAAAAAATTTGTGCTTTGCAGACTTCCGAAAATATTATTAATTTTATCTTCCACATCTGCTAAGGATATATCTCCCACAACAACAAGAGCACAGTTTTCAGGAACAAAAAAATTATGGTAAAATCCTTCCAGGACTTCGGTGGTTGCGGCTTCGATTATTTCTTTTTTCCCATAGATCGGTAAATGATATGGATGATCTTTAAAAAGATTTTGGAATATTAGAGTAGAGGCAAGTTTAAAGGGATCATCCTGCATCTGGCTAATTTCTTCCAGAATAACCTGTTTTTCTTTATCCAGGGCGTTCTGGTCGAACTTCAGGTCAAAAAGGATTTCTTTCTGGTTGCGAAGGGCAAAATCTATATGTTCTGCCGGCAGGGTCATTTCAAAGATAGAAAGGTCCCGTCCGGTATGGGCATTAAAATATGCTCCATGGCGCCTTACATCCCGGCTGATTTCTTCACCTTTGCGGAATTTTGTTCCTCGGAATAAAATATAGTGTTCTAAAATGTGAACAATGCCGTTTGTTTCAGCGGTTTCATCTTTAGAGCCTACATTAAAGGCAAGTACACAATTGACAAGCGGAATATGGGATTTCTCATACAAAAAGACTTTAAGCCCATTATCAAGCGTAAATGATTTGCTTCTGCCATATTTTTCCTGGGAAGCAGATAAATTGAGTAAAAGGCAACAAACTAGGAAAACGACAAGAAAAAACGACGATCCTTTTATATGAAAGTTATTGGATTGCTTCCTCAATTAATTCCTCGCAAGTAAAAAAAATGTCGGTATTTATGATACTTAGAAAATGGAAAATAGTAAAGCGCGCCTGGATCCATTCCATTTGAAATTTACTGTTTGAACTTTTTTAGTAGCTGTAATATTATTAAAATGCCAAATGAAGGAAATTAAGCTATGAGTGCTAAGAGAAATGTTAAAATCCTGGTTGTGGATGATGAAGAAAACATCCGCAAATCTCTAAAAATGATCCTCGAATACGAAGGCCACACATTTCTTGAAGCTGCTGATGGAGAAGAAGCCCTTGAAATAATAGATGAATCAGTAGGATTGGATCTGATCCTTCTGGATATTCAGCTTCCAGGGATGGATGGCCTGGAAGTGCTATCAGAGTTAAAAAAAAAGCCTTATTCACCGGAAGTAATCATGATATCCGGACATGGAACCGTCCAAACTGCAGTAGAGGCTACTAAATTAGGAGCTTTTGACTTTATAGAAAAGCCTTTACACCGAGAAAGAGTATTACTGAGTATCCAACATGCTATAAATCAGAAACGATTAGAACGCCAATGTAAGGACTTACGTAAAAAAGCAGAAAAAAAATATAATCTTATAGGTAACCACCCTTTAATGAAAAAGCTCTGGGAGCAGCTATTAAAAACAGCTCCTACTAATGCTACGATCCTTGTTTTTGGAGAAAGCGGTACTGGAAAAGAGCTGATCGCCAGGGCTATACATGAAAATAGCTCCCGGAAAAATGAAGCATTTATTCAAGTAAATTGTGCTGCTATTCCAGAAGAGCTTATTGAAAGCGAGCTTTTTGGACATATTAGAGGTGCTTTTACTGGAGCAACGGAAAAGAAAAAAGGGAAGTTTGAGCTAGCAGATGGCGGTAGCATATTTCTCGATGAGATCGGTGATATGAGTTTAAAGACTCAGGCTAAGGTTTTACGAGTTCTAGAAGAAGGAGAGGTGCAAAAGGTAGGGTCAAGTAAAATAGGAAAAGTAGATGTCAGGGTAATAGCGGCTACCAATAAAAATTTAGAAAAAGAAATTAAGAAAGGAAATTTCCGTGATGATCTCTATTTCCGCCTGAATGTTGTGCCTTTGAGTTCTCCCCCGCTGAGAGAAAAAAAAGAAGACATCCCTATGCTAATTGATTATTTCAATAAGAATTTTGTGAAGGAAAATAATTTTAAAGAAAAAAAATTCACTGAAGATACAATTGAAGCTATGGTGAAATATCCTTGGAAAGGAAATGTACGGGAGTTGAAAAATATTGTAGAGAGGATTATTATTATGACAGATTCTGATACAGTAGAAAAAAAAGACCTTCCCGAGCAGATCAAAGGAGAAGCAACCGTATATTTTCCAGAGGCTGAAAAGGTAAAAAGCCTGAAGGTATTTAGAGATTTGGCGGAGAAAGAGTTTATTTTAGCCAAGCTGGAGGAAAGTGATTGGAATATCTCCCAGACAGCAAGAGAGATCGACACTCCCCGCAGTAATCTTTATAAAAAATTAGAACAATTTGGTATAAAAATAAAGGCTGGAGCGGGCAAGGTGGTTGCTCCTTCTTCTCGTAATAAGAATGGAGGGGAGGAAAGTCCGGACTCTATAGGGCAGGATGGTCGCTAACAGCGACTCCGGGCGACCGGAGGAAAGTGCCACAGAAAATACACCGCCCTGTGCGGACTGCGTTTAAGCTGCCGCACGGAGCAAGGGTGAAATGGTGAGGTAAGAGCTCACCGCCTTGATGGTGACATTAGGGGCAGGGTAAACCCCATCCAGAGCAAGACCAAATCGGACCCTGTTGAGGCTGCTCGTCTCAGGGCGGGTAGGTCGCTAAACCTCTTGAGCAATCAAGGGGTCAGATAAATAACCACCCCTGATTTTATAAGGAACAGAATCCGGCTTACGTCCCACTCCAGCCTTAAAAAGCAAGCGCTGCAACTGCTTGTTTGATGTAAAACAGGATATTTCCTGGAAAAATTCCCAGCATAAGAACTCCATAAAGGCAGAGGAAAAGGACCAGGAATAAAGCCGGATTATAGGAGAATATCTCTACATTCCGAGTAGGTTTGCGCATATACATATAGATGATAATACGCAAATAGTAGAAAACTGAAATAAGGCTGGCTAAGACTCCGATAATCACTAAGGGAACCAGTCCCTTATGAACTGCAGAGGAAAAGATGTAAAATTTTGCTAGAAAGCCTCCAGTGGGCGGAAAACCGGCCAAGGAGAAAAGAAATACTGTAAAAGTGGCTCCTATCCAAGGGTAGCGGAATCCGATCCCAGAATAATCTTCCAATTCCAGGAATTCTTTGCCTTTTCGGCTCAAAGCAATCACTGCAGAAAAAGCACCGATATTCATAAATAGATATACAGTTAGATAGAATACCAAGCCTGAATTGTCACCAGCCAGGATTGCGACCAGGATATAACCGGCATGAGCGATGCTGGAATATGCCAGAATCCTTTTAACATTTTTTTGTCTGAGAGCCACAAGGTTTCCGACTACCATAGTTAGGACGGATAATATCCAGAGGATATGAAAGAAAATTTCTGAATTAACAGCTTCCTTCCAGAAAGGAAAGAAAATTCGCATCAGCACAGCAAAGCCGGCAGCCTTAGGTCCTATAGAGAAGAAGGCAGTAACTGGAGTAGGAGAACCCTGATATACGTCAGGGGTCCACATATGAAAGGGAACAACAGCGATTTTAAATCCAAATCCGATTATAACAAAAGCCATTCCGGTAAGCCCCATAAGGCTTAAGCTGGTCTCTGCGTGGAAGAAATTCATAATAGTGCTGATATCTGTAGAAAAAACAGCCCCGTAAAGGAGAGCGATCCCAAAAACAAGGAAGGCGGAAGCGAAACTGCCTAAGAGAAAGTATTTTATCGCTGCTTCCGATGATCTTTCATCATTCCTTTTTAATCCGGCTAAAGCATAACTTGCCATAGATAATACTTCCAGGCCGAGAAAAATCACAAGGAAATCACGGGAAGAAACCATTATCATCATCCCGGAAAGGGCGAATAGGAGCAAGCCGTAGTATTCCCCGTGGTCGGTGTTCTGGAGGGAAAGATATTTAAGTGATATAAGCGTTATGAAAATAACAGTAAGGATCATAATCAGAAAAAAGAATAGAGCGAATTTGTCCAGGAGAAGATTTCCTTCAAAATAGGAAAAACCCTTGTTCCAGAATTTTATGCATTCCGCCCCGCTTACCAAGAGAAAAAGGACGGCAATGAAACCTAAATAGTCTTTTTTTTCTTTTTTTAGAAAAACTTCAAGCAAAATAATAAGGAGAGCACCGGTTACTATGGTTAAAATCGGATACAAAGCTATGTAAGTATTCATTTGAGTAAAATATTAGTTTTTTCTTTTGATTCTTCGGTTTTTTCTTCCTTGGTTTTTGTTATTAATTTTTTTTCTTCTTTTTGTACGGATGCGGATACAGATGTTCTGCTTTTTATTTGATGGAGAAGGTGGGTGACCGAAGCATCCATCTTTCTTAGAAAAGGCCTTGGATATATTCCCATCCAGAACATCATAATGATAATAGGAATGAGAAATCCGATCTCTCTTTTATTAAGATCCGGGAATGATTTGATTTTGTCATTGGTGATAGGACCTTGCATAACCCGTTGGTACATCCATAAAAGATATGCAGCCCCCAGAATAATGGTCAATACTCCTATGGCAGCCAATATATGGCTGGATTTGAAAATACCGAAAAGGCAAAGCACTTCACCTACAAAACCATTTAGGCCGGGCAATCCTACTGAAGAAAGCATACAGACAAGGAAAAATGCGGAAAAAACAGGCATCTGTTTGCTTACTCCCCCATAATCCTTAATTAGGCGTGTATGGGACCGTTCGTAAAGAATACCTACGCAGAGAAAGAGAGCGCCTGTACTTAAGCCATGATTGAGCATCTGATAGATAGCACCTTCCATAGCTTCAAAGTTTAGAGAAAAGACAGCCAGCATGATGAGACCCATATGGCTGACACTGGAGTAGGCTACTAAAGATTTTATATCTTTTTGGATGAGAGCCATAAGTGCACCGTATATGATGCTTATGAGGCAGAGGACTGCTAACAAAGGAAGGAATTTTTGGACAGCATCTGGAAACAGTGGCAGGGCAAAACGAAGGAAACCATAAGCCCCCATTTTAAGAAGGACTGCAGCCAGGATCACAGACCCGGCTGTAGGGGCTTGTACGTGGGCATCGGGAAGCCAGGTATGAAAGGGAAACAGGGGAATTTTAATAGCAAATGCCAGAGCAAATGCCAGAAAAAGCCATATCTGAACACCTGGATCCAGGATAAGTTTCTGGAAATCAAATATATTAAGTGAATAAATTCCACTAGCTTTATAATAGGTGGAATAGAGGAAGAATATAGCAACCAACATTAGCAGGCTGCCGAACATGGTAAAGAGGACAAACTTAACCGTAGCATATATTTTACGTTTGCCTCCCCAGATGCCGATAAGGAAATACATGGGGATAAGCATAGCTTCCCAAAATACATAGAAAAGAAATAGGTTAAGAGACAAAAAGACCCCGATTATTCCAGTCTCAAGCATGAGCATGAAAATAAGGTACTCTTTTATCTTATCCTTGATTGAAGTCCAAGAGGATATAATGGCTATGGGAAAGAGGAAAACTGTAAGGATTACAAGTAGGAGGCTGATACCATCGATTCCTACATGATAATTTATGCCGTAACCTATCCACTCAGCTGTTTCCACGAATTGAGGGTCTGCGGTGCTGCCGTCGAAATTAAAATAAAGCGGGAGGGCAACTAGGAAGGTTAAGACTGTTACAGCAACAGTCAGATATTTCAGCAGATTTGTTTTCTCTCGAGGGATGAAAATAAAAAGAATAGCTCCTGTAAGCGGTAAAAAGATCAAGATGCTGAGTATCGGTATGTTCATTTTAAAAAATTAAGTATCCTATTAAGATTATTGCTCCCAGAAGGAAGACAAGGGCATAGTCCTTGATCAGACCGGTATGGAGGCGGCTTAATATCATGCCGAAAAAGCTGGTTGCGGAAGCACTGCCGTTTACAGCTCCGTCAATAATTTTCAAATCAAAATTTTTATATACAAATTTAGAACCTTTGATAGTCGAATTTACAAAAGTTGCATTATAGATCTCATCTACGTAATATTTGTTATAAAGGAGTTTATAGAGAAAGGGGAACCTGGATACAAGCTTCTTTGGGATCTCAGGTTTTTTAAGATAAAAAACATATGCCAGATAAATTCCAGTTAAGGCTACTGCAACTGAAATAAGGATAAGTAGCCATTCTGTTCCGATACTCAAGTGTGCTTCATGTCCGTGTCCGCCTTGTATGACAGGTGCCAGAAAATTGTTAAACCAGTTAACGTTTTTACCCAGCACTACAGGCATTCCGATATATCCGGCGACAACAGAAAAGAAAGCCAGGATCACAAGAGGTATGGTCATGGCTTTGGGAGATTCATGCAGATGTGCCTTAGCTTCAGGTTCAAGCCGCTCTTTGCCGTGGAAGGTGAGAAATATCAGGCGGAACATGTAGAAAGCGGTTAGGATAGCTCCCAGAATGCCAAGCAGCCAGATTCCGTATTGCCCCTGGGCATAAGCACTGGTTAGAATTGCATCCTTTGAGAAAAATCCTGATAAAAAAGGTACTCCTGCTATAGCTATTGCGCCTATAAGAAATACCGGATAGGTGATAGGTAAGTATTTTCTCAACCCTCCCATCTTCCTCATATCAAGTTCACCGGAAAGAGCATGCATAACGCTGCCGGCTGCAAGAAATAACAAGCTTTTGAAAAATGCGTGAGTGTAAAGGTGAAATATACCGGCTGCATATGCACCTACACCGCAGCCTATAAACATATATCCTATTTGCGAGATAGTCGAGTAAGCTAGAACGCGTTTTATGTCATTCTGGACAAGCGCCATTGTAGCTGCATATATGGCAGTTACTGCGCCGATGATAGCCACTACATTCGCACCGGTCCCGGAAAATGTATAAAGAGCATTCATACGGGCGACCATATACACTCCGGCTGTTACCATAGTAGCTGCATGAATAAGAGCGCTGACCGGGGTTGGGCCTTCCATTGCATCTGGCAGCCAAACATAAAGGGGGATCTGGGCTGATTTTCCAGTTGCCCCCACAAACAGCAGGAGAGCTATCAGGGTAGCAATTCCCTGAGTGATGCTTCCCCCGGCTATGGCTTCATTGATAACAGAAAACTCTCCGCTGCCTACATGGATCAATATAAAGAAGATGCCCAGAAGAAAGCCGGCATCCCCGATGCGGTTTACAATAAATGCTTTTTTACCGGCATTAGCTGCTGCATGTTTTTCATACCAGAAACCGATAAGCATGTAGGAACAGAAACCTACTCCTTCCCAACCTACAAACATCAATACCAGATTAGAAGCCATGACCAGGATAAGCATAGAAAAAGTAAAAAGGTTCATAAGTGTGAAAAAACGGGCATAGCTTTTATCTTCAGCCATATATCCGATGGAGTAGATATGAATAAGCAGTCCAACTCCGGTTACTACAAAACACATTACTGCTGTTAAAGGGTCAAATTGGAAAGAAAGGTCTGCTTTAAAACTGCCGGACTGGATCCAGGAAAAAAGGTTTTTAACAAGGGGGGAGCTGCCCTGGGGCATTTGCATAAGGCCTACCAATGAGATGATGGATATGGCAAAAGAAATAAAAACAGCAAAGCAAGCTTGAAAAGAGATATATTTACGGGACAGTTTGGAGCCGAAAATTGCAAGAATAAGAGTACTTATCGCAGGAACAAACGGTATAAGCCAGAATATTTCTGTCATATTATCCCTTCATACTCTTTATGTCTTCAGTTTTAATAGATTTTTTCTGCCGGTAAATCAATAATATAATGGCAAGGCCTATGGCAACCTCTGCGGCTGCAACAGTTATGACAAAAAAGACGATTATCTGTCCGTCCAAGGCGGAAGCTGATTTGGAAAAAGTGATAAAAGCAAGATTAGCAGCATTAAGCATTATTTCCACAGAAAGAAACTGAGTGATAAGATCTTTTCTAATAAAGAAGGCGATAATTCCCAGTACAAAGAGTACTAAACTGAGGATTATAAAATAGCTCAGGGGAATCATTCTTTTTCCTTCTTTTTTACTAAAATAATCGCTCCAACAAGAGCAGTTATGATCAAGATCGAGGTGATCTCAAACGGATATAAGTATTTTGTAAATAAAAGATGTCCTAAGTCAGAGGGATTGCCGATTGTTTGGCTTGAAGAAGTGTTTAAGGGATTGAAAGCCATTTTTAAAGCTATGATCAGCTCGATCAAGAGAACAACTGCAATCCCGGAAGCAAAAACCGGTGTCCATTTTTTCTTCTCAGGAGCGATCCCTTTATGGACATCGACCATCATAATAACAAATATAAAAAGTACCATGATCGCACCTGCATAAATAATGATTTGGATCACGGCGATAAAAGGAGCGTCAAGCAGGGCAAAAAAACCACCTGTGCAGGTAAAAGCGAGGATCACAAAAAGAGCGCTGTATGCTTGATTTTTAGAAATTATCATACCCAAGACTGCTGCCACACATACAACAGAGAGTAAAAAAAATAGAAAATAAGCCATTTTTAGAGTTTTTTATTATATTTTTTGAAAGAATGTTATGTCAATAAATATTTAAATAATATTTATTTTTTTCCTAGAATATGCAAGAAGGGCCGGGATTTTTTATAATTAGTTCGAGCAATATCATTGACAAAAGAAAAATGTTTGCTATAATTAGCTCTGACATTGCGGGGTAGAGCAGGCTGGTAGCTCGTCGGGCTCATAACCCGGCGGTCGCTGGTTCAAATCCAGCCCCCGCTACCAATTTTCTCTATCTGTTACCCCTGGTTTCCACTGAAAATATTGTGTTTTATTTCGCCTTTGCTTTTAATCAACAAGAGCCATAATTAGGCGAGATTAGTCAAATCTGGTGACAAAATGGTGACAAGGGTATAAATCTGGAAAAAAGGAGATTGGATAGACTTCTCCTCCAGCTTTTAGTACAGCCACTCTTTCCTAATTGCCAGCATCATTTATGGTTTGATATGCTACCTGTATAAGAGCATCCTGATCACAGCCAGATTGATTTCAATAGAGGAGCTGAGCTCTCTACTGATATAGTACAAAGATATTATCGAAAAGGAGGCTATTTCTATGATGGTCCCAACACACCAAGATATATTGGACGCAGCGAGGAGGATAAAAGGCAAGATCCTCAGGACACCGTTCATATTCTCAGATCCTATATCTCGGCAGTTGAACATTAGAGTATATCTTAAGCTCGAATCCTTGCAGCCCGGAGGTTCTTTTAAGCTCCGGGGAGCAAATAATGCAGTCACCATGCTGACCCCTAAGGAAAGAGAAAAGGGTGTGGTGGCGGCGTCCTCTGGAAATCATGGCACAGCCCTGGCCCTGGCGGCCTCCCTGGTTGGGATCAAGGCAACGATAGTCCTCCCAGACAATGCTCCGCAAGTAAAGGTCGAGAGGATCAAGAAGGCTGGGGCCACAATCCTCCGGCACGGCTCCCATTATGGCGATAGCGAAGAAAAGGCTGCCGAGTTAGGTAAAGAAGAATTAGTTCTAATCCACCCCTTCGACGATCCCAGGGTAGTGGCAGGACAGGGGACCATCGGTCTGGAGATAGACGAGGACGCGCCCTCGGACTTGGAAGCAGTCCTGGTTCCAGTAGGAGGAGGAGGACTGATCTCAGGCATAGCCCTGGGCTTTAAATACACCCGGCCCCAGGTAGAGGTTATTGGCGTGGAGTCCTATGCAGCCCCTACTCTCACCGAGGCGCTGAAGGCCAAGAAACCCGTGCCGATTATGCCACTGCCCACCTGTGCAGACAGCCTGTCCCCTCGCTATACCGGCGACATCTCATTTGAGGTGGCTACCGATCGAATCAGGCAAGTGATTCTCCTTACCGAGGAGGAGCTGATCGAGGGAGTCCGTTACTGCCTGGAAGAACTTCACCTGGTTGTGGAGCCTGCGGGGGGAGCAGGGATATCCGCCCTCTTGGCCGGGAAGGTAGAGATAAAGAGCGGACCAGTCTGCGTTGTGGTAAGCGGATCGAACTTGGATAAGAAGTATTTCAAGGAAGCATTAGGACTGTAGTGGAAAGGCCAGAAGATTAAAAACTCTTTTGAATCAAATGAGATATCTAGCAAGTAAATTTTGAGGAATTCTGCATGCCGATTATTCGGAAGGAAGCGAAACTTTTCAAGCACAATGTGTTTCATCTGGATGGCCCGGGAGTAACCCGACACATTGACGCCATCCTTACCCTGCCTAACCTGCAGGCAATAAACTGGGCGCAAGGGTACGGTATCAATGAGCCGATAATGCAGTGGCTTCCATTAATCAAGAAAATCCAGGAAGCCGGCAAAAGCGTTATCGTGGACCTTAAGATGCATGAGCTTGACGAATTCATAAATAAAGTTGGTCCCACAGGGATCATGCTTTGGATTCCTGCGGAACCGAGCGAACAAAAGGATATATTGGAACGAGTTAGCCAATGGTAAAATGTACGTTTAACTTCGAAATGGATCGTTCAGTATGAGCAAGAAAAAGAGAATCTTATTGAAAATCCCGGAATAATGCGGATAAAGAATAAAATTGGCCCCTAATTGCTAATCACAGAATTACTACTTTCATAGATATTCCTTTCTCTCCTCATCCACCATAGCCAGCTGCGGCTGGGCTTGTGGGCATACTTCTGTTAAAACGACGCAGATTTACACCATGTCAAATCAGGAACAAAAAAGACACGCTGTGTCGCTATTAGACTCTAAAAAAGGGCTAAGCTTTGACATCCAGGTGACAAACGAGAATGGGCATCTTGTAAACAATGTGTTTTCAGTCAATTAGTAAGGTAGCACGTCGGGCTCATAATCCGTGTGTCGCTGGTTTGAGTGCGGCTAGGGGTAGGATTTTCGGCCTGGATTTGGTTTGATAGTATAATTTATTTTTTAGGAGCGACTGCGAGAATGGTTTGCATGAGTTTTTTATCTTTAGGAAACTGTCCGACCTGCCACCATACTCCTGAGCTTTTTCCGGAAACGACAATCAAGGCTGCTGACTGTTTTCCCCTGATGTCTCCCCCCTCTTGCTGCGCTGCTTCCAGGGCTGCCAGGAGCTTATCCGCTAATTCACCCTGGGCATCGACCATAGCTACCTGTCTGACCGCTTCATTTTTATCTACAGTCACAAGCGCGGTTAAGGCTTCCTGGGCGCTCTTGCCGGCCTTTAATAGATTTAATCCCAATGGCCCATAGGAAACTTCTACAAATGATTGGGTCGCTACTGCCCCGACTCCGGATTCTGCCCAAGGAACAATTGAACCCACAGAGAACCAATGGGATTGCACGGCCTTTCATTGCAATCAACCTGCTGACCTCTTCATCGAAGATTTTAGTAGAAAAACGGTAAATAGCAAATAGCAGTAAAAATATTAGATGATGATACCTTTTTTTCAATTTATTAAATAATTCAACGACAAAGTTAAATAACTATTTAGAATTGTATTTAAAAATGACTAAAGTAGGCAAAAAGCACAAGAAAGTGGAAAAATCTGCCAGGATATTGATAGTGGAAGATGAGAATATTATTGCCATGGATATTCAGTACATATTGCAAAAAATGGGTTATGATGTTTTTGATATTGTTTCTTCAGGGGAAGAATCAATTAATATCGCCTCCTTATCTATGCCTGATATTGTTCTTATGGATATCAAATTAAAAGGAAAGATGAATGGTATTCAGGCTGCTGAATCTATATATAATCAATTCAGGATACCTATAATTTATGTTTCTGCTTATGGAGATGAACTTGCATACGTACAATCAGGCAGGTTTAAGCCATTTGAATTTGTCCGAAAACCTTTTATAGAAGTGGAACTAGAAGATAAAATCTCAGGAGTTCTGCATAAAAGCCGGAAGTATAATATGGCTAACTAAAATCATCTTCCCCTTGATTTTTTATCTAAAGTTTGACCATAATACGTGGAGTGTAATTAAGAAAATGAACATGCGTGTTGCCATGTATTATAATAACCATGACATCCGGGTAGAAGAGATGCCAGTTCCTGAAATAAGGCCGGATGAACTCCTAATGCGTACCGAAGCCAGCGGTATATGCGGCAGTGATGTGCTGGAATGGTATCGTATAAAAAAAGCTCCCCTTGTGCTGGGGCATGAGGTTGCCGGTCAGGTAGTAAAAGTTGGGGAAAAAGTTGCTAAGTTCAAAGTAGGGGACAGGATAGTCGCAAATCATCATGTGCCCTGTAATAGCTGTTCATTTTGCCTCACAGGGCATCATACAGCCTGTAATACCTTACGGAGTACGAATTTTGACCCGGGTGGATTCTCAGAATACATTAGAATCCCTGCCATAAATGTTGATAGAGGGACATTCCTTATTCCTGATGAACTTACTTATGAGGAAGCAACCTTCCATGAACCCCTGGGATGTGTTATCCGGGCTACTAGGATGGCTGGGCTGAAACCAGGACAAAGCGTCCTTGTCCTGGGGAGCGGAATTGCCGGACTCTTAATGCTTCATTACGCCAGACAGGCCGGAGCAGGGTTGATACTGGCAGTTGAACCTGTCGCATCTCGCCGGAAAGCGGCCTTAAAGTTCGGCGCTAATGAAGCGATATCATCTAGAGAGGATATTCCAGAACTTTTAAGAAGTATAAACAGAGGAAGACTGGCAGATATGGTTTTTATTAGTACCGGAGCAGAGGAACCTCAATCTCAGGCGCTCAAGTGGGTAGAGAGAGGAGGAACTGTTGTATATTTTGCGCCTACTTCATCAGATGTAAAAGTTCCGGTTTCAGTAAATGATCTATTTTTTCGTAATGACATAACCCTTACTACAAGTTATGCCTGTGCTCCCTATGATTCTTTTCTTGCTCTGGAAATTATGCATTGGTCTAAACTCAAAATAAAAGAAATGATAACACACCGATTACCCCTGGCTGAGACATCCAAGGGATTCCAAATGGTAGCTGCAGCAGGAGATTCATTAAAGGTTATTATTGAGCCGCAGAAGTAGTAAGTAGTATAGTAAAATTTTGATTTGAAAAGATGTATCATATATATCGACATTTTTTATGAATAGTTCAGGCTAGTAATTATTAAGGAGGTTCATATGGACTGGGGAATTAAAAATCGTTTAGCTCGAATAATCAAACCACAGACCGGGCGCACTGTGATGCTGGCGGTCGATCATGGGTATTTTTTAGGCCCGACAAAAAAATTAGAAAGTGTAAGCAGAACAATTGAGCCGTTGCTGGATTATGCTGATGCTCTCATGTTAACGCGGGGGATACTTCGTACCTCAGTGGACCCTGAAACCTCGGTGCCGGTAGTGTTGAGAGTGTCGGGAGGAAGCAGTATTATCGGGGAAGACCTGTCAAATGAAGTTATAACGACCTCCATAGAGGATGCTATCAGACTGAATGTGTCTGCCATTGCCCTTTCAATATTTATCGGTTCCGAATATGAAAGCCAGACTCTGGAAAGCCTGGCTATGCTGGTAAATATGGGACAGGAGTTTGGTATTCCGGTATTGGCTGTTACTGCTGTGGGCAAAGAATTATCCAAGCGGGATTCTCGTTTTCTCTCTCTTGCCTGTCGGATTGCTGCTGAATTTGGAGCAATTTTTGTAAAAACCTATTATTGTGAAGATTTTGAAAAAGTAGTGGAAAGCTGCCCAGTACCCATTGTTATAGCGGGCGGGCCAAAACTTGAAACTGAACTTGATGCATTTGAAATGGCACATGATGCAGTTAATAAAGGTGCGGTCGGAGTAGATATGGGGCGAAATATCTGGCAGAATAATAATCCTGTGGCTATGATGAAAGCTGTGAGAGCGGTTGTGCATAAGAACGCTTCTCCTGCCGAAGCTCTGGAGATATTTAATAAGAATAAAAAATAATAAGGGTACCTTGATGAAAATCGCACTTATACAGCAGCATGCCACAAAAGACAGCTCAAAAAATGTAGAGCGGGGAATTAAGGCTTTTAAAGCCGCAGCCGCAGCTGGAGCTGAACTTATAGCCTATGCAGAATTGGGTTTATCATATTTCCTTCCCCAGAATCCGGCTACTTCTGAATCTGCAGCCAAAGCTAAGAAGATCCCTGGCCCGCTCATTGAAAAATTCCAAAAACTTGCTGCCCGTTACGGAGTAGTCACTGTTTTAAATGTATTTGAAGTAGCCGGAGATAAGACTTTTGACTCATCTCCTGTAATAGATGGTGATGGGAAGCTTCTGGGAGTTACGCGCATGGCCCATGTTATGGATGGCCTGGGTTTTTATGAAAAAGGATATTACACACCTGGAGATAATGAACAATTCGTGTATGAGACAAAAATTGGCAAAGTAGGAATAGCGATCTGTTATGACCGTCATTTCCCCGAATATATGCGAAACCTTGCCCTGCAGGGAGCTGAGATTGTAGTTGTCCCCCAGGCAGGTGCGTTAGGAGAATGGACAGAAGGATTATTCGAAGCAGAGATTCAAGTTGCAGCTTTTCAGAACGGCTATTTTGCAGCTCTGGTTAACCGAGTAGGTAAAGAAGATAGTCTTCATTTTGGCGGCGGGTCATTTATTGTAGATCCTGACGGCCGCCTTATTGCTCAAGCACCGCAGGAAGAAGATTTTATTCTCTATGCGGAAGTTGATTTAAAGAAAGTAGCGAATTGTACGGCAAAGAAATATTTTCTAAATGACAGAAGGCCCGATTATTACAAAAAGTTTTCTCTGCTTGATTAGGACTAATAATGAAAAAGTGGTATGTTATCAACACCAGACCAAAAAAAGAATCCCAGGTAGAAAAACTGTTTCAAGAAGGTGGCTTTGAGGTATATAATCCAAAATATATCCATGAAACAAAGGTGAGGCCTTTCTTCAATGGATATGAATTTATTAATTTTGAATACCCGGAACAATATCGGACAGTAAAGTATACCCGAGGTGTAAAAAAGGTTGTCGGTAATGGAGACCTGGCTGTTCCGATTTCTGATGATATTATAAAAGAGATAAAAGCTAGAGAGGTCAATGGTTATATTGAGCTGGAGAAATATGGAGAGGAGCCCAATACCGGAGATGAGATAGAGGTCATGGAAGGCCCGCTTAAAGGATTTAAGGGAATATTTAAAAAGGACTTATCCCAGCAGGAAAGAGTGCTTGTTCTGTTAAATTATATAAATTACCAGGGACGAATTGTCATTGAAAAGAAAAAAATAAAAAAAATATTATAAGCTGATAATTTCTTTTAATTTATCGATACTTATTTTTGCCCCACTTATAACCAGAACAACATTTTGCCTCGCAAAATTATCATTATTTTTCAAGAAAGCTGCAACCGGAAGGGCTGCTGCTCCTTCGATTAGAAGGTAGTGTTTTATGAGGATTAATTTAAGAGCTGATTTTATTTCCTGTTCAGAAAGAAGGATGAATTTATCCACCAAATCCCTGCATATGTTAAATGTGATAGTATCCAGTTCGATACCCCCGGCTGTTCCGTCTGAGATAGTCGGCAACGATTCTAGGGTAAGGACGCGTCCTGCCTTGATCGATTCATACATAACCGGAGAATTTACCGGCTGGCACCCGATAATTGTGATATCTTTATTGCGGGTTTTTAAAAATCCGGCGATACCGGAGATTAGTCCCCCACCTCCGACTGGGGCGATCACTGTGTCGATCGGATCAAGCTGCCGTGAAAGCTCTACACCTATTGTTGCCTGGCCTCCAATTATCTGGGGATCATTATAAGGAGAGATAAAGGTCAAGTTTTTATTTTCTGCTGTTTCCCTAGCCTTGATCTCAGCTTTGATACAGTCATCTCCGTATTGTTTGATTTGAGCCCCATAAGTACGTAAAGCTTCGATTTTGGCTGGAGAGGCAATTTTTGGTAGAAAAATAGTGCCCTTTATTTTGAATTTTTTGGTCAAATAGGCAAAAGCCATACCATGATTGCCGGAAGATGCAGTTATAATACCTTTTTCTTTTTCCTGCTTTGGTAGGGAGAGGAGCTTGTTTATAGCCCCACGAAGTTTGAAAGAACCGGTTAACTGTATGTTTTCCAACTTGAGATATACTTTACAGTTTCCTGCTTTGCTTAAATAAGGTGAGTATTCCAGGGGTGTTTCCCGAATATACTGCCTGATGCGTTTTTCTGCATCCAGGCCTTCTCTGGCGATATCTTCAGTTTTAAAGGTCTTGGTTTTGTTCATTGTTTACTCCTAATTTCTTTTCTCTTCCAGTAAAAATAAACCGGGATTCCCAGGGCAGTAAGTAAAATGCCGGCTAAGGCCTCGACAGGTTTTGCAAACAAGGTGTTTAAAAGAATACCAACAGATGTAATAATGAAGATGATAGGAACAACCGGATATCCCCAGGTTTTATAAGGGCGCGGCAGGTCAGGACGTTTTTTTCTTAAAGTAAAGACTGAGGCGGCCGCAGCGATCCAGAATAAAATTGCGATAAACATGGCAAAAGTGAACATCTGTTCAAAAGTGCCTACCAGAGTGAGTAATGATGCCCAAATCGC
>JAUWNW010000110.1 GCA_030612445.1 Candidatus Aminicenantota bacterium
TCTGCAATAGGGGTCATGTTTTAATATTCAACTTTTCAATATTTTCCTTTGTTTTATATCATACAAATGTGTAATATGAAGACTGGACCCCTTTTTTCCGGGATGGGCTTAGGATTCATTAACCAGGATAAAGGCCGCAACAGCAGAGGCATGAAAAGCAGACCCTGAGAGTTTTTTAATTTCAGCAACAGACTTATATTCTTCCACTCCCTGGAAGGGCGGGGCATGATTTGATATTTTGTCTCTAATATGGGCTAAAGCCAAAATACTTGCTCCGATCGGAATTTCATTTAAATCCTTTTGTAAAATTCCAGCTTCCTGGATATAATGCAGGTTAAAACTGTTTAATAAAGGCGCCACCTCTTTTAAAAGAGATGCTGTTGATTTTAAAATCACTTTATCATGATCATCAAGGGAATTTTCCGAACTTTTTATGTCGGCTCCTAAAAAATCTGTCATTTCCATAAAAAAGGCTATGTTAGTATGTAAAGCCCCTGATTCAGAAAGAAGAGCAGCTGATTTGATGTTTTCCATCTCCCGGGTATCAAGCCCGACAGCAACAGCGAACTTCCCAGCGAGGGTGGCAATGCGCAAAGAGGACGGTTTAATATCATCCCCACATTCAAGATATTTAAATAAGACTTCCAATATACCTATATAAGCGTTTCTCATTTTTTGAATTCTTTTCTCTCTTTGCTCGGAAATAATTCCAATAAGAGCACCAGTTAATATTAAGAAGCTTGCCCAGGAAACAAGAGTGATGACCTCATCCATCGAAAAGGAAAGTCCTGTTCCTGTACCCTGATGTGTAAATATCAGATAAAGAAAAACAATCAGGACGCTAAAAACACTTGTTAAAACTCCATGTTTTTTGCCTAAAAAATATCCTGCAAGTATGACCGGAAGGAAAAAAAAGTTTAAAAAAGCTAATTTATACTGAACAAGCAGGGCAATAGCCAAAGTCCCCACTAGGATCAAGGCAATCAATGAACCTTCAAAATGGTCAACAATAAAGGTTTTTATTTTTTTCATTTACCCCGATCCAATAAATTTTATATCATCCTTGGGCCAATTAGTCAATCACAACTGTTTTCAGGAGTTTCCTTGATTTTATTTCAAACTTTCAAAAGTTGCAAGATATGGACACGGGTAAGTCCCTTTGAAAGACAGGGATTTCCCCCAGCGAGTGAAATCCCTTCCTGTCCTCACAACGCCCTCCTCAAGATTCTCTCGAGGAACCATGCCCGCGTTGTTCCGGATGGCTTTCTCCGGGATTTACCCGCGTCCATGCCTATCGGGGCCTTTTGAAAAAATAGCCAGTAATAAATCCCTATCCTTTGCAGTTATAGCCATACGCCCAAACAAATCATGGACCATGCTGGTCACATGTACTTTATTCCCTGGATTGATAAATTTCTTATCCTCCAATTTCTGCAAAATAAGCCTGATACACTCCTCTTGTTCCCAGCGGGGAAGCGGCTTTTTTAGGGCTGTCTGCATTTTATTTGCCCCCGCTGTGTTGTAAATACTAAACAACGTAAGCAGCACCGCTGCAGCAAGATTATAGGAAGGTTGTGATGTTGCCTGCGGTAGAGCAAATAGAAAATTGGAATGATTCAACTCCTCCGAGGTCAATCCTGTTCTTTCATTCCCAAAAAGGATGCCGATCCTGCTTTCCGGAGAAAACTTTAACATTTTTCTCACAGCCTGCTTTAAAGAAAGGGAGGTATAGTTTTTTCTACACCTGGCTGTAGCAGCAAACACTACATCCATATCAGCAACCGCTCCGGATATATCAGGGTAAACTCCGGAATTATCTAAGATCTCTTCTGCATGAACAGCAGTAATATAAGAGTTTGGATTAAGAGAGCTATCCGAGATAATCCTTAATTCATTAAAACCCGTATTTTTCATGCCGCGGGCGACTAAGCCGATATTTTCGGGACTCGAAGGCCGGGACAAAATAACGAAAAAACTGCTCATTGCCTAATCTGGATTATTCACAAGTCACTGAAAAGAAATTAATAATAAAAACATCTCCATTTTTTTATGAATAGTTCGGGCTA
Source organism: Candidatus Aminicenantota bacterium (assembly GCA_030612445.1). Classification (GTDB taxonomy): domain Bacteria; phylum Acidobacteriota; class Aminicenantia; order Aminicenantales; family Aminicenantaceae; genus JAUVXM01. Next base: position 2,067 of record JAUWNW010000110.1, read on the forward strand.
ATACTTACCAGTACTCCCGAATCCGCTTTCTCCGCGGGTTGTATTATCCAATTCATCTACCTCGACTATCTCTACCTTTTGCACCGGCTGCACAAGAAACTGGGCGATTTTCATGCCCTTATCAATAATAAAAGGTTTATCACCAAGATTTATCATCACTACCTTGATTTCTCCACGATATCCGGAATCGACTACTCCAGCAAGGCGGTGGACTCCCTTAAGCGAAATTCCACTCTTATCCCAGATCAAGCCTACATAGTCTTTAGGTAAAGCAATTTTTATCCCAGTCGGCACAGGCAAAGCCCGGCCTGGCTCCAAAATGCAATTATTTACAGAGAAAATATCCAGGCCAGCATCACCTTTATGACCGTAAACAGGCAGTCTGGCATCCTTGTGAACACGTTTTACTTTAAGTTTCATGCTCAACCACCTTCAACCGAAACTTTCTTGAAATATTTTTTTGCGCTATCAGCAAATTCCTTAAATTCTTTCTTGGAAAAAGGTGTTTTCTGCAGATAAGACTTGTCAATAGTATTCTCAGGAGTAAAGTTCTGCAGCTGGAAATAATCACTTCCCTTAAGCAGTTCCCCTATCTTTTCAATATCCTCGACCCGTAAAAGACCAGGAACTGCTGTAGTGCGGAAAACATATGGGACCCCTGAACTCCTGATAAGATCAATACTAGTCCGAATATCGTCGGTTTTCACATTCGATTTTGTAACCTCTTGATACTTTTCAAGCGGAGCTTTTATGTCCATAGCGACAAAATCCACCAGTTTTTGTTTAATCAAACCTTTAAGCCTCTTGGGAAAAGAGCCATTGGTATCTATCTTTACTAAAAAACCACGCTCTTTTATTACCTGCAGCAGGATTTCAAGATCTTCATGAATAAGCGGTTCTCCCCCTGTTACACAGATTGCCTCCAACCAGTCTTTACGGGCATCAAGGAAGCTTAAAAAAAAATCCAAAGGAAATGTCGGAATGCTTTCCGGATTTAAAACCAAGTCTGCATTGTGACAGAAAGGACAGCGAAAATTGCATCCCCCTGTAAAAACAGTAGCTGACATGTGGCCGGGGAAATCCTTAGGCGCGAATTTTTCTAATCCTTTGATCTCAACCAATCCTCTAGCTCCTCTTTACTGTTTAAAACTGATTCTATTCCATCCTCATCCTGTAATATCAGCGTAGGGATAATAATCCCTCCTTTATCATCCCGTTTTATGACCTTCAGATATTCTCTAATCTTAAATTTACTTTCTTTCTTGGTAAGATTATATTCTGTTCCTTCAATATCGCTGTTATTTAAGCCCTCTTTAAGTACATCACATTTTGCACAATTGGGATAGGAAAAAAGTAAATACTCCATGGTCGTTTCCTTTAACCTGTTTTCTCATAGGGAGTGCGTTCAACAAACTCCTGTTTTTTCCCATCGTTCCAGGTGGCAACTGGACGTAAATACCCAACAATCCGGGAGTAGACTTCGGTCTGTTCCCCGCATTCAGGACATTCTTTAACTTCGCCTTTAATATATCCATGGTTCCGGCATATACTGAATGTAGGAGTGATACTAAAATAGGGAAGCTTAGTTTCAGCAATCTTTCTTACTAGTTTTCTGCATGTATTTTTTTCAGTAGACTCGGGAAGAAAGGAGTGAAATATAGTTCCTCCCGTATAAAGCGTCTGCAGGTCTTCCTGATGTTGAATGGCATCAAAAATATCCAGGGTGGCATCTACATTGAGCTGAGTAGAATTTGTCAGGAAGGGATACTTATCGGTACCAGAAGTTATAATCCGACCGTACTTCTGCTTATCCAGCCTGGCCAGGCGATAGGAGCTCGATTCTGCTGGACTAGCCTCAAGATTATAGAGGTTTCCAGTCTCTTCTTGATAATCCTTAAGCGCTTCCCGCATTTTATTGAGAATCTCAACCGCAAATTCTTTTCCTTCGGGAGTACCGAGCCCTTTCCCTAAGAAATTCAGGCAAGCTTCATGCATTCCCAACAGGCCTATGGTAGAAAAATGATTATCAAAATGCCCCAAATATACTTTTGTATAAGGCACAAGTCCCTTTTCCAGCATATTATTAACGATTTCTCGTTTTGCCTCCAGAGCCTCTTTTGCTAAGTCCATCACCTTTTTCAACCGGGTAAAAAAGTCCTCTCTATCTTCTGCCTCAAACCCAATTCTATTCAAATTAATTGTAACAACTCCAATTGAACCAGTAGAATCCCCTGGCCCCCACATATTACCGGGACGCTGCAGCAGCTCTCTCTGGTCAAGGTTAAGGCGGCAGCACATAGCCCGGATATCCCCAGGATCCATACCTGTCCCAATATAGTTCTGAAAATAAGGAATGCCATACTTTGCCGTTACCTCAAAAAGCAGGTCAGCATTAGGTGAATCCCAGTCAAAATCCTTAGTTAGATTATAAGTTGGAATGGGAAAAGTGAACACACGCCCTCTCTGGTCACCCTCTTTCATTAACTCCAGGAAGGAACGATTGATCATATCCATTTCTTTTTGATATTCACCATAACAGGAATCCAATTCCCTCCCACCTACTATAACTTGTTTATCTTTCATATCCTCCGGCACTGTCCAATCAAAAGTCAGATTGGAAAAAGGTGTCTGCCATCCCCAACGAGAAGGAACATTCAAGCCGAAAATAAGCTTTTGAATATCCTGCTTGACCCCTGTATAATCCAGTTTATCCGCCCTTACAAAGGGAGCTAAAAAGGTGTCCACACTCGAAAAAGCCTGGGCTCCGGCAAACTCCCCTTGCATAGTCCCGATGAAATTCACCATATGAAGCGTAGCTGTCTCCAGATGCTTGGCAGGAAAAGAATGTACCTGGTTAGATACGTGCCCGAATCCTTTTTTCAGGAGATTTTCCATAGACCAGCCAGCACAATACCCGACAATAGGATAGGAGAGATCATGTATATGGAAGTCACCATCTGTATGGGCCTTCTTAACATCGTTGGAGTAAATCTGGTTAAGAGCAAAATTGGCCAGTACTTCTCCCGAGACTCTGGCATTAAGCCCTGAAAAAGTCGTCACTCCTTCATTACTGTTTTCTTTGACCTTCCAGTCTACATCATTTATATAATCCTTTATCAATCTCTCCAGATTGATTCCTATTTTTTTAGCTTCGCGGCCCTCCTTATGGCTCTCGCGGTAAAGAATAAAGGATTTAGCGATATCATGATATCCCTGCTTCATTAAAACCATCTCCACAATATCTTGAATTTGTTCAACAGAAGGAACAGTGTAACCCCCGAATTTTTCCTCCAGCATAAATGTTACTATATCAGAAACACTCTTGGCCGCCCGTTTATCCATCAGTCCTTTAGATTCCATAGCTTTATAAACAGCTATTGTGATCTTGTCTTGGACAAAATCTGCTACCATACCATCTCTTTTTTTTATTCTTGCGAGACTTTCATTCATCTAAATCTCCTTCGATAAAAAGCCGATAAATCCCCTTCCTTCTGACTGCCTGATAAGAAGAGGTTTTCTGCTAATATCACTATATGTTGTATGTAACAATCCCAACAAATACTAAATGTTGTATCGACATTTACCAATCTATTCCTGATTTATCGACTTGTCAAGTACTTTTTTAAAAAAAACGGAATTACTTAATATTTTATCAAAAGATACAAATTATTTCTATATTTTTAAGATTAATCAAATCAAAAAACAAGATTGAATTTACGCAGCTCTGCAGCTAAGTCAGCTCTCTCTACAAAATGGATTGTCTTGATTCCGAGGACATTTGCCGCATCAATATTATCTCCCTTGTCATCAATAAATAAACATTCATCCGCTTGGACCTCAGCTTTTTCCAGGGCAGCTTTGTATATTCGCGGGTCCGGTTTCATATACCCTTCTTCATAAGAAAGCACATAAGCGTCAAAAATCAACATTTCTGGGAAATTCTTTTTAATAAAGCCATAACGCATTACATCCGTATTGGAAAGCAATATTACTCGGTAATTCTCTTTCAGTTTTTTTAAAATTTGCAGTTCCTTTCTTCTTAGATCAAAAACATCATTATAAGTTTTAAAGAATCGATTATAATCAAAATCACTTTTAAAGATCCTCACGGCTTTATTATAAAACTCAGTAGGACTTATTTCCCCCTTATCAAAGGATCTTAGTATATCAAAATTCTCAGATACTAGCCAAGCAATATCGCTTTGGGATAAAGAAGCATTGGCTGCAATTTTTTTAAAAAAGATATCATTATCAAAGGAAATAAATACATTTCCCATGTCCGAAATTATACATTTAATCATCTGCACTATCCCTCATTTAATTCTTCAAGATGGCATTATACTGCAAACAGGAAAGGCAGTAAAACCAGAAAAAACAGGAAATGGTAAATGGTAAAACTTTGAAACGTTAATCTTAAGACGAATCCCCTAAGGAAAGATTAAAAAGGTTTTCATTTTGTGCTCCAGCACAAATTGGAAATAGCTTTTTATTTTTGGCTGCAAGCCAAAAAAGAAAAAGCATCTTATTTTTATCCGCGAAAATCTGTGTCTAATGCTTTATCGCTTTTCTCCCTGTAAAGTATTGTTTTTAAGATTTCACTGTTTTTCACTGCCTTTCCTGAAGTTCCTGCCTTTTCTGGTTTATATCTGCTTTTTCCCGTGTCCTCAGCGTCCTCAGTGTAAAATTTTGTTTTTCTAGTTTCCGTTTTTCTCATTGAGAGAATGGCTCTATTCCTATATTATAATTGACAGTTGATATCATTTTGAAAAATCAGAGTACGGAGGTTAATAGTCAATGAATGATAATATAAGTTTTTTTCACCCGTCCAAGAAACTCTTTCGCTTTACAGTATTAATCTTTGTAAGCTTATTGACCTATGGAAGCTATTTTGTTTATGACGGTTTGTCTGCTATAGCCCCTATTTTAATTGATTCTTTCCAGGTCACAAGAGCTGCTTATGGGGCTACAAAAACCATTTATTCTGTGGCTGCGATATTATGTCTTTTGATCGGGGGAATTCTTATAGACAGGATAGGTACCCGTAAGTCCAGCCTTCTATTCTCCTCATTTATTGTTTTCGGTGCTCTTATAATGGCTTTCTCCACAAATATCTGGATGCTATATATAGGGATGTTCTTTTTTGGGGCAGGTTCCGAAACATTGATTATCGCTCAAAGTTCGATTATTGCCAGATGGTTCAAGGGAAAGGAACTTGCTCTGGCTTTCGGTATAGCTTTGACTGTCAGCAGATTGGGCTCTCTCTTTAGTTACAATACAGAAACTTTGATCGTAAATTACTTTGGTCATTATTCCGCCGCCCTTTGGGCAGGTCTGATATTCTGTTTGTTGTCTTTAGTCAGTAACATCGTCTATTGTCTTTTGGACAAAAGAGGTGAGCATGTGTTGAATCTAAAGGAAGAAGAGGTAGAGGAAAAAATAGTATTCTCTGATATTAAGAATTTTAACTCTTCATTCTGGTATGTAACATTTCTGTGTTTTGCCTTCTATGGAGCAATTTTTCCCTTTCAGCACCTTGCTGCGGATTTTTTCCATGACAAGTGGGGAGTTCCTCTGGAAGCAGCAGCTGGGGGAGGATTCCTGCAACAGGTCTTTTCCAATTTTTTACATATGTTTTCTACAGCTCCCGGAATGGCTGGAATTATCGTGTTCGCCTCAATGGTGTTTGCCCCTCTCGCCGGATCACTGGTGGATAAGATCGGAAAGCGTGCGTCACTCATGATCGTGGGTTCATTATTAATGATCCCAGCCCATTTGCTGATGGGAATAACATATATCAATCCTGTTATCTGTATGATCTTACTGGGAGCCGCTTTTGTCCTGGTACCTGCTGCCATGTGGCCCTCTATACCCCTGATTATATCAGCAAAGCAAGTGGGTACAGCCTTTGGTCTGATGACAATGCTTCAGAATATTGGATTGGGTTTATTTCCGTGGCTCAGTGGAAAACTGAGGGATTTGACTGGAGACTATACAGCTAGCCAGATCATGTTCGCTTCTCTAGGTGTCTTAGGGCTTGCACTTGCATTCCTTCTCAAACGGGCTGATTCCAGAAACAATAACGTATTGGAAAAACCATAGCATTTCTAGCCTGGATTATTCACGAGTTGAGGTTGCTGCAGATGCAAGGCACAGGGTATGAAGCTGTGGTTCTTCACCGCGAATGCCCTGTAACGAAGCAGGTGCTGTGAGATCGGCTCGCTCGGAGAGTAAAAAATGGCGATTAAAATTAAAAATAAAAACAAGAAAAAAGTTTCAATAATCATTGTTGAAAAAATTTTGCATGTCATTGAAAAGAAAATAATAATAAAAACATCGCCATTTTTTATGAATAGGTCAGGCTAGTTGTGAATAAGGAAATAAAATGAAGACCTGCCCATATTGCAGTTGCCAAATCCCAGAAAAAGATACCTTATGCCCTGAATGCGGAAGGCCTTACTGGGATCCAGAAGACCCCAGCACACCCAAAATTGAGAAAATAAACTCGGAAGCCAAAGACGGATGTCTCTCTCTTATTATACTTCCCTTAATAGTTTCTCTAATAACAGCAGGTTTTATAATCTTATCCGGACTTATCCTGAACCTATTTGTGCATTTTGAAAGCAACCAATTAAAAATAATCTGGCTCGGTATATCTATCCTTTCCGGAGCCACAGCCTTTTGGGTAATAAAACGCTACAAAAATAAGAATAGTCCTTGATCTATTTTTTAGTGGCAACAGCAGAGGCAGAAATACCAAGGTCAGGTACATTGATAAAGCCTTCGAGGCCCTCCTCGCCCATTTTAAACTCTCCCCCGACTGTGCGTTCCATTCCATCCTGAGGAGTAGGAGCCTCAAAGGTAAAGCTAAAATTTTCCTCGTCAAATTCAATATCCTCAAGCTCAATATCATTAAAAAATCCAGACGATTCACTAATAATGCCGGATAGCTTTCCCTCTGACTCTTCCACAGTCATGTCAAGATAGAAATATTCTCCCTCTGCTTCAAGTTCGATCTCCCAATCCCCGGTTATCCTGCTGAGATTATTAGTTTGGAAGGCAAATAAAGAAAAAGAGAAAATAAAAACTAAACAAATAACCTTAATACTTTTCTCTGCAACTCTCATCATACAAGCCTCCTGTAAATCGTCTCCTTACCATAAAAAAAGGAGGGCAGAAACCCTCCCCTGAACAAAAATTTATAAGTTGTGCCAGTAATAAGACTTATACCCTAAAATAATCCGGCAAATACTACATCTGCATGAAACAATTCCCGGGTTCTCCGCCTTGCTGCCCATGCTACCGTATCCTTTATATTCACATAAAACCAATAACTGTCAAAAAGGTCTAATTTCTTTATATAATACTGAGCGATATCAGCAAAGTTATCTACAATGATTTTGCCGACCTGTTTTCCATCTTCTTCATCTATAATTACGATCTTGAAATTTCCATCCTCTTCTTCCAATTTTCCATAGACTTTAGCTTTTTCTTTTTCTTCCCAGGCGTCTTTCTTATCATAAGAAATATCCTTCAAGGCAGTAAATTCACTTCTGTCCTGTAGATCTATATAGTCTTCCAAAACAACCTCTTCGGTTCTGGTAAAAATATTCCGGTAAGTCCCGCTTTCCTCTTTCACTTCTATAGTATCCGCAATTAATATTGAAGTCCTTTCGTGGTCAATATGAGCTTCACCTTTAACCTCTTTTCCCTCAAGAGAGCTTATATCACCGGACTCCAAAGCTCCTTGAATAATAATATCAAATCCCTGTACCTCAGGGACATAAATATATTTTCCATATGCAACCTTGATTGTCCCTTCAAACATAACTTTACTCTCTTCTATTTTTGCGCCTATTTCTGGCACTTCTTCTTCAGACTTGCTGCAGGCAAAAGTACCGGCTATCACTAATATGAAGGCCAGAAATGTAAGACCAAAAATACGAGGCGTTAAATCCCATTTGTTTTTTCTTTTAGCCATAACTCATACCTCCAAATCTTTAATAGTTCTCTTCATAATTTTACAGAAATTTACTTTAATTAAAACTCCAGATTAAGGATATTTTATACCATCGAAAACAATAAATGTAAAGAGGAAAATGAGCTATTTTTTTCGGTTCATCTCCCATTTAGTTGAGAGATTATAATAAATGTCATTGATTTTAAAGGAAAATGGACATCAAGTACTTCTCCTGGGTAGAATAGGTTTTTACGCAAAAAACCAGCCCAAGGAGGCCACCGATGTCCGCTTTAAGT
>JAUWNW010000083.1 GCA_030612445.1 Candidatus Aminicenantota bacterium
ACTTAAAGCGGACATCGGTGGCCTCCTTGGGCTGGTTTTTTGCGTAAAAACCTATTCTACCCAGGAGAAGTACTTGATGTCCATTTTCCTTTAAAATCAATGACATTTATTATAATCTCTCAACTAAATGGGAGATGAACCCCATTTACTTAATATGATATGTATTTACGGGTTTTAACTATTAAGCTTTGATCGCTAATGAGAATGAAATTTATACGGCTTGTTACACTAGTAATTATTAGTTCTATATGGGTATTGGGTTGTTCTATTTCTTCAGAACAAGATTTGCCTGCCGGTAAAATAAGAGTAAAACCCGGGGCGGAAGTCTTTTTAGAAAAACATATAGGATTGGTTAAAAATAAACGGGTAGGATTGATAACAAATCCAACCGGAGTGGACAGCTCTCTTAATAGCTTGATAGAACTATTATTTTCTCATCCTGATATAGATCTAATTGCCCTTTACAGCCCGGAACATGGTGTGCGCGGCAATGCTCAGGCGGGAGAATATATTCCTTTTTATATTTATGATAAATATAAACTTCCGGTATTCAGCCTTTATGGACAGTCCCGTAAGCCGGGACCAGGGATGCTGAGTAATATAGATGAATATATGCGCTCCTTTGACACTGAGGATGCAGGAAAAGCACCTGAAGATTCCATGGTCGTGGGTATAGAGGTGATGTTATTTGATATTCAGGATGTTGGGACCAGGATCTATACATATATTGCTACTATGGCATATTGTATGCAGGCCTGTGCTGAAGCTGGAATAGATTTCATCGTACTTGATCGCCCTAACCCCCTAAATGGTCTTGCTCTGGAAGGACCTGTCCTGGAATATCCCCATTTTAGTTCATTTGTTGGTTTATATCCGATCCCAGTCAGGCACGGCCTGACAGTAGGGGAGCTGGCAAATTATTTCAATGAGAATTTTCTGGAAAAAAAAGCGAACCTTACAGTTATTCCCATGCAGGGCTGGATCCGCAATATGTGGTATGACGAAACATCATTACCCTGGGTTTTTCCTTCTCCCAATATGCCTTCTTTAGATACCGCAACAGTTTATCCGGGACAGGTGTTTTTAGAGGGGACTAATGTATCAGAAGGCAGGGGAACCACCAGGCCTTTTGAATTATTCGGAGCACCCTGGATCGATGGATTTAAATTGACTGACAAGCTGAACAGTTTAAAGCTGACTGGTGTAATATTCAGGGAAGCTTGGTTTACCCCGGTTTTTTCAAAATTTAAGGGGAAACTCTGTGGAGGAGCCCAGATCCATGTACTTGACCGGGATAAATTCAAGCCATGGGAAACTACGCTTTTTATTATACAAACAATAAAAGAATTATATCCTGATGATTTAAAATTTCACCCAGATTATTTTGATAAGATCATGGGAACATCTAAGGTACGGAAAGCCCTTGAGCAAGGCGTCAAGGTTCCCCAGATCATCAAGCAGTTTCTGAAAGATACTGAAGCTTTTGCTGAAATACGAAAGCCATATCTTATATATTGATTTAGTCTGAATTATTCATAAGATACAAATCTTTTGTCTAAAATTAAAGGTTGTATTTATTTCATTTTCGCTTTTACTATTTCCTGTATTTGTCATAGCTTACTCGTGAATAATCCAGGATAAAAATATCGATATATATAATATAAAGTAAAATGCAAATTGTAAATTGCTTCATTGTTAGGAAATACTGCTTGAAGCAAATGGTAAGCTGGGCCGAGAAAAATCCGCTACGCACTGGCATGGACACTGGTAAATCCCGGAGAAAGCCATCCGGAACAAAGCGGGCATGGTTCCTCGAGAGAATCTCGAGGAGAGCTTTGTGAGGACAGGAAGGGATTTCCCCGCTGGGGGAAATCCCTGTCTTTCGCAGGGACTTACCAGTGCCTATGCCTCGACTTGTGAATAGCTCAGATGATTATCTTAATTCACGTATACGTACTTCGATTTCCTTAACATCGCTGAGGAGTTCCACTAACTTCTGAGGGTCGGTTTTACCGTAGTGATAAGGGTACAGGATTTTTGGCATAAATGCTCTGGCAGCATCTGCGACCATTTCAGGGGTCATGGTGTAGGGGAGGTTCATGGGCAGGAAGGCGATATCAATACCTTTTAGAGCTTTCATTTCCGGAGTGTTTTCCGTATCTGCTGCTACATATATTTTTTTGTCTGCAAGAGTAAGTATATATCCATTTCCATCACCGCGGGGGTGAAAGGGAATATTATTGCTGCGCAGATGCTTTATGTTGTAGGCAGGAATCGCTTCTATAATGATATCTTTTACAGTTTGAGTTTCCCCATTTTTCATAACCATCCCGCCTTTGACCTTGGCAAGGCATTTCTCTGTCAGTACTATATCAGTATCTTCTTTGCATAACATTTCTATAACTGCAGGATCAAGGTGGTCGCCGTGTTCATGAGTTATAAGGATAAGGTCTGCTTTTGGAAGTTGTTTGTAGTCGGCATAACGGCTGACAGGGTCGATATGGATAACTTTTCCATCAAAGAAAAACATAAGGGTGCCATGTCCGATAAAAGTAAGCTTTAGATCACCTTTACTTGTTTTGATAATATCGCTTTCAAACTCCTGCATATCAGCAAAAGATATAAGGAAGAAGACAAGAAATACAGAAAAAAATATTGTAATAGTTCGCATCGTATTTACCTCCTTTGAAGGCATATTCAATTTTAGAATATATAATTACATTCTGCAAGCAAGGAAGATTTAGATTATTGGGCTGAAAAAAAATGAATTTCACAATTTTGTCTTATATATGTTATAATTTCCGCTTAAATTTTATTAACCTGGATTATTCACGAGTCGACATTTTTTTATAAATATTTAGGTTAAAAGCAGGGAGAAAATAATGCCGGAAATCGAGATAGCTGGAAAGAAAATAGAGCTCAATGAAGAAGGATTTCTGGCTAACCCCAAAGAATGGAACGAAGAGATCGCCAAAGCTTTAGGAAAAGCTGAAGAAGGTCTGGATGAACTCACTGAAGACCACTGGGCAGTTATTAATTATATTAGGGGATACTATTTAGAGAAAGAGCTTGCTCCAATGGTGAGGAAGATATGTAAGAATACAGGGCTTAAATTGAAATATATCTTTGAGCTTTTTCCTTCCGGTCCTGCAAAAGGGGCATGTAAACTGGCCGGCCTTCCAAAACCGGACGGCTGTGTATAACAAGAGTTTTCTTTATGGAAACGGTTCTTAGATACGGCGTTATCGCTGCATTTTTTATTTCCGCAGGTGCATTAGTTTCTCTTGTCCTAAAAACTTTTTCGTTTGGGAAGAGGTCTTTGCATGCCGTACCTAGAGGGAATTGGAAAAAAGGAGTTTTTTATGCTTTTGGGCAGGGAATGATGCCCTGGGAAAAAGAAAGCGCCAGGAAGCATCTGATAACTTATATGGCCGGATTTTGTTATCACTTTGGCATTTTCGCTGCTTTTTTTTATCTTCTTTCTCTGGTTATCCCTTTTACTTACGGGAAAGTAGTGATGAATATTCTGCAGGTCCTAATGGCTGCCGGGGCTGTTTGCGGCCTGGGACTGTTGTTAAAAAGAAGCTTAAAACAATTTATGCGCTCCCTCAGCTGCCCGGATGATTTTATTGCAAATCTTTTGGTAGATATATTTATAATATTATCCTTTTTGAATTCATCTTTAATAAATTTAAAACCGGCATTATTTTTTGTGTCGATTTCAATGCTGTTATATATACCAATAGGAAAAATACGTCACTGCTTCTTCTTTTTTTACAGCCGGATTCTTTTCGGCCATTTCTTTGGGAGAAGAGGAGTCTTTCCCAGAAGTCAGCATCAATTTAAGGTTTAGAGATGACCAAGAATAGCAAAAATAAACAAAGTTTTGATGATAGATTGGACAATCTATCTGGAGAAAACTGCCTGATTATAAAAAACGAGTTTAAAAAACGAATAAATTATGATTTTGCTGCTTTTTTAAACACCTGTGTCCACTGCGGCCTATGCGCGGATACATGTCATTATTATATTGTTGATAAGAACCCAAAAAATATTCCTGCTAACAAGTTGGGACTTATTAACAAAGTGTTTAATAGACATTTTGATTTATTTGCAAAAATAACCCCAACTCTTACAGGAAGTAAAGTGCTTAATGGGGATATGGTCAAGGAATGGGTGGACTCTTTATTTGGAAGATGTACTCTATGCGGCCGCTGCGCTCTTAACTGTACAATGGGGATAAACATCCCTTATATAATCCGAGCGGCCCGGGGGGCTCTTGCTGAAGCTGGACTTGTGCCTCCAGGTCTGCAATCTACTGTAGATACAGCTATTGAAAAAGGCAATAATATGGGTATTGCTAGGGATGACTGGTTAGAAACTATAGAATGGCTAGAGGAAGAGCTGCAGGATGATGTTGATGATCCTGAGGCATCTCTTCCCCTGGATAAAAATGGTGCTAGGCTGCTGTATACAATAAATCCCCGAGAAGCTATGTTTTTCCCACTTTCAATTTCAGCTGCAGGAAAAATATTTTATGCAGCCGGGGAGAGCTGGACCTTTTCTTCAGATAATTTTGATGTGACCAATTACGGGCTGTACAATGGCAATGATAGCGATGCCGGATTGATGTCAGAAAGGCTGGTTGATTCTCGAAGAGAACTAGGATGTGAAGCACTTATCCTGGCTGAGTGCGGTCATGGATTCAATTCAAACAGGTGGGAAGCACCAGAATGGCTTGAAAAAAAATATGATTTTCCGGTAAAAAGTATTTTACAGGTTATAGCTGATTACATAAAAGAAGGGAGGATTCGGCTGGATGCTTCCCGTAATAAAAAACGTGTTACTTTGCATGATCCATGCAATCTTGTTCGCCTGGGGGGGATTGTTGAGGAACAAAGATATATTTTAAAACATGCGGTTACTGATTTTGTTGAGATGATACCAAATAGGGAGAAAAATTATTGCTGCGGAGGAGGGGGAGGTCAGCTCGCTATGACCAGATATGCGGACCGTCGCTTGAAAACAGGGAGATTAAAAGCCGATCAGATTAAGGCTACCGGTGCGAAAATAGTGGTGACTCCCTGTCATAATTGTATTGACCAGCTGATGGAGTTAAATAAACATTATAAACTGGAAGTTGAAATAAAAACTGTTGCTGAAATTGTTGCTGAAGCACTGATTATATAAAAGTAATCTCTATTTATAATCGACATTTTTTATGAATAGAATAGTTAAGGTTAACCTGATTTCTTCTTCTGCATGTCTGCTATTTCTTCGACTGCAGTAATAGCTGCTGTAATATGTTCTTCAGTAGTAAAAGGGCCGATACCGAATCTGGCTGCACCGTGAATTTCAGTTGTGCCGAGCTGTTCATGCACGAGTGGTGCGCAGTGTAATCCAGTACGAATGGCTATATTATAGTCCACATCAAGCAGAGTGCCGGTATTTATAGCTTCCATGCCGTCCACATTACAGGGAAGAATGCTTATATGATCGCTCAAGTCATCCTGGCAGTATAAGGTGACTCCCTTGATTTTTTTAAGACCGTCTCTCAACATAGTAGTCAGTTTCATTTCATGGCCATGGATGTTGTTCAGCCCCTTTTTTTCGATCCATTTAAGTCCGGCATGCAGGCCTGCGATCCCGAGGGTATTGGCAGTCCCATATTCCAACCTGTAAGGGTATTCATAAAGATGAGTTTTAACAGCTGACCTTACTCCTGTTCCTCCAGCGCGGGTGTGGCGTATTTCGATCCCCTCACGTACATAAAGCCCCCCGATACCTGTTGGCCCCAAAAGTGATTTGTGTCCTGTAAAGGCGATTACATCAACGTTTAGTTCCTCCATATCAATAGGGATTTTTCCTGCTGACTGGGAAACGTCAATGGCAAAAGGAATGCCTTTTTCTCTACAAAGCTTTCCGATTTCTTTTACCGGCTGTATGGTTCCGATGACATTGGAAGCATGATTAACAATGACAATGCGTGTATTTTTTTTAAATTTTTTCTTAAAATCTTCTGGATCGACAAATCCTTTGCTGTTAAAGGGGATATGGTCAACTTCGACGCCGTTAAATTTAGCCAGATGATATAGGGGTCTTATAACCGAATTATGCTCGATGGTCGTAGTTATGGCATGATCTCCTTTTTTTAACATCCCAGAGATTATCATATTTAAGGCGTCAGTGGAGTTATATGAGAAACACAATCTGTTTGAGTCAGTGCCGTTGAAAAATCTTGTAAGCATTTTACGGGTATTTTCGACAACTTCTCCTGCTTCCAGACACATATCCTATCCAGACCTGCCCGGATTGACTCCAAAATTTCTGTAAAATTTATCCATGTAGGTATAGACTTCTTCCGGTTTAGGAAAAGATGTTGCTCCGTTATCCAGATAGATTATGTCAGACATTAATAACCTCCAAAAAACCTAATAGTTAGCATGGATTATTATTGATTTTAATAATAATTCAAGTACGTAACTCTATCGAAATTAGCGTGGATAATCAATTATTTTCTCCAAAAATTTGACAGTTCTTAACCTCTTGCTTTAAAATCAATGGTTTCAGATGTTTTTTTAACATGGATTAGTCGCGAGCTTTATGAATAGTTCAGGGTAGGAGAATTTAAAGGAATATAAAATTGATTATAAAAAAGAATGCAGATGTTCCTGTCCATAAAATGCAGGGAGATCAGATAAAAAATGTTTATAAAAAAGTGTTAATAGGACCGGATGATGGCTCAGAAAAAATAATCATGCGGAAATTTAAAGTATATTCAGGGGGAAAAACGCCTTATCATATTCATGAACATGAACATGTAGTTAAGATCGAGAAGGGAAAGGGCTTGGTGGTCGATGGCAATGGTAAGCAAATAAATATATCTGCCGGGCAAAGCCTATTTATACCAGGAGGAGAAAAACACCAATTTAAGAATCCCTATAAAAAATTATTTGAATTTTTATGTATTATTTTAAATCCGGATAAAAAGGAATAGATATCAAATATCATGAAAGCTCGTACTAATAAGGCTATAGAATTTCTACTGGCGCGAGGTAATTTGCCAATTCTCTACTGGTTAAAAAAGGATATCCTTGAAGTTCCAGTAGATCGAGAGTTTAAAAATCTTAAAAAATATGCGGACCGGATAAGGATACTAAAAAGCCAGAGACCTAATGGGGGCTGGTGCAAAAAGAAATATGACGGGCCCTTATGTTGGGAAAAAAATCATTATATTGTCCCCACACTCAGAAATGCCTTTAAATTATATGATTATGGCTGCCAACCGGAGATGGATGAGGTGCAAAAAATTATTGAATTTCTTTTTTCCACCCAAACAATAGAAGGAGATTTTCGTGGTGCTTATCTTAATGAATATGCTCCTACATATCATGCCTTAACCTTAGAAGTACTTTGTTTATTCGGGATGGAAAAAAATAGAAAATGTCAGAAAGCCTTCCGTTGGTTACTTAAAAACAATCAAGATGAGGGAGGATGGGTAATTCCTTACCGTACAATTGCAAAAACCAAACTTAAGAAACGTTATAACTTTGAAGCTCAATTAAAACTCAAACCCGTAAATTCAGATAAATCCAAACCTTTTTCTCACTTGGTAACTGGAATGGTCCTCAGAACACTGGCTGCTTCTCCAACCCGTAGAAAGAGTAAAGTAGCAAAAGAAACTGGCGAGCTTATTATGCAGAGATTTTTTTGTGCTGACAAATATGAAGACAGGCACCAGGCAAGTTTCTGGGAAGAAATAATTTATCCTTTTTGGGCTACAGACATATTAAGCAGCCTGGATTCGCTTGCGAAAATCGGATTTGACCGAAGTGAAAAGAAAATCCAGTTAGCCCTAAATTGGCTTATTAATAAACAAGAAAAACGGGGTTACTGGAGAGCCGGATTTAAGAAAGCCACTTTGGAACACCATCTTTGGGTAACTCTTTCTGTACTCAGGGTACTAAAAAAATTCAACCTGCTGGAACTGTAGCCATCTGCTTGTAAAGGATGGATACAGGTAAGTCCCTGCGAAAGACAGGGATTTCCCCAGCGGAGAAATCCCTTCCTGTCCTCACAACGCTCTCCTCGAGATTCTCTCGAGGAACCATGCCTGCGTTGTTCCGGATGGCTTTCTCCGGGATTTACCAGTATTCATGCCGCCTCTTTAAGACGCAGCTTCACATTTACTATTTTCCATTTTCTAACCTGGATTATTCACGAGTCGAGGTTGCTGCAGATGCGAGACACAGGGTATGAAGCTGTGGTACTTCACCGCAAGTGCCCTGTAACGAAGCAGATGCAGTAAAATCGGCTCGCCTTTGGTAAAAAAATGGCGATTAAAATTAAAAATGAAAACAAGAAAAGATTTAAAATAACTATTCTTGAAAAAATTTTGCATATTACTGAAAATAAATTAATAATATAAACATCGCCATTTTTTTATGATTAGGTCAGGCTAAGTATCATACATATTGAATATTTTATGAAATACTTTTTATGTTTAGGAAGTAACCTTGGGGACAGGGAAGCTAATCTGGCAAACTGTCTGATTAAATTAAAAAAGATTGATGCTGAAGTAATTACTGCTTCCTCATTATATGAAACTGAGCCGGTTTGTGAACGCAACCAACCCTCGTTCCTCAATCAGGTTGTGGAAATTGAAGTAGATATTGACCCTTTTGGACTGCTAAATAAGACAAAAAAAATAGAGCATCAGATGGGAAGAGTAGAAACAGAATTAGATAAAAGTCCCCGGATTATTGATATAGATATAATTCTAGCGGAAAATAAGGTTATACATACAGAAAATCTGATTATTCCCCATCCCAGAATGCACCTGAGGAAATTTGTTCTTATTCCTTTGAAAGAAATTGCTCCGGAGGTAGAACACCCTGTATTGCAAAAAACTGTCAAAATGATTAATAAAAATTGCCAGGACAAATCAGAAGTACATGTTTACAAATCATCTCGATATTTTTTAGGAATAGTTCAGGGTAGATAAAATATCGAATTAAAGAGAAGTTTAAATGTTCCGTAAGGCTGAGCTCTAAATTGAACAGGGAAACCCAGGAGGATAAGACTTCCTTTACCAAAAGGGGCTACAACAATCCCACTTTTTTGGCGGATTATCCGGTCACCATATATCCAACCGCTCATCAAAGGATTTTCATCTGGGTATTTGGCAACACTCACCGGATTTTTATTATTTTTAAATGAAGGCTGTATTTCAAAAACACAACTGCGATTAAAGACTGTAGAGGCTTCTTCCGGCATTCCATAAGCAACCGGGTGAGAATTGTCAAATACCATTCTCAGCATTGAGCCGCTGCAGACAAAATCTTCTCTTTTTATGTCCTTTAAAATATTCTTAACAGGGATATTAAAATAATCTATGGCGAAATTACATGAATTGCTCAGGAATACAATAGTTCCTCCATCTTCAGCAAACTTTCTTAAGTTCCGTACTCCTGAAGTTGTGATGCCGCCAATATATTTTGGAGGCATGGTTCCTTTAATATGACCATTGAGAATAGTATCCGGCTGGGAACTCGGTATAATAATCACATCATAATTGGATTTAAGATTGCCTGCTCGTATTTCAGCATCATGAATATTCTTATAGGGAAATTCATAGTTTTCCAGAATATACCTTGTCCACCCCGCATCTGCATTAGCTCTCCATGATTTATACACCCCTAGTTTGACCTTTTTTATCTCCCGTGTTTTAACAGTTTGCTTCCTGAATATCGAGGTTATATTTAAATCAAGCTCAGAGGCGATTTGATTCATAAAAACACGCTTAACACTGTTTGTAGGGATGATAAAATCTCCACCCGATTCTGAAAAAAATACCCGGCCGCCTGTTTTTAAAATCCTGTTTACAGCAGTGAAACTGTTGTTTTCTTGATGCCTTAAGAGGTAGGAATATCCTGGGTTGCCAGAGATTTTTCCTTTTTGCAAGTGGACTTTATCAAGCTTGCTCATCTGGACTTCAACTGGAGAATTTGCCGCAAGAACTTCTGCCCCGAATTGATAGGGGAGGGTCCAACCCATCTGGTCATAAGAGGAAAACGGAGCTCCTTCGAACTCTATGGGACTTATAATTCCCTGCCAAAGGTCAGGATATTTCCTTAAATCGGGGTAGTGCTGGACTTCAAAAACATTTTTAACAAAAAGTGCAAAAGCTTGATTCATCGGAATCAAATGTGTTCCTGCCGGATATTGAATACCATCACAGGAAAAGCTTTCTGTGCTTTTATAAACATTGATCCCAAGCAGGTTCATGCGATTTAAAAGTAGAGAGACTGTGCCCGGGTCTGCTTGTTTTTCTGGGATTATCCAGGCATAAGGTGGTTCAGATTTAAAACGCTTGATCACATCTGCCGCCATTTTATATTTATTATAAAGTAATTCCTGCTTGTATTTTGACGCCACATCCAATACAGCAGTGGATGCGGTTATACAGTAATCGACTGCATCTTTAAGTCGCCACCAGCCACCTTTCCAGGGATTGGGATAGAAAGCACTCATTGTTAAGTCTTGATACTGTTTGGGAAAATCACGAATAGTATAAAAATGGGGAGTTGCGTATCGGTATAACGCTGTTTCCGTTAATATGGATATTATATTGTGCGAGTCCACTACCTGGGTAACGTATCCGGGATACCAAGAGTCGAAAATATTTCTGGAAATAGCTCCTTCCTTTCCTTCAGCATCAAATGCTGCACCCATAGCTGAGCCGACCATATTCTGCCAGCGTACTATCAGAGGATGAACATTGGGATTGGTCGGTTCTGCGTTGGGAGGAGTCCATATCCGGGCGGGAAAAGGGGCAGTCTGATGATGGTTGTAGAGGATAACCGGAAACCATTCTTTGTTGATCAATCTGGTTATATTCTTGGTCTCTACCAGGTTTGCGATGTAGGAATCTCGGTTATTGTCATGTCCGGCATAAATATGATAGAGCCAGGGCATGGAAGCTACTTCATATGGTGTTCCCACATTGGGATGATACCAATCGGCTAGAAGATTCATTCCATCAGGATTGGCAAAGACTAAAATCAAAATAACATCCTCCCTTATCCTCTGGTACTTTGGAGATGATGAGGTTATAAGTTCATAGGCAAGCTGAATATTGTGCTGGGCCGGGGCGCATTCAGAAGCATGCAGACCACCGTCTATATATACAATTGCTTTGCCTTCATGAGAAAGTTCCTGGGCTTTGTTTGAAGAAAGTCCTTTTGTCAGAGAAAGTTTGCGGATTATTTGTTTATATTTTTCTAACTGAGAAAGGTTTTCCGATGAAGAAATAACCGCATAAGTCATAGTCTGTCCCATTGAGGTTTTTCCAGCTTCAAACAGCTTGATCCTAGCTGAAGTTGCGGCAAGCTGGTTGTAGTATTCGATTGCCTGGGTATATGTGGCCAGATGATAATCAGCTCCTACTTTAAAACCAAGTATCTCTTCCGGCTTAGGAACATTTTGTGCTAGCGTGCTAAAAACAGCTGAAAAACATAAAATAATAAGTAAAAATGATTTAAATAAACGTGAATGTTGCATTATAATCTCCTAAATAATTCAGGTTAAAAAGCGTCAATAAAATGTTCGATTTTAAATTTTTTGTCTCTATCACAAAGCAGGGCTAAGACGTCAAAACGGCATTTAATGTCTTTAATATGGTTTTTTGTAAGAAAAGCCTGGGCGATTTTTCGTATCTGTAATTGTTTATAAGGAGTAACCGCTTCTTCAGGTCGCCCGTATTTATAATTGCGGCGTGTTTTAACTTCGACAAAAACCAAGGTATCTCCGTCATAGGCAATAATGTCGATCTCACCCTTATACAAATGGAATCCTTGCTTTATGATCCTAAATTTCTTTTTTTTCAAATATTTAAGGGCTCGCTTTTCCCCTATTTTGCCCAATTCAAAAGGGGTAATTGTTTCAGGCAAAGTTAAGTCCTATCTTTATTTTTTTTATCATTTTTCACATTGTCATGAAATTTCCAGCGGACACCGCTTTCAGTGTCTTCAAGAAGTATTCCCTGCTCAAGCAAATCGTTACGTATTTTATCGGCAAGGTTAAAATTCTTTTCTTTCCTGGCTTTATTTCTTTCTTCAATTTTCTTATGTATTTTCTCAGTCAGGTTTTTCTTTTCTTTGGGGGGTAAAATTGCCAGAACTTTATCCAGAGAACTTAGGGAAGAGATAATATTTTCTGCGTCTTTTTTAAATATTGCCCCCTTGGTCAGAAGTATATTTATTTTTTTGATCGATGCGAATATTGCAGTCAATGCTGAAGAAATATTTAGATTGTCGCTTAATCCTGCAATAAATTTTCGCTGCATCCTCTCGATTAAACCCTGAATGGATTTATTTTCCCCAGGTTTTAAGGGCCTGTTGTTCAATTCATAAAGGAAATCTTTTAATCTATCTAAGGCTGATTGTGATTGTTCGAGAGCTTTAAAAGTGAAATTTAAGGTTTTTTGGTAATGAGTTGAAAGTAACAACAAACGTAATGCCAAAGGATCGACTTTTCTCCGTAAGAGATCGTTTATTGTAAAACAATTCCCTTTGGATTTGGACATCTTATCGCCGTTTACAATAAGATGATGGCAATGAAGCCAGTAGTTCACAAATTTTTTTCCGCTGTGGGCTTCAGATTGGGCAATCTCATTTTCATGATGAGGGAAAATATTATCTACCCCCCCACAGTGGATATCAAAAGTTTCTCCTAAATATTTCGAACTCATAACTGAACACTCGATATGCCATCCAGGTCTGCCGGAGCCCAATTCCGTATCCCAGGTAGGTTCTCCTTTTTTTCCTGCTTTCCAGAGCGCAAAATCATGTACGCTTTCTTTTTCATATTCATCTGAATCAATCCGCACACCTGATTTTAAGCCGTCAAGGTTGATTTTTGAAAGCTTACCGTAATCTTTGAATTTGGAAATGTTGAAATAATAACTTCCATCTTTTTCATAAGCGTAACCTTTATTGCAGAGCGATTTGACCATATGTACCATTTCTGGGATGTTTTCTGTGGCCCGGGGATAATGGTCAGCTTGGGAAATATTAAGGATATTAAGGTCTCTAAAAAAAGCATCAATAAATTTTGAAGTGTATTCTTTAAGGCTAATATTTTTTTTATCAGCGCCTTTTATGGTTTTATCGTCAACATCAGTGATGTTCATGACATGAGTGACATTATATCCCATAAAAACAAGGAACCTTTTTAAGAGGTCTTCAAAAATATAGGCGCGGTAATTCCCTATATGAGGATAATCGTAAACCGTAGGGCCGCAGGTGTAGAGCTTGACTTCATTTTTTTTTATAGAATGGAATGGTTCGATCCTATGACTCAGAGTGTTAAAAAATTTGATCATAACTTTATATTATTAAAAATAATATGATTCAGGTCAAATGAATAAAATTGAAGTATTTCTTCCATTTCTTCTAAGCTT
>JAUWNW010000103.1 GCA_030612445.1 Candidatus Aminicenantota bacterium
ACTTAAAGCGGACATCGGTAACCTCCTTGGGTTGGTTTTTGTGGTAAAAACCTATTCTACCCAGGCGAAGTACCTGATGTCCATTTTTCTTTAAAATCAATAACATCTATTATTATCCATCAACTAATCGGGAGATGATCCTCAAATAACAACTAACCTGGATTATTCACGAGTCGAGGTTGCCGCAGATGCGAGGCACAGGATATGAAGCTGTGATACTTCACCGCAAGTGCCCTGCAACGAAGCAGATGCAGTAAAATCGGCTCGCCTTTGGAAAAAAATGGCGATTAAAATTAAAAATGAAAACGAGAAAAAAGTTTCTATAATCATTCTCAAAAGAATCTCGCATATCCCTGAAAAGAAAATAATAATTAGGTCATCGCCATTTTTTATGAATAGGTCAGGCTAAAACTATTTGCCCTCAACTACGTATAAGTTTAAGAGGGCAGGATGTCCTCCATTGCCTGAAGATAAAGAGCTTGTAAAAAAAACCCTAGCCGGCAAGCAAGAGGCTTTCGAAATGATCGTTCAAAAATATCAGCAGCCGCTTTTAAACTATATCGGACGTACTGTTGGAGAATATGAACTTGCGCTTGAATTAACCCAGGATGTTTTCATTAAAACTTATTCCTCCCTTCATTCCTATCGTCCTTGTTATAAATTCAGTACCTGGCTTTATAAAATCGCATCCAATTATATAATCGACTATTGGAGAAAGAAGAAGATCAAAGCATTCTCAATAGACCAGCAGTCCGAAAAAGAAGACTCCCTGCCTCCCATTCAGCTCCCTTCCCAAGAAACCTCTATTTATGAAAAATACGAGCTTTCAGAGATAAGAGGGAAAATAGAAACAGCTCTAGCAAAGATTCCCCTTCGCCTAAGAGAATTATTTGTCTGGAGGCACATCAATGAGCTCAGCTATCAAGAAATTGCAGAGATCAAGGACTTGCCGGGTGGAACAGTAAAAAACCTGGTCTTTCAGGCTAAAGAACTGATCCGAAAGCAAATGGAGGATAGGGGATGAAGTGCCTCCACAGCAACCAGATATACCTCTATCTTGAAAAAGAACTGCCAGTGCCTGAAACCACCCTTATAAGAGATCATTTAAAAGAATGCCCTCTCTGCCGGAAAGCAGTCAAAGAAAGAAGGGTTTTTATAAAGGCTACAGAAAGCCTCCCATCTTTAAAAGTGCCTCCGGATTTCTCCAGGCAGCTTATGGGGCAAATATTCCCCTTAAAAATTCCAGTTCGCGCCTCGATCCTGGCTGTAACCGCCTGTTTTTCTGTCATGCTCACAGCCCTCTTTATCTTATTTCTAAGCTCCGGACAAAACCTGATAAATATCCTCATCAGTCTTAACCATTCAGTATTGAATTTTCTAAAGAACACCTTGGTTCTATCCGCCAAGATAAGTAAGCTTGCTTTTCTTCTCATAAAAACTATTTCTCAATGTATCCAGCAAATATTTAACGACCTGGCCAGTCTTGCTTCGATTCTTGGTCCTGAATTACAAATAATACTCATCATCCTTTCTCTGGCCACATTTACAATAATATATTACGGATTGAAAAAAAATTGTTGATCGGAGAACATTATGAATAAAAAGATAATATTCCCCTTTGCCCTACTTTTATTTTTCGTTGGTTTTGCCCCTCTTAACGGACAGCAAAATATTTTAGGCAAAAACAATATAATTGTTGCCCAAGATCAAGTCCAGGACAATGTGATCACCTTCGGCGGTGACATTCTTATTAAAGGAAAAATCAAAAAAAATGCTATAGCCTTCGGAGGCACGATCATTGTAGAAGGCGAGGTCGGAGACGTTGTCCTGGGAATAGGAGCAGACATTACCTTAAAGTCAACTGCCACTATCACAGGAGATGTTGTTTCCCTCGGCGGCACTCTCACAAAAGAGCCGGGAACTATTATCAAAGGCGACACCATCTATTTTAACACTTCAGATGATCTTTTTGCGATCTTAAAAGCAGTAATGATAGGCAAGGCGGGAATATCTCTTATTCCCTTCCTGATAATCGTAAAATTGATAATGTCATTTATCTGGTTTATCCTGGCTGTTATCTTAACAGCTATATTCCCCCGCCAGGTCATATTTGGTTCGTCTCAAGTCAGGTCATCTTTCTGGCCGGTGCTCGGAACCGGGATTATAAGTATTATTGTATTTACCGGGCTGATAATATTTTCCGCTTTCCTTTCCCTGATAATTATAGGTATACCGATTCTGTTGTCCCTAGTAATTATTGGCATTGTCGTTAAAATATTCGGGCAGGTCATTCTTTTTCATTTCTTCGGAGAAAGCCTTTCCAGAGCTTTTAATAAAAAGCACCCATCCCCATTTTTAGCTGTAATAATCGGATTCATATTGGTCACAATAATCGGTCTTATTCCCATACTAGGGCCTTTGTTCTCTTTCGTCTTAAGTCTGATAGGATGGGGAGTGGTTATCCGGACAAAATTCGGTAACCGGGAAAACTGGTTTGCCAGGAAAGCAGTTTAATTTCTCTTAAATTTCCAGGATCTCTTTCTCTTTTGCGGATGCAAGTTTTTCGATTTTTTCCACATTCTGGTCAATTATTTCCTGGAGCTTATCATATCCCCAGAACTTATCATCTTCTGTAATCTCTTTTTCCTTCTCCAGCAGCTCTATCATTTCCTTGGATTCCCTTCGCATATTCCGGATAACAGTTTTCTCCTCTTCCATTATCTTGTGAATATATTTGGCAATCTCCTTGCGCCGATCTTCATCCAGAGGAGGAATTGGAATTTTCAATCTTTTTCCATCATTTATTGGATTAAGTCCCAAATCAGCTGCTCGAATTGCCTTCTCTATGGCTTCCAGCACTGAAGTTTCCCAGGGTTGAATAGTGATCAATGTCGGTTCAGGAACAGCAAGCGTAGCCACCTGATTAATAGGAGTCAAAGCACCATAATAATCAATTTTGATATCGTCAAAAACGCTTATACTTGCCCTTCCGGTCCTGAGCTTGCTCAATGACTTACGAAAATGCTCCACAGAACCTTTTATTTTTTTTTCCAGATCCTTTAATTCCTCTTTTACCATTAGCTTGTACCTTTTTTATATTACTAAGGACAGATACCGGGAATAAATACTCAATAAATCCGTGTTCCGATTTTATCCCCAAGGACTGCCTTTTTAATGCTTCCCTTTTCCCTGAGATTAAAAACCAAAATTGGGAGCTTGTGATCCTGACACAAGGAAATGGCAGTTGCGTCCATTACTTTTAATCCTTGTTTCAGTACATCCAGGTATTTGATAGAAGTATAGCGCTTCGCATTTTTATCCTTGATTGGGTCATTAGAATAAACTCCGTCCACTTTAGTAGCTTTCAGAATGATTTCCGCCTTTATTTCCAGGGCCCTTTCAGCAGCAGCAGTATCTGTAGTAAAAAAAGGCCTGCCTATGCCGGCTGTAAAAATTATTATCCTTCCGTTTTCAAGGTGGTTGATCACCCTCCTTCTCATAAAGGGTTCAGCTACGGCTTTTACTTCGATAGCAGATATCTGCCGGGTAGATACTCCCTCTTTTTCAAACGCATCCTGCAGGGCAATACCATTCATAACAGTTGCCAGCATCCCCATATAATCTGCTGAAGCCCGCTCCATCCCAATCTCTGTTCCGTGGACTCCTCGAAAAATATTTCCACCCCCGATCATTATTGCTATTTGAACCCCGAGATCATAGACTTCTTTAATCTCTAAAACAATAGATCGGGCTGATTCGAAATCGATTCCGTAAGCAAGGCTGCCTAAAAGAGACTCGCCGGAAAGTTTTAATAAAATTCGTTTAAATTTCGGCTTTTCCTTCGGCATATTTAAATATTAGGGCTCACCTAATGCAAACCTGGCAAACCTTTGCACTTTAATGTTTTCTCCCAATTTTGCTATATAAGATGCAATATATTTAGTAATGGATACTTTGTCGTCTTTAATAAACGGCTGTTCTAATAAACAGACCTCTGAATAAAATTTCCCTAATTTCCCCGTAACAATTTTATCAATAATCTCCGGAGGCTTATTGGAATCCTTGAACTGTTCCCGGATTATCTCTTTTTCCTGCTCTAATATATCTTCAGGGACATCTCCCGAAGAAAGATACTTAGGATTTGCAGCAGCTATATGCATGGCAATATCTTTTACCAACTGCTGAAAATCTTCAGTGCGGGCGACAAAGTCCGATTCACAATTAACTTCAACCAAAACACCCAGCTTGTTATTCATATGGATATAGGACCCGACAATACCTTCAGAAGCCTCCCGGCTCATTTTATCTTTGGCTCGAGCATATCCCTTTTTCCTGAGAATGGTAATTGCTTCGTCAATATCGCCCTTACTTTCCTGGAGAGCTTTTTTGCAGTCCATCATTCCTATTCCTGTGCGCTGCCGCAACTCATTGACTAGTTTTGCTGTAATTTCCATTATGCTTTCTCTTCTTTTTCAGATTTTTCCAGCTCCTTAGAAGGTTTTTTAGGTTTGTCCTCAGCTGCGGCCTTTTCCTTAGGAACAGTCTCTTTTTCAGGTGCAGCTTTTTCTTCTTTTTTTGTTTTAGGTTTTTCTTTTTTGGCTGAAGCTGGAATAGCTTTTTTCCCGGCTTTTAATATTTCCTCTGCAGTCTTCTCCGTTACTTTAGGTTTATCTTCTTCGGTTTCTTCAGCTTCTGCTTTCAGAGCTTCCTCCTCTTCTTGCTTTGCCTCAACCAACTCCTTCTCCAATCTCTTTTTTTTGCCTTCCATAATTGCTTCGGATAACTTGGCTGTAAATAACTCAATAGCTCTGACAGCATCATCATTGCCGGGAATAGGATAATCAATCCCATCCGGATCAGCATTAGTATCAACCACTGCTACAATTGGAATACCGAGCTTTCTGGCTTCTGCAATAGCAATATCTTCTTTTGTTGAATCAATTACTATCAGAGCACCTGGCATGCCTTTCATATTTTTAACGCCGCCTAAATTTTTTGACAATTTTTTAAAGACTTTATCTTGTTTAGACTGATCTTTCTTTGAAAGCAGCTCCCAACGCCCGTCTTCTTTCATTTCTTCCAGCTCTTTCAGCTTGTCAACACTCCCTCTGATTACATTATTATTAGTAAGCAATCCGCCCAGCCATCTTTGATCGACATAACATGCTTCGCACTGCAAAGCATAATCTTTAACAATATCCTGGGCCTGTTTTTTGGTCCCGACAATAAGGATATCTTTCCCCTCTGCAGCAATAGTTTCTATAAACTCTGTAGCCTCTCTAAAAATTTTTATTGTTTTCTGCAAATCAATAATATATATCCCATTTCTTTGACCAAAAATAAAATCCTTCATTTTTGGATTCCATCGCTTAGTCTGATGGCCAAAATGAACACCTGCTTCTAAAAGCTCTTTCATTGTTACTGAAACCAACTTTGATCCTCCATCTTATCTCTTGTGATATTGTGGTGATTTACGAGCACCTAACCGTCCATACTTCTTTCTTTCTTTTTCACGGGCATCTCTGGTAATCAATCCGGCTTCCTTTAAAGTAGGCCTTAATTCCTGATTAAACTCAACCAGAGCCCTAGTAATCCCTAAACGTATAGCTTCTGCTTGGCCTGTCGTTCCTCCTCCGTTTACTCGGATGAAAATATCAAATTTATTATCAGTCTCAGTCAGCATCAGCGGCTTTTTAATCTTCTGTTTGTTTCTATCCAGGCCAAAAACATCCTCAAACTGCCGGAGCCTTTTATTAACATATAAAGTTATATCACCTTTACCCGGCCTAAGAAAGACTCTGGCAACAGATGTTTTTCTGCGTCCTGTTCCATAGTATTGAATTAAGCTCAAGATTCCTCCTAAAACTGGTATTCCTGGGGTTTTTGAGAATCATGCGGATGATTAGGGCCGCTATAGACCTTAAGTTTTTTTAAAATCGCTCGGCCTAGTTTATTCTTGGGAACCATTCCCTGGACAGCTTTTCGAATAACTTCCTCAGGTTCTTTATCTAATAACTCTTTGAGAGTCTTTTCTTTTATTCCTCCCGGGTATCCAGTATGGGAATAATACTTTTTTTGTTCGAGTTTATTTCCCGAGACTCTAATCTTCTCAGCATTAACTACAATTACAAAGTCTCCTGAATCCATAAAACTCACATATTTGGGATTTTTTTTCCCTCGAAGTATAATTGAGATTTCAGTAGCTAAGCGCCCAAGAATTTTTCCTTCAGCATCAAGCAACCACCATTTTTTCTCAATCTCTTCTTTTTTTGGAATGTATGTTTTCATTACTTTAAACCTTATTATCCATTACACAAGTATATATGATGATAAAAGAATACTTATAGTGATGCAAAAATATACTAAATCTTCAGGCAAATGTCAACTATATCCTCATGATGACAAACTGAATTCCTCAAGTTAATTCATTCATCCTCTACCCCACATAATCAATAAAAAAAGGGACCAAACTGTTTCCAATTCAGCCCCATCAGAAATATAAAGTCTTTATTTAAACCAGCAAGCGAGTTAGTGGATCTCGCCGCTCTTCAATTCTTTTTCAAGTTGCTCTCTCTCGAGCTCTCTCTTTCTGACCTCTTTAAATCTATCTAGCCAAGTATCTGCTCTTTCTATAAATGTCTTTTCTCTTTCCGGATACAGTTTTGCAAAAACATTCCTGTAAACCAGATTGATGTATGAATAAGTAAAAGAGTGAGATGGCTCCAGATCAAGGGATTTCTTTAAGGCCTCTTCACTTTCATTTGCCAGGGCAATTCTATCTGCCCTTTTCAGTACATTCTGCAAGCGGAAAGCTTTCCAGAAACGGTTTACTCCGACTGCATACCAGACCAAATAATTATCCGGCTCTAATTTTAAACGGATCTTATGCACTTCATTTGCTTTATCAAAATCCGGCCGGGGGGTTTTTTCATCATAATACTGGGCTAAATAAGCATATCCCTGTGGATTCACCGGGTCGGTCTCAATCCTGCGCAAATACATCGACTTAGCCCGTTCTCCATAGTCATTATCCTCACCGGCATATCTTTTATAAAAGTTAGCCACTACATAATAATTGTCCATGTTTGTGGGTTCCATTTCTAGGATCTTCAAAAACAGCTTTTCTGATTCCTCAAAATTCCTCATCTTGTCATACATATCACCCAGAGAATGGATGATCTGTTTATTTCCAGGATTGATTTCCAGAGCTTTAGTCAAGGCATCCAAAGCACGCTGGGCTCTTTCATTATTAGCTTCATTGTCCAATCCTGGTTTATAAAGCTTTTTATATGCCTCCCCAACGAAACGGTAAGCTTCTATTAATTCAGGGTTATACTCTAATGCTCTCTCATAATTGTCAATAGCATCACGGTAGTGCCCCTCTGTAAAATTATGGTTAGCCTTAGAGAAGTAATTGTTCGCTTTAAGATTATTAATACTGAGTTTCTCACAACTGGTAAAGGAAAAAACCACGGCTACAGCTACAAGAACCAGCAACAAAGTGTTTATGTCTTTTCGAAACATAACGACCTCCTTAAACTTCAAATCTTTTCAATGTATTTAAAAGAAATTTATAATCGAATATCCCCTTAAAGTCAAGGAAAAAACCTAAACTCAACACCTCAATTTTCTTCAATTCTGTCTAAGATGAATACGGATAGGAGTTCCTTGCAGATCCAGGTTTTCTCGCAGGCGGTTGATAAAATATTTCTCATATGCAGGAGAGAGAGATGCCGCAGAATGAGTAAAAAGGATAAATGTAGGAGGAAACACGTTCTGTTGAGTCATATATTTTATCTTTATTCGGGTTTTTTTTCTGGATAAGGGAGGGTACTCTTCACTTACCCTGGACAAGAAATCATTTAAACTGGATGTGGAGATTCTTTTGCTTGCATTAGAATATACTTCTTCTGCTAAATCAAGGATATTAATAATTCTTTTTCCGGATAAGGCAGAAGTAAAAAGCAGGGGAGCATAGGCAATAAAATCCATTCTTTCATAGACTCTCACCTTAAAATGTTTATCCGGTTTATTTTCTTTATTTACTAAATCCCATTTATTCAAAGCTATTAGAAGTGGTTTCCCTGAATCATATGCTAAATGTGCAATAGCTGTATCCTGGCGGACAGGAAATTCTTGCGCATCCATAACCAGGCAAACTACATCAGCACGATTAATGTCTTTTTTTGCTTTAATAATACCTGCCTTTTCCCGACTATCTCGTGTACGGCTCAGCTTGCGTATGCCTGCTGTATCGACCAAGCAAAATGCCTTTTTCTCCCGATAAATCAAGGTATCCGTACTGTCCCTGGTAGTTCCGGGAACCTGACTTACAATGAGTTTTTCCTGACCACTCAACATATTGACTATCGATGATTTCCCCACATTGATCCGTCCTACCAAAGCTATCCTTAAGGGACTGCCTTCATTTTCCGCCGCTGCGGTAGCAGGGAGAATCTCCTTTAAAGCCTTTTCCAATATATTTATATTTCTTTTGTGTTCTGCGGAAATTGGAATAATCGATTCATTTCCGAGTTGAAAAAAATCTCCCAGTTTCTCCTCCCCCCTTAAAGAATCTACTTTGTTTACAACTACCACAACAGGCTTATTCAGTTTCTTTAAAGAAAAATAAAGTTCTTTTTCCGCAGGTAATAGATCCCTTTTTCCATCAAGCACAAAGATCAAAATATCTGCATCACGGGACGCTTCCCAGGCTTTTTCCTTGACTAAACGCGAAAAAGGATCATTCTCAAAATCAAAAAACCCTCCTGTATCAACCAGTATAAATTCTTTATCCTTAAGTTTGCAGGATGCAGATACCCAATCCCGGGTCATCCCAGGCAAAGAGTGCACCAGTGATCTCTTCTGCTTTAAAAGCCGGTTAAACAGAGTGGACTTGCCCACATTTGGAAAACCGACTATTGCTGCCCGCGTTAATCTATTCAATTATCCTGATCCCGGGAGATTCGCTGCCAGGTCAAAACGGGGCAAAAGAGGCCGCTTTAGATCAATATGTCCACCTAAAGTTTCCTTTTCCCTGCCCTCAATTAAAATAAACACTCTCTTTATCGACTTAAAATTATATGTAAGAGTGTTAACAATAGAAAAAACAGCAGCTATTTCCCCTGCGGAGCCAAAAAATTGATTTTCCTGAATCTCTTTGGAAAAATCAACAAAGGCAATCCCTTCATCTGTGATAAAAAGCTCACGTAACTTTGTCTTTACAGGAATAGGGGATATGCCTTCATTACGAGAGCCTTTAATAAGCTCTCTGATCACTAGTTTTGCCTGTAGAATTAAAACTGCATCTGCTTGAATCTCTCTTACTTCCGCATGCAGCAGATCATCTTCTTCTGCCAGGAAAAAAAGGAAAACCTTTTTTGTTTCGGATTCTTCACCTGAAATCTCCTCTGAATCTAACATCTGAGTAACTGGTTCCGGAATCAACTTCTTTTCCTCTCCGCATTTAAAAAAGATAGCAACTAAAACAAGAAGAAGAACTGAAAGGGCAATTAGGAAGGCGTATTGTCTTACACTCATTTATATCATCACTTCTACAAATTCAGTTTAAGAAAATTTGTAAGACCTCTATAGACAGCCAGGGCAATCATGTTTTGAAATTCACTTTTCATTAACTTTCGTTCTTCGTCAGGGTTAGAAATGAAAGCCACTTCGACCAACACAGCTGGACAAGCAACCCCAGTCAGTACTTTAAACGGGGCCTGTTTTACCCCCCGGTTTAAGGTCCCTAACAGGGTATTGAGCTCGTTCTGGATCAATTCGGCTAATTGACTGCTTTGCGTCAAATAAGCCGCCTGAGCCATATCCCAGAGGATCATCTTTATATCATCTTCATTTTCCCCTTCGACCGTATTAAGTTCGGAAGAATTATTTTCCAAATAGGCCAATCTTCTGGCCTCTTCATCTGTGGCATTCAAGTTTAGAAAATACGTTTCTGAACCTCGGGCTTCTTTACGGAAAAACCCATTGGCGTGTATGCTGATAAATACAAAAGCACGGTTATTGTTGGCTTTGGCAGCCCGATTTTCCAGGGAAACAGCAATATCCTTATCCCGCGTTAAAACAACCCGATAGGCAAGATTCCGTTCAATGATCTCTTTAAGTTTGAGGCTGATATCCAGAGTAATTTCTTTTTCAAGTGTGCCAAACTTTCCTTTGGCTCCAGATTCCAGACCTCCATGGCCTGGATCGATAATAATAGTTTTTAGTCCCTGATCAATATCAACCTTATTAGAATCCGAATAGGCATTACTATTGCTTTCAACAATTATCTCACCCTTTTCTCTTTTTCCTGTTCCTTCCGGTATAATATCAATGATAAGCCTGTAAGGAGCTTTAAGAGTTGAAGATACATAAGAGAACTTTGCTAATGATGTTTTGATATTCAGGATATAATAACCCGCACCCCGAGACCACCCTAGCGATTCAATATACCGGCTGTTAAAGGAGCGTCTCTGAATTTTATAGGGCAGATCAGCTCTGATCCTTACCATAATAAAAGAACCGCTTTTTTCAATACTCGTACTTAAATTTTTGGAAGACGCTAATATTATCCGGCTGGAATCATCCGTATCCTTTATTGATATCTTTAAATTCGAGATATCCTGAAGAAATAAGATACCTGGAGATAAAAGGATGATAAATACAAAAGCCCGTTTAAAATTTTGCATTTTTTTCGCCTTGAATCATGCACTCACTTCTTTTCAAAAATTCTGGAGGCGGCGGGAATCGAACCCGCGTCCGAAGGCATTCGACAAAAGGTCTCTACATGCTTATCCCCTTCTTGTTTCTCGTTCCATGGCTCCTGAAGGAGAAAGGCACCATGAAACCAGCTCTGATGAAATTTCGCTCATCCGGCTCAAAGCAGACCGGAGCTGCTATCCTGTTAGTCGACGTCTCTAAGGCGCCACAGGAAAACACCAGAGAAACGGCATACCTAATATTTAGGCAGCAAGTGGCATAGAATCTGCACTTAATTAGGTCCACCTTATTTAACGAGGAAGATGGAACCTCGGCATGCAACCTTTGTCTCATTACCTCCGTCGAATCCAATTCGCCCCCATACTTTAAGATAACATTATATTTTAAATCACTGATTATTGTCAATAGGAGGTGAGTCAGTGCCGCAAAAATCACCGGTAGGGGTGATTGACAAACAAACTAAATCCAATTATTATATAAATAATC
>JAUWNW010000111.1 GCA_030612445.1 Candidatus Aminicenantota bacterium
CTTAAAGCGGACATCGGTAACCTCCTTGGGTTGGTTTTTGTGGTAAAAACCTATTCTACCCAGGCGAAGTACCTGATGTCCATTTTTCTTTAAAATCAATAACATCTATTATTATCCATCAACTAATCGGGAGATGATCCACATATACGAAGACAGAATCTTCCCGGGTTGCAAATATGCAACAAAAATCGTTGATTAGCTCTGAAAATATGGTATGGCGGCTGAATACTAGAAAAACCAAAGACAGCGATTTTTCAGGGGAAACTAGATAAAATAAGATTGGCAGCGCTACGGGGGTTCGAACCCCGGTCTGATGGCTGAGAACCACCTGTCCTAGTCCCCTAGACGATAGCGCCTTACATCTACTGCAATCTCAACTCGTGAATAATCTATGTCTACATGAACAATTCATAAGAAATGTCGAGATGTATGATACTGTGAAAATGGAAAATAGTAAATGGTAAATAGAAAAAAAAATGATATGATAAAAACTTAAGTAATTATATGAGCTTTCTTAAATCGTCATTTTTTAAAAAATATCTATTGCCTGGTTTTATCTTTCAATCCGTGACCATCGGCGGTGGTTATGGCACTGGTCGGGAATTGGTTGAATATTTCCTAAATTTTGGCCCCCTGGGAGGGCTGCTGGGAATGATTCTTATAACCACTGTAATGTGGTCGCTTATTTTGGCTTTAACCTTTGAATTCTCCCGTACCTTCCACGCCTATGACTACCGCACCTTTTTTAAAAAACTGCTCGGGCCTTTTTGGTTTGTATTTGAGATCATCTATTTCTTTCTACTGTTTATTGTCCTAGCAGTTATCGGCTCTGCGGCCGGAATACTGCTGGAGACAAATTTCGGGATCCCATATTTGGGGGGGGTAGTAATCATGTTAGCCGCAGTCGGATTCTTGACTTTTAAAGGCAGTGGCTTGATCGAAAACTTCCTTTCCATCTGGTCCCTAATACTCTATGCAGTTTACATTGCTTTTGTTATGGTAGCTGTCATTAAATTCGGGCCGGAGATCAAGAGCAATTTTGCAGCCGGAACTGTCCTGCCCGGCTGGGCTTTGGGTGGATTTAAATATGCTCTCTATAACCTGGGGATCATTGCTGCCGTTCTTTTCTGTCTTAAACATATAAAAACCAGAAAGGAAGCCATTATAGCCGGACTTCTGGGCGGTCCCATTGCTATCTTTCCCGGGCTACTTTTCTATATAGCTGTCGTCGGCTTTTATCCGGGTATACTGCCGGAGGAAATTCCCGCAGTTTTTTTACTCCAGAAAGCCGGTATCCCTATATTATTGATCGTTTTCCAGATCGTTCTTTTCGGCACCCTAATAGAAACCGGCACCGGCTTTATTCATGCTGTAAACGAAAGGATCCACTCTGCTTTGCAGGCAAAAGGAAAAAAACTGCAGCCGTTGCAAAGGGCATTGATCGCGATCACGGTTCTTAGTATCGCTTTTATGCTTTCCTCTTTTGGCATAATTGACCTTATATCCAAAGGCTACGGCACAATCAGCTGGGGATTCTTTTTTGTTTTTATAATCCCTCTGATAACACTCGGGATCTATAAGATGCTAATTAGATATATTCGATAGTAGCGGGAGGCTTTGAGGTCAGTTCATAAGCCACTCGGGAGACTTCCGGTATTTCTGTTGTTATTCTTTTACAAAGCTTAAGCAATATCTCCCAGGGTACCTGAGTAGGCTCAGCAGTCATGGCATCCCTGCTTTCCACAGAGCGGATAATTATAATATCTCCAAATTTTCTCTTCCCCTCTTCTACTCCTGTGCCTTTATCACTTAACAGGACAGCAAAAGCCTGAAAAGGATTTAAAGGAACGATCTCTTCTTCTACAATAACAGTCGCCTTGCGAACAAGCTCGACCCGCTCCGGGGTCACTTCTCCTACAATTCTGGCAGCCAATCCGGGGCCGGGAAAAGGCATCCTCTGCGCAACCCCTTCAGGAAGACCAACAGCAGCAGCTACTTCTCTAACTTCAGGCTTAAATAGCTCCTTAAGCGGCTCTAATACCTTGTATCCGTATCCTTTCTGCGGGTCAATCCCTATCTGCTCAAGGATATTATGCTGGGTTTTTACACCGCCTTTAGTTTCGATGATATCTGGAGCTATAGTTCCCTGAAGAAGAAACTTAGCCTCACTATTTAAAACCTCACGCTTAAAAACTGTGTAAAAAGCATTACGAAAAGCTTTACGTTTATCTTCCGGATCAATTATCCCCTGCAAAGAGGCAAAAAATTCCTCTCGCGCATCGACAATCTCAACCCTAATATTCAGGTCTGCAAATATTTGCTGGACTTCCCGAGGCTCTCCTTCCCTCATTAACCCATCATCAATAAATATTACTTTCATTCTGTCTCCTATTGCCTTGTGGGCAAGTAGGGTACAAACAGAACTATCGACTCCTCCTGAAAGCGCAGAAATTATTTTATCCTTTCCGACTTCTTCCTTTATTTCAGTAATTTTTTCCTCGGCAAATTTTTCAGCATCCATATTTTTTTTACCTCCTCCTAACCATTAGCGATGAGATAAAATAAAATATCTCACCCCTTGATTCACCTGAAAGGGCTATTTACAGTTTTAGCCTTTAATGCGATTATCTTAATAGCGAAATAAACTTATTATTAAGAGGAGGGCCACCATTCAAGGTTTAGCGAAAGAGTAGGACGAGGATTCCTCTCTTGGCCCTCCTCAATTTTATCAGCATAAAAAGTCTAACCAGCTTACTATCCACCACAATATCTTGTTGCCTCTTAATTAGAAAATACGACATGTTGACCTTTATGTCAAGAAGAAAAATTTGCCTATATGCTAAAATGCCGAGGGTCGGACTCGAACCGACACGTAGGAACCCTACGAGGGATTTTAAGTCCCTTGCGTCTACCAATTCCGCCACCCCGGCGGACATTTACGGGTGGCAATTATAGCACAAGCGTTTATCTGCAACAAGAAGTGAAATTAGAATTTCATTAGATAGAAGATTTTTAGCTAACATTGCACGATTCAGGTTTCACAGCTTTTATCCATTTCCCAGTTGCTATTTTCTTTATTCAACCGTGACGCTTTTGGCCAGGTTGCGGGGTTGGTCAACATCTGCTCCCCTGGCAGCAGCAATATAATAAGCAAAAAGCTGTAAGGGCACAGTTGTCAGAAATGGCGACAGCAGCGAAAGGATGGCAGGAATCCGGATAACAGCATCCACGTTCTCTTCGATCTCTTTATCATCCTCATAAGCTATGGCTATAACATAGCCTGAACGGGCTTTGATTTCGGAAATATTACTTATGATCTTTTCATAGATTCTGTCTTTAGGTGCGATCGCCATGGTAGGCATATTATCATCAATAAGAGCAATAGGGCCGTGTTTCATCTCTCCTGAAGGATAGCCTTCAGCATGGATATAGGATATCTCTTTTAATTTCAGGGCTCCTTCAAGAGCAATCGGGTAATTTGCCCAACGCCCCAGATAAAGAAAATGAGAAGCAGATATAAATTTTTTTGCCAGTTTTTCCAATCCCTCTGTCTGGCTAAGAATGCTTTCAATTTTATGGGGAATACGCTGCAGCTCCTTAATATAGGACAGACCGGCATCTTTATCCATTGACTCCTTTAGCTGACCTAAATATAGGGCCAGCAGCATTAAGGCCGTCATCTGGGCGGAAAAGGTCTTGGTAGCAGCAACTCCAATCTCAGGCCCGGCATGAGTCATCAATAAACCAGCCGTTTCTCTGGCAATAGAGGAGTTTTCCATATTACAGATCGCCAGGGTCAATGGCTTTTTGACCTTGAGGGCTCTTAAAGCCGCCAGTGTATCTGCTGTTTCCCCGGACTGAGATACAGCAACGACTAGAGAATTTTTATCCAAGATAAAATTTCGGTAGCGATACTCGGAAGCATATTCTACATCTACTGGAATTCCAGCAATCTCCTCGATAAAATATTTACCTACAAGGCTGGCATTAAAAGATGTTCCGCAAGCAAGAATAACAACTCTTCTGATACTTTTTAGTCTCTCCGCAGTAAGTCCGATCTCATCCAAGAGGACCTCCCCTTTGTCCATAGATATTCTTCCTTTTAAAGTGTCCCTGATGGCACGGGGCTGCTCGAATATCTCTTTAAGCATAAAATGCTTAAATCCACTTTTTTCAATCATAAGAGGATTCCAGTTGATATAGTCGACCTTTTTCTTTATAGGTTTGCCGGAAAAATCAGAATAGGTCACTCCTTCCCTCTCGATAACCGCAATTTCCTCGTCGTTTAAAAATACAACATCTTTTGTATACAAAAGGAGAGGATTTACATCAGAAGAGACAAAATATTCTTTCTCACCCAACCCAACAATAAGAGGAGGGCCCTGTTTAACAAGGACTATTTTATCCCTGTCCCGGGAAGATATTACGGCAACAGCAAATTCCCCTTCCAGATGCGCTATCGCCTGCCTTACAGCTTCCTCCAGGTTCTCCTGGAAATATTTCTCAATAAGGTGAGCGATGACTTCTGTATCTGTCTCTGTCTGGAATTTATGTCCTTCAAAACTCAGCTGGGTTTTAAGGTCCATATAGTTTTCAATAATGCCGTTATGCACAATGACTATATCTCCGGTACAGTCCTGATGAGGATGGGCATTTTCCTCAGAGGGCCTGCCATGAGTAGCCCAGCGGGTATGGCCGATACCATAATTTCCTTTTACCTCATCTTGCTTGAGAACATCTTCCAGAACGCTTATCTTCCCTTTGGCGCGTCTCCTCTGGATGGGCCCAGTATCAACAACTGCAATACCGGCAGAGTCGTAGCCGCGATATTCCAGTTTTTTTAATCCTTCAATAAGAATCGGAACGACATTTTTTTTGCCGATATAACCGATTATTCCACACATTATTTTTTCTTTTTCTTGGAAACCCAGTCTTTTATTTCCCTCTGTTTTACGCGGGCAACAACCAGAGCTTCAGCCGAAACATCTTTTGTAATAGTGGAGCCTGCTGCAATATAGGCTCCTTTTCTCACTTTTAGAGGGGCAACAAGTTGAGTACCCGAGCCGACAAAAACTCTGTCATCTATTATAGTTTTATTCTTCTTTACGCCATCATAATTACAGGTAATCGTACCAGCCCCAATGTTAACATCTTTACCCACCAAGCTGTCTCCCACGTAGGAAAGATGTCCCGCCTTAGAGCGGTTACCAAAAACTGTGTTTTTCATCTCGACAAAATTTCCGACTTTTGCGCCTGATTTAATAATACTGTTAGGCCTAAGATGCGTAAAAGGCCCGATCTGGGCTTTATCAGCTATACGGCTTTCTTCTATCATAGTAGAGGAAAGAATTTTTACTCCTTGACCCAACCTTGAATTTATAATATGAGCGCCCGGGTATAGAGTGCACTCTTTGCCAATAACAGAATTCCCCTCAAGCACAACAAAAGGATAAATGACCGTATCTCTGCCGATATTTACATCAAAATCAATCCAGGTTGAAGCAGGATCATAAAATGTCACTCCTTTTAGCGCCATAGATTCAATTTTTCTCATACGTAATATTTTTACTGCTTTAGCCAGCTCGAAACGGTCGTTTACACCAACTATCTCTCTGACGTGGGTGGTCTTGTGGACTCCGACTTTTTTCCCGGAGGATGATAAAATCTCAATTATATCTGTAAGGTAATATTCACCCTTTTTATTTTTATTCAAGATCTTGGGAAGAGCGGCTATCATATCCTTTATTTTAAAAACATAGATACCTGCATTCCCCTCTTTAAGTTTTCTCTGCTCGGTCGTGGCATCTCTTTCTTCTATAATCCTTATTCTGTTTTTATCCAGGTAGATCACGCGGCCGAATCCGGTAGGATCATCCATTTCCGCTGACATAAAAGTTAGCGCATTGCCCTGCTTCTGGTGCTGTTTTAATAAAGGACGTAAAGTATGCGGCCTGATCAAGGGAAGATCTCCGTTCATGATGAGAACATCGTCCTCATTATACTTAGAAAGAGTTTTACTCGCTGCCATAACTGCATGTGCAGTTCCCAACTGGGATTTCTGGGTAATAAAACTGATTCCATCCCCGGAAAACTCCTCCATAAGCGCCTCTTTTTGATATCCTACGATTATGTGGGTCATTTTAGGCTTTAGCTGGGAGATAGAATCCACTCCCATTTTAAGCATGGATTTTCCCATCAAAGTATGGAGAAGTTTGATTTTCTCTGATTTAAACCTGGTTCCTTTACCAGCAGCCAATACCAGAGCGTGAAATTGTCTTTTCATTTAGCCTTAACTATTCATAAAAAATGTCAATATATATGATACATCTTTTCAAATCAACATTTTGCCCTGATTCCTAAGACATAACAATTGACCATTTTGTTTTTGTTGTAATTTATATTTGTAATCGACATTTTTTACTCTACGAGCGAGGCGATCTTACCACATCTACTTTGTTGCAGCGGATTCGCAGTGAAGGATCACAGCTTCATACCCTGCGCCTCGTATCTGCGGCAACCTCGACTCGTTAATAATCCTAGCTAGCTTTAGTTATCAGAATAAATTTTTTATTTTCTTTAAAAGCCTCAAAATTGGTTTCATTCTGAGCCAATAGCCCAAAAAATTTATCCTTTTTAACAGCTTTTTTTAAATACTCCAGGCATTTTTTTTCATCTTCCATCAAACAAAACACATTCGCCATTAAATAAAGGACCTTCCCTTCTTTAGGCTTTTTTTCCCGGGCCTCTTCTAATGCTTTCAGAGATTCTTTAAACTCTCCCTGGTTCATCTTGTAAACGCCATATTGATAATAGTCTGAAAATGTTTTTAAGGTGATTTTTTCTTTATTCAATCTTCCTTCACAGATATTAAGATAAATATTTGCCCGTTCCGTAAGTTCCATCTCAGAAGGATATTCTTTCAGGAATTCTTTAATAGCATCTGCGGCTTTTTGAAAATCGCCTTTTCGAAAAACCTTTATACTTTTACTGTAGGCAGCTAATGCATCTTTAAACGATTTTTTTTTGGGTGTCTCTTTTTCTTCTGGCACTTTTTTCTCCTAAATATTATACATTATTTAAATAGTTAATTATAAATATTTTATCCTAATACAGGTTTTTTGACAAGTAAAATAGGGCCTAAGCAAAGGTCCAGTAGTCTTTATGCTTTTGTATAAAACGAATTGCTTTTAAATGAAGCTTATGGCCTGCTCTTTTAGCTATAAAATGAGCAAATATCGGACTTCCCAGTAAGGCTATATCCCCTATCAGATCCAGGATTTTATGGCGGACAAATTCATCTGGAAAGCGAAGAGGTGTGTTGATAAGGCCCTGAGAATCAAGCACTAGGGCATTTTCCAACGAGCCTCCCAGAGCCAGATTTTTCGCTTTAAGAGCAGGAACATCTTTTAAAAAACCAAAGGTCCGGGCCGGGGCAATTTCTTGAGCAAATATCTTTTCCGCAGATTTTATGCTGTATTTTTGCTCACCTATTAAAGGATGGTCATAATATATCGAATAGGATATCTTCAAATCGCTATATGGTTTTACAGAAATTGAACCCTTCCCGTCTTTAACCATAAAAGGTTTCTCGATCCTTATCGCCCTTCTTTCTTTGTCCAAATACTTTATTCCAGCAGCTCTGATCGCTTTTACAAAAGGCAGAGCGCTGCCGTCCATTACCGGCACTTCCCCTGCATCAAGCTCAATTGTAAGGCTGTCTATACCAGACATATAAAGAGCTGCCAACAAATGTTCAATAGTCTGTATTTTTTTATTTCCTGAAGTCAATACAGAGCTGTTATTAGTGACAACCTTGGCGGGGTCAATAAAAAATCTTAAGTTATCCAGGTCGGTTCTAATAAAAATGACCTCTCCAGAATCAGAAGGCTTTAATTTGATCTTGGCATTTTTGCCAGAGTGGATACCAATACCGGATAAAGATATTTCCTGTTTAAGTGTGTGTTTCTGCATCATGTATATTATAACTTAATAATACTGTTAATGTGAAATAGCATAAAGACAAAATTTTATGCTGAGGACACGGGAAAAAGCAGATATAAGCCAGAAAAGGCAGGAACTTCAGGAAAAGCAGTGAAAAACAGTGAAACCTTAAAAACAATACTTTACAGGGAGAAAAGCGGTAAATCATTAGAAACATATCTTCACGGATAAGACTAAGAAGCTTTTTCTTTTTTGGCTTGCACCAAAAAAACAAAAAGCACTTTTCAAGTTTTGGGCAAGGCCCAAAATGAAAACCTTTATTTCAACTTACTTCGCGGAGTTAACCTGGATTATTCATAAGAAATGTCGATCATTAATAATGATTACATTGTGAACGGAATGATTAAATGTCTATCAGCAATAATTAGAGTAAAATATTGATCTAAAAGGATCTAACCTATACATCGACATTTCTTATGAATAATCCAGGAAGTTATTGTTTATGCTTCCATATTTATGATAAAATTATGGACATGAAATCCCAGTTGGAAGAAATCCTCCAAAAAGTCCATAAAGGCGAACTTACACCTGATGAAGCTGTTAAAGAGTTGAAATCCTATCCTTATGAGGATCTGGGTATTGCCAAAATAGACCATCACCGCGAACTGAGAAGAGGTTTTCCGGAAACAGTATTAGGCCTGGGCAAAACCCGGGAACAAATAATTAAAATATCCAGAACTATAATTAATTATGGCAGCAATCTCCTCGTCACAAAAGTAGAACCTGAAGATTATCAAAATATAAAAAAAGATATTCCAGAAGCGCACTATAATAATATGGCAAAAACCATCTATTATAAAATAAAGACCCCCCCTCCCGGAAATGGCAAGATTGCTATTATCACAGCCGGAACTTCCGACATCCCGATTGCTGAAGAAGCAGCTGTTACTTGTGATCTCTTAGGTAATGATTATGAAAAAATTTATGATGTCGGAGTCGCGGGGATCCATCGGCTATTTGGGGAATATAATAAAATAAAAGAAGCCAAAGTAATAATAACTGTTGCTGGGATGGAAGGCGCTCTGCCCAGCGTTATTGCCGGTTTGATTGATGTTCCCTTAATAGCTGTTCCATCCAGTGTAGGATATGGCGCCAGCTTTAATGGTCTGACTGCCTTGCTGGCAATGCTCAATTCCTGCCCGGGTGGTGTTGCTGTTGTTAATATTGACAATGGCTTTGGCGCTGCTTATATGGCAAGCCTGATCAATCACCTTTAATTGCCGCAGATGCGGAAAAGCAGAAAATAGTTAATGGAAAATGGTAAATGGGAAAAACCGTAAAACATGAATTGTAAAATGTGAAATATTAGTCAAAAGACTTTTATCTAATGAAATTCTGATGTGGTTGAAGCTGTGGTCCTTCACTGCGAATCCGCTGCAACAAAGTAGATGCGGTAAGATCGTCTCGCCTGAAAGGTAAGAAATGTCGATTAATAATAAAGATTACATTGTGAACGAAATAATCAAATGTCTATCAGCAATAATTAGAGTAAAATATTGATCTAAAAGGATCTAACCTTTACATCGACATTTCTTATGAATAATCCAGGCTTGACAATTGGGGGACACATGCCTATATTTTAAAAGTTAAATCCCAATTTAAATCATTAAAATCTCATGGAACCAATCGACCAAGTTCGTCAGACTGCAAATATAATTGAAATTGCCTCTCAATATACAAATCTAATAAAAAAAGGAAATAAACATGTGGGCCTTTGTCCCTTCCATTCAGAAAAAACTCCTTCATTCACTGTAGATGAGGATAAACAACTTTATCACTGTTTCGGATGTGGGGCTGGAGGAGATATTTTCACTCTTGTAATGGAGAAAGAAAACCTCAGTTTTCCGGAAGCTCTTCGTTACTTGGCAGAAAAATACAATATAAGACTTCCTGAAAAAGGAAAGCGCTCCCCCCGGCATCTGAAATTAGAAGAAAAAATATACAGTATCAATGAAAAAAGCCTTGCTTTCTTTGTAAAAAACCTCCTAAACACAAAAGAAGGCGAAAAAGCCCTCCAATACCTCAGTAATAGAGGTATAGATAAGGAGGCGATCCAAAAATTAAAAATTGGATATGCCATGAATTCCTGGGATTCTATCATCTCCTTTTTCCAGAAACAAAGCATTTCTCCGGCGGAGGTGGAAAAAGCCGGATTAGCTCTCCGCAGAACAAAAAGCGAAGGCCATTACGACCGCTTTAGAGGGAGGATCATCTTCCCTATTTTCAGCCTTTCTGGAAAAGTTGTAGCCTTTGGGGGAAGGTCTATTTTTGACCAGGACCCTAAATATCTTAACTCTCCTG
>JAUWNW010000184.1 GCA_030612445.1 Candidatus Aminicenantota bacterium
AGTCTTTCTGGGTAAAAACAGAAAGGACTCCCCTGTTTTCGGCGCCATAAGCAGAATGGCATTAAGGTCCTCTACTCCTGTAAAATAATAGAAATCATTATCCTGGCGGATATGTGCCCCTTCCTGGGGCATGGATTTTCCAAAAAGTACGATCATCCCGTCATTGACTTTATCCATTAGAGCCTGGCGGCGGCGTATAAATTCATCGCGGGAATAACCACTCCTCTGGGAAAAAGCCAAAGATTGGAAAAGAAAGGCACATATAATAGTTGTAAATAATAGTTTAATTGTTGTTTTTTTCATGCATATCCTCCCTCCTGAACTATTCATAAAAAATGTCGCTATCTATGATACTGAGAAAATAGAAAATAGTAAATGGAAAATGGATAAAATCTGTGAGCTGCTAAGAAAACTGTTGAAATGTAATTTAATTATGACTATTATTTCTCTCTTTATCCTTGCTAATTCACGAGTCGAGTTTGCCGTATATTATAGGCACGGCGGCTGAATAGGAGAAATGACTATGGCACATATTTTTGTTGGCGCATTTACTACGGCTCTGTTTCTTTTGGTAATAATTTCAGCTCGAAAAAAAGACATT
The DNA here is from genome assembly GCA_030612445.1 of Candidatus Aminicenantota bacterium. Classification (GTDB taxonomy): domain Bacteria; phylum Acidobacteriota; class Aminicenantia; order Aminicenantales; family Aminicenantaceae; genus JAUVXM01. Next base: position 602 of record JAUWNW010000184.1, read on the forward strand.
CAGGTAAAATGGTGGCAGTGGGTGTTGACGTTTTTTGAATACATATATTTTATATTTGTGCTTGAAGTAATAGTTAGTTTCCTGCAAGAAGGTGCGGCAAAAGGAGCCCTTGTTATCGGCACAATCCTTGGATTTATCGCTGTTGTCTGGGCTTTCTTGCTATACCGTTTTGTTTTTTCCCGCAGAGCCGGGAAGGAGAAATAATAATGCCAGATAATTCTATAGATAGCCGCAATTTTATTAACCTTTTATCTACAGGAAGCGCTGCCCTTGGCCTGGGAATTTCCGCTCCCACAGTATTGGGAAAAACCAAAAACGGGATTCTTGTAGAATCTCAGCACGAATACGGCGACTTCCCGGTAGAGATAAGAACGAACAAAAATTTTCCTTATGAAATAGACCCAAAGGTCCTCAAACCCATGAAGGAAAAAAATAACTGCTTCAGCCGGAGCAGTTGGGATCCTGAGCGCCGGAAAGCTCTCTCTCAGCTTGAGGATCTGTCTTACAAACGCCTTATCAAAGGTGAAGGGAAAGTTCCCAATCAGACCCGCCTCGACTATGCTTTAATGGCAGCAGCCTGGACATATGCTGGTTCAGGAGGTATAACCTACCGCTGGGATGGCCCTTTTGGCCAGGCAGGTATGGAAGGCCTTGGAGACCGGGGACCTTGGAACCCTGCTGACATTGACATGACCTGGGATGAAGCGTCACTGGCAGTAAAACATGCCGCCCGGTTTTACGGAGCATCTCTGGCAGGAATCGCTGAATTGAATCCCCTTTGGATGTATTCCGATATCTATTCCCCTACAAGAGAAGACCGGATGCATATTACTCAAGTGCTGACAGAAGGCGAGCGCTTTGAAAAAACTCAGGATGCCTGGTATATACCCCGTTCCATGAACCGGGTAGTATCCCTGGCATTTGAGGAATACTACGAAGGAATTGCCAATTCTCCCGGAAGGCTGGCCTCTGCAGCTGTGGGTGACGGATATTCCCGCATGGCTGTAACTTCTACCACTTTGGCTGAATTTATCCGGGCTTTGGGATACCGTGCCTTACCGGCGGGAAATGGAGTAGGATTGAGTATCCCCATAGCTATTGACGCCGGCTTGGGAGAACTGGGGCGTTTAGGACTGCTTGTCACTCCCAAATATGGACCGCGGGTCCGCTTGGCTAAGGTAATTACCGATATGCCGCTTATACCTGACAACCCCATAAGCTTTGGAGTTGCAGAATTCTGTAAGGCTTGCATGCTGTGCGCTGAACACTGCCCCAGCGACTCTATCACTGCCGGCCCCCGCACTTGGAAAGGAAAATCTCCTTCTAATAATCCAGGCTCGCTTAAGTGGTTCGTAGAGCCTGAATCATGCCATGATTATAATGGCTTCAGCTGTTCCAACTGCAAGCAGGTCTGCCCTTTTACAAAACCAAATAATTCCTGGCTGCATCAGATGATAAGAAAAGTAATCAAAGGAAAAATCGGCCCTTTAAACAATATAATGGTAAACCTTGACCAGGCCAGCGGATATGGCAAGCAGAAACAGGATACAGAGTTCTGGAAGCTTGACGGCAGTAAAACTATCTGCGGCCGGGAAAAGATGTAGTCGCCTGATGAACCATCGACTCAAATACTGTTTTTGTATTACAATATTTAGTGACCGGATAAATATCTATTAAAATTCGGTTATTTGTATATGACTCCTCATCAAGCTCCTGATTAAGAAAAAGAAGAGAATATTCGCCTTCTATAAGATATACAAACCGCCTTTCATCATAATAATCCCAACATATTCCGATCCGGTCAGTCTTAGATAATGATTTATAATCATGCCGATGGATAATTTCCGGTTTTAGCTCCCGGAAAATCACTGGAAGCAGGACATTCGTGAGAGGTCCCCAGGTATAAGTTTCCGGGTTAAACATAAAAAAATTATCAAAATAATACGTTTTTCCCTCTGGTTTATCTATACAGTTTCCTGTGTAAAAGGCCATAATGATCTCATCTGCTCTGTGGAAAGATCTTCTCATCTCTTCACCCATGGCACGATGATATGATTTCATAGCAACAGGCGCAGGCTCGATAAAAGAGGCAGCTTCTCCACTTACAGGCTCAGATGCTTCAGGTTCCGATTTAACCGCAGATGTTGATGCACAGTTAATATTTAAAAAAACTGCTAAGCTTAATCCTGTAACTCCAGCTATAATCTTTTTCCAGGTCATGTTGACCTCGAGTCTTATCCTCTTTATAGCCATTTTTTCTTTTTTAAATATATTACCATAAGAACTGCGATTACACCCATAGCTCCCAAAACAATATAATAGCCCCACCGCCAAGAAAGTTCCGGCATAAATTTAAAATTCATCAAACTCTTCTATCTTGGGCCGGTGTCCCGGGCTCATAATATCTTCCACTACTAAAGGATGCAGTTTAAAAAATTGTCCTAATTTCTTAACTATTTCAGCCTTATGTACTCCATCAATATTAATCCATGATACAGTCGATGTATCTTTATAGGCAAAACAATCTTCGATTTTCTTATATTCCTTTTTATTAAACTGCTGTTTATCATAATCTATTACCGAGATCTCTACTTCATCCTTTTTTTCCTCGCCCGTATAAACAGGAGTTCCAGGGGGTAGGCCAATCTTCTTTTCCCGTTTTTTTATAAATCTATTAACTTTTATCAATATTCACTCCTCTTGATAAAATAACAAATATGCCGGGAAATTTAAAGGAGTTTAATCATATCCAGATTTCATATATAATAAGATAAGTATATAAAAAAGCACAAATTCAAAAGGAGCAAAGTCCAATGAGCCTTGATTCTTTAATGGGAATGGAACTATTTAAATGGGTCATATTACCTTTGCTAATATTCATGTCCAGAATACTCGACGTATCTCTGGGAACTATACGTATTATTTTTGTTTCCAAAAGACTTAAATTTCTTGCTCCTCTTCTTGGCTTTTTCGAAGTCTTAATCTGGCTGACAGCGATCAATATCATTATGCGAAACCTAAACAACGTTGTCGGATATTTAGCATATGCCATGGGATTCGCAATAGGAAACTATATTGGCATTTACCTGGAAGAGAAACTTTCAGTAGGACAGGCTTTCCTGCGTATAATCACTAATAAAAATGCCACCGAATTTATAAATATTTTAAGAGCAAAAGGCTTTGGCGTTACAAATGTAAGAGCCACGGGGAAAGATGGAAAAGTAAATATTATCTTTATGGTTATCCACCGGCGCGATTATGAAAAAGTCATGTTATTAATGAACCAATACCACCCAAAGGCTTTTTTCACACTGGAAGACGTCAGATTCGCCAGAAAAGGATTTTATCCCTATAAAAAAACAATAAGGATGAATCCTCATTTGAAACCTATTAAATTTTTCAGAAAGGGGAAATAAAATCGACTTCAATGACTTTTCCTCCCTTTTCAGCAATCGGAGTTACTCCATGAAAAACTTTCATCCGGTCAGTACCCGGTTCCCCCACCTTTACTGTATAAGTGCCAACTGAAAAAACCCAGGGAGTAAAGGTATTGCCTTTGGCCCTGAGAGTGTAAATAGTCTCCCCCTTTTTTTCTCCGATTATCTGAAATACCGGGTCTGTTAAACCTGATACCTTATATGTTGGAAGATAAGCAACAGCCTTTCGTCCATAATTGTCCATTTGGTTAATCTTGACCGGCCAGCCCGGATACTGTTCGTTGTCCGCAACATTGGGATCACCTAACCGCGGCCAGCATTCAATGGTTATATCCCGGGT
>JAUWNW010000202.1 GCA_030612445.1 Candidatus Aminicenantota bacterium
AAAAGTCATGAGCGAAGCCGCTGCATGGCAGAGCCATAGAAATAACAAAAATGCAAAAGTCAATTGGCAATTTACCACTGATGACGCCAGGATTAAGTTATCACGTCTCTATCCGTCAATTGAGACTTGACATGACACTAGCATCCTTTCCGGTATTCTGAACCTGAATGATCGCAGCAGGCTCTAATTTCATAATCTCCTGTATCTTACTGGATCCTCCGCGCCTAAACATACGGAATTGAGGAGTGGCCGGGAAATATTTTTCTTTGAGCTCCTTAATTTTTTGGAAGGGAGATTCGGGATTATCCTTTCCCGGAGCTTCAGACAGAATAATGACGATCTTACCTTTAACATCAAGGTTTTTAAAATCATCCCATTTGGCTGTTTTCTCAACGATTCCATACCCGGCAAAAACTACGGGGGCGGTTAGAGATTCGGCTGTCGAAGACCTCATGGAAAAATCCACCCCAGATGTAAATACCCGGGACTTTTCCAAGGAACCTCTCCGAGTATTCAGAGTCATGGACCCGGTGACATCTGATGTTTCCCGGAATACGATTTCCTGAAAGTAACTCCGTTTTGCCGGAGTTGCCGGCCCCGCAGCTGCTCTCATACCAGGAAAACGACCTCGGGTGACTGGCATATCCCCTGCAGGCTTGATTCCCCAAAACTTAAATAGAGAAACCGCATATTCAGCTGCAATCTTAAAACCTTTGCTCCCGGTATCGCGGCCATCAAGCAGGTCTGAGGACAGAAACGACAGCATGCTGATCGTATCTTCTGGTTTGATGGACTCAAATCCCACCTTCATAGAATCCGGAACAGCCTGAGGCTTATCCACAAGCACCAGGTTTTTCTCAATATCTTCCGGCTTCTGCTGGGGATTAGACTGGGCGCCGATGGAAAACACTACAGCAACACATAATACAATGGTCAAAGCAAGTTTTTTCACTAACATAACCTCCTAAAAATATATTATTACTATTTAGACTATATTTTGGGAAATATCTTTCCTTTTTTTTTTATAAAGATCCGCTCTATTTTCCCAACTTCTCTAAAAGAAACAGTTGTTTGGAGATCTCCCTAAGACGCTTTTTTACCGAAGGATAACTAATTCTAAAAAGCTTTTCCATATCTATTATAGATCCGTGAGATTTTAAAAATGCAATTATAAAGATCTGGTCATCATTACTTAATCCCGAAAGAGGCGGCAGTTCGAACTCACCTTCAACCGTAATATTGCTTTGTTTGAGCCTGATTTTTTCAATTAAAAAATCTTCACGGTAGAAGTCACAGGTTTAAATCCTGTATCGCCCCCCATTCTTCAATTTATTTTCTGCTCCAAGCTCTGCAAGTTATTGAAAACGGTTTTATTGGTCAAAAAAAGATTGACACGAATGTTCACTTAATATATATTGTTCATAAGTTAGTGAACATATAATAAGAGTGAACATCATGAACAACTCCAAGAATATGAAAAATATTTTTGCTGATAAAGCGACTTTTATCTTAAGGAAAATGCTGTCCAATCCGGATAAGAAATGGGTTACGCGTGACTTCACAGGTGACAATGGGGTAAGCATTGGAATGGCACAAGGAGTGCTTGAGACCATGGAAAAAAAGGGTTACATCGAACGGGTCAAGCGCGGACCAGATAGCTATACGCTTCTTACGAATATACAGGAACTAATTAGCGATTGGGTAACGGCGTACCGCTTCGAATTAAACGAAGTCGATACATATTATTCTCACGATAAAAATATATTATCAAGACTTAAAGATTATCTGAAGGATAAACAATACACACTTACCCTTCATTCTGGTGCTAACCTGACAACATCATATGTAGTAACAGAAGAAGTCTATCTGTATTTTAAACCGGAAAACTGGGAAAAAGATATTCTCGAGTTGCGGCAACAACTTGATTTAAAAGAGCTTGTAAGAGGCGGCAACATTCATATTATTCACCCACATTACAAACAGAGCATTTTTTATGGGGCCCAGACAATAAAAGGATATAAGGTTGTATCTAATTTGCAGCTTTACTTGGACCTCTATAATTTTAAGCCCCGCGGGCGCGAGCATGCGGAAAATCTGAAAAAAGTTTTGGAAGAGAGGGGAAAGAGTCTGTATGAATTTCGAGAAAATTGAAGCCATATTTTTTAATGTGCTAGAAGATATACGCGATTATCTTCCCGATTTGACGCTTGTCGGTGGATGGCTGCCGTATGTCTATACAAATTTTCTTTGGAAAACATCAGTTAGAAATCCGGTCACCACGGTTGATATAGATTTTGGTATAGATCAACCAGTTACAAAAGAATATTCGAAGACAATTTTTGAAACTCTTTCTTCTTTGGATTACAAAGAACACCATCTGAAGATGGACAGGATGTTTCCGGTTGTGCTGTATAAAGAAAATATACCGGTAGAGTTTATCACTTATCCCTCTGTGAATATCAAGGAAATCGAAAAAATGGTAGGCCAACAGATACAAATAAATAAAATCGATAAATTTGATTTCCCCTTAAAACACCGGATCTCAGTAAATATTCAGACTAAGAAAAAGAACAAAAACTATCTTATTAATTGTCCGAAACCATCTGCCTTTTTGTATCACAAAGGAGCAACTTTTGTTGATAGGGAGAACAAAGAAAAACAGGCCAAGGATTTGTATTATATGTACTTCATCCTGAGGTATTCGCCTGATATTGACTTGATTTTACAGGAAATATCCCTATACAGGGAAGAGGGGTATTTAATGAGTGTTCCAGGTAATATAAACAAATTTTTTGAAAGGGTTTCAAGTCAAGGCTGTCTTTTAGTAGAGCAGGAAAACGGTCCCGACGAATACATCCATGATGTACGGCAAGACATATTTGATAGATTTAAGAGACTGAGAGAAGCATTGCAGGAGAACTAGCCATAATATACGTTGATACTTAGGAGTATTGGCAATCAGATATAAAAGAGCCCTGTTGTTAGATGAATTTCTCTCTGTTCTGAAGACGGAGAAGAGCGAAGAGGGTGGCCACCACGGAACCCATGATCAGATAAAGCCTGTTGTAGAAGGTGGTCTGGGCCCAGAGCACAGACCTGAGGGCCTCCCCACTGCGGAAGGGATTATGGAAGAGAAACCAGCTGCTGTTCTGAAGCTCATCCCCCAGCACCCAAAAGAACATCAAAAAGATAACCATAATTACGGCAGTGACATTGCCGCTGGTAGACTGAGCTGAGATGAAAAAGGCCAGGCTCCCCAGGAAGATTACCGGCATCATAACATGAAAGACCATAGGCCAGACGGGGAAGTCG
>JAUWNW010000058.1 GCA_030612445.1 Candidatus Aminicenantota bacterium
CCCATTTTCCGGCTGACTGGGAACAGGTAAGCCTAAATAACTACAGGGTCGGGCAGGCACATGTCTCCTTTGACTATAAAAGAAGTAAAAATAAAATCCAAATCAAGATCAAGCCGGAAGCTGGAGGAGATTACAACCTCCATCTGGCTCCTGCTTTAAGTGGGGGAAACAAGATCCAGGCTCTGCGCATAAATGGAAATCCGGTTGAATTTGAAATCAGCAGGAATGCCCAGGTCATCCAGCCGGAAGTTTATATCCCTCTAAAATCAGAGCTTATCCTATGTGAAATAGATTTTACTCCATCTGTGGAGATCCTGCCTGTTATCCACACTCCCAGAATCGGAGATAAAGATCAGGGGCTTAAGATAATATCCCTGCTCACAAAAAATTCCTACCTGACTTTAAAAGTCGAAGGCCTGTCCGGAAAAGAATATTTTATCCGGGTCCTAAACTGCGAGCTGATAGAAAATCTTGAAGGTGCTGAGCTTGATTCTAATAAGCTGAGATTCAGAATTCCGCCGGGAAAACCCGGGGAGTTTCTAGGGCATGTAGTTAAGATAAAAGCGGGAGTAAGGATTAGGTAAGAGAAAGCTTAGTTGCTTGTTTTTTGAGATAGTAGTATTATTTTAATCACGAAAGCTTATTTTTTAAGGAGTAAAAATGCCTGTTGTTTCAAAGATTTCTAATAGAAAGTTAACAGCCATAATAGAACCATCTGGAGATGGATTTGTCATAACATGCCCAGAATTAGATCTTGCTACTCAAGGTAAAACTGAGGAAGATGTATTTGATGACCTTGTATCTATGGTTATAGATTACGCAGAACAGTACAAGGAAAATTTTGAATTATTTTCAAAAAGTCCTAATCGGTCCGCACACTTGCCTTATATTAAGTTAATAGAGGAATTTAATTTTGATCATGTCAGAGGCCTCTTTTTTTAATGGCTACGTATACTTATAATGACTTCAGGAAAGTTTTAAAGAAAGTAGACTTTGAAATTGTTAGGTCCAAAAAGCATGAAACGTGGCAAAAAATTTTAGAGGATGGAACCATCCTTCAGGTGAGAGTAAGCTTTCAGTTCAATCAAAATATATATCCTGCTTTATTTTCAAAAATGTTAAAACAGGCTGGAATGAGGAAAGAAGATTTTGAAAACATTCTAAGAGGAAAAAAGAAAAGATAAGATTTTGATTTTTTTTCTTCTCCCTCTTCATACGTTGACAGCAATTAGGGATGGTGGTAGTATTTCTTTCCAATTATGAAAAAAACCTGGCTACGCAATGCTCTTATTTTGCTAATTACTATTGCTTTCCTCTATTTATTTTTCCGTCGTGTAGAATGGGAAAAGGTATTTCAATCCATCACAGATGTTAATCTTGTCTGGTTTATAATTATGCTCCTGCTGGCACCGCTTCATCTTATCACCCGGGCGCTAAGATGGGAGTATCTCCTGAAGCATGAGAAAAAAGGAGTCTCTTTCTATAACCGTTTTGCTGCTAATGCCGTTGGATTTACTGTCTCAATGATTTTCCCCGGCCGCCTGGGAGAGATTGTCAGGCCCATCTATTTAGCAAAGAAAGAAAACATGAAAAAAGGATTTGTCCTGGGCACAGTTGTTGTAGAGAGGATTTTTGATGTGTTCACTATGTGTTTTATTCTTGGGGTATTTCTGGTATCAAAACCTTTATATGCCTCAATTTTTATTATTGATGAAGAAATTTATGCTAAACTTTATTTTTGGGGAATTGGCGGAATCTCTTTTGCCACTTTATTTTTAATCATAACCCTCTGCTTGTATTTTTTTAAGGAAAAGACTCTGTCTGTTATTAAGTTCTCTCTGCGTCCGGTTCCCCATAAAATATCAGAAAAAATTCTCGAGCTTTCTGAAGAATTTATTCAGGGATTGAAATTTTTTCATTCGCTCAAGGACTTGCTCATATATATACTGCTTTCGTTTGTAGTCTGGCTTGGTATCATTCTATTTTATTGGATCTTCTTTTTTGCTTATAATGTTTCTATTCCTTTCTTTTTTTTGTTCCCTTTTGTGTTTATGCTTATGATAGGAGCTTCCATCCCGACTCCAGGTATGGTTGGCGGGTTTCATTATTTCAGCAAACTGGGATTAGTAGCGTTCTATAACATTGAGGCCAATCTTGCAGTAGGTATGACGATTGTAATGCATAGTGTCCAAGTAATTATGACATGTCTTATTGGATATGTTATATTATGGAAAGAGGGAACATCACTTTTCCAGGTTAAGAAAATAAGTGAGGAGATAAAAAAATGAGATGTCCTTATTGTGATCATTCCGAAAGCAAGGTCATTGATTCCAGGGAGAGTAAGAACGGGATAACAATTAGAAGGCGGAGAGAATGTCTATCCTGTAAAAAGCGTTTTACAACATATGAGAAAATTCAAGAAATTCCTTATATGGTTATTAAAAAAGACGGCAAACGCCAGTCTTATGATGATCAGAAACTGCTCAAGGGTTTACTAAAGGCATGTGAGAAGAGGCCTATACCTGTATCTGAACTGGAAGCAATTGTAGAAGAGGTTGGAAATTTACTTCAGCAAAAGCCGGGAAAAGAAATCGAGGGAAAAGAAATTGGACAATATATTATGAAAAGACTGCACGACCTTGATAAGGTTGCATATGTAAGGTTCGCATCAGTGTACCGGGAATTCAAAGATGTTGTGGAATTCAAGCAAGAATTGGACAAGATATTAAAAGAGAAATAGCTTATCCTGGGCATATAATAGTCTTTTAAGAATGGAGAATATTTATGGCAAAAAAAAGTAGAGGAATAGACGGACAATTAGAAGAGATAATTGAAGAACAGGAAGAGAAATTAAATATTCCGGATGAAATCCCTGTTCTTATGCTCAGGGATATTGTCGTATTCCCTTATATGGTTATTCCTTTATTTGTGGGAAGAGAAAAATCAAAGAAGGCTGTTGATAATGCTCTCGCAAACGATAGGATGATTCTCCTTTTAACCCAAAAAGATATGGATATTGAGGATCCAAAGCAGGAAGATACTTATACTGTTGGAACTGTAGCAGTTGTTATGCGAATGCTTAAACTTCCCGATGGTCGGGTCAGGATTCTTGCCCAGGGGCTGGTGAGAGCTAAGGTAGAAGAGTTGGTGGAGGATGGCCCTTATTATTCCGCCAAAGTTAAAATGATCAAGGAACCTAAAGAACTTCCTATGAACATCGAAGCAGAAGCGTTGGTAAGAAATGTTAGAGATGGGCTTGATAAGGCATCTACATTGGGGAAAAATATACCCACTGAAATAATGATCATCGCTGCTAATGTGGAAGAACCAGGGAGGCTGGCTGATCTTACTGCTGCTAACCTGGAATCGAAAGTCGAAGAAGCACAGGCTCTGCTTGAAGTGAAAAACCCTTTCAAGAGGCTAAAAAAAGTCTATGAATTACTGACTAAAGAGGTTGAATTACTGGAAGTGCAATCAAAGATCTCGATGGAAGCAAAGGGAGAGATGGATAAGCTGCAAAAAGAATTTTTTCTCAAGCAGCAGATGAAAGCTATTCAAAAAGAACTGGGAGAAGGGAGCGAGATCCAGGAGGAAATCAGTAGCTATACGAAGAAATTAAAGAAGTTAAGAGTAGATAAAGAAGTAAGAGAGGAATTAAAAAAACAGATCAGCCGTCTTCCCCAGATGCATCCCGAATCTGCTGAAACAGCGGTAGTAAGGAATTATCTTGATTGGATGTTTGATCTTCCCTGGAACAGGACTACTGTTGATAATTTGGATCTTATAAAAGCTAAAAAGATACTGGATGAGGACCATTACGGTCTGGATAAAGTTAAAGAAAGAATACTTGAGTATTTGGGAGTGCGTAAGCTTTCAAAAAAAATCAAAGGCCCGATTCTCTGTTTTGTCGGTCCTCCCGGGGTTGGAAAGACTTCATTGGGGCGGTCTATTGCAAGAGCATTGGGAAGAAAGTTTTATCGCCTTTCGCTTGGTGGGGTAAAAGATGAAGCAGAGGTCAGAGGCCATAGAAGGACTTACGTAGGGGCTATGCCGGGAAGAATTATTCAAGGAATAAGACGATGTAGTTCGAACAACCCGGTTTTCATGATGGATGAGGTGGATAAAGTCGGGTCTGATTTTCGGGGGGATCCTTCTTCAGCTCTGCTTGAAGTACTCGACCCGGAGCAGAATTATTCATTTCGGGACCATTATTTAGGGGTCCCTTACGATCTTTCTAAAGTCATGTTTATTACCACAGCCAATATGCTTGATACTATTCAACCGGCTTTTCGGGACCGCATGGAAATCCTGAGGCTACCTGGATATACGGAAGAGGAAAAACTACAGATAGCCATGCGTCATCTGCTGCCGAAGCAAGTAAAGGAAAATGCCTTAAATGAGAATTTAATTTCAATTACCAAAGGTGCTATTCAAAATGTCATAGCTCACTATACAATGGAGGCGGGAGTAAGAAATCTTGAGCGTGAGATTGCTTCAATCTGCAGGAAGGTAGCAAGAAAAATAGCTGAGGGAAAGTCTACCATAACCAGGGTTACTTCAAAGAATGTTGAAAAATATCTTGGTCCACAGAAAATTTTCAGGCACCAACTCTTGGAAAAAGACCAGGTGGGAGTTACAACTGGAGTGGCCTGGACTGCAAGCGGTGGTGACATATTGTTTGTAGAAGCAACTAAGGCCAAAGGTAAAGGGGTTCTATCACTTACAGGTTTACTGGGAGATGTTATGAAAGAATCCGCTCAGGCAGCTTTGACTTATGCGCGTTCTCATGCCCAGGAATTTGGGGTTGACAGTCGCGTATTTTCTCAAAATGATTTCCATATTCATGTTCCGGAAGGAGCTATTCCAAAAGACGGTCCTTCTGCCGGGGTAACAATTGCTACGTCTCTGATTTCAATATGTACGGATCAAAAAGTCAAATGTGATGTGGCTATGACAGGAGAGATAACTCTGCGGGGGCATGTCCTGCCGGTGGGGGGGATTAAAGAGAAGGTACTGGCTGCAAGGCGGGCCGGAGTAAAGAAAATGATACTGCCTCTGCTGTGTAAAAAAGACCTAATTGATATCCCTAAAAAAGTAAAAAAAGAAATTGAATTTATTTTTGTGGAAAATGTAAATGAAGTATTTAAGCATGCCCTGGTTGGGGGGAATAAGAAGCAGAGTCCTGGTCATGGAACTAAATAAGCTCATTGAGAAAGAGTTGATTGCGGGGATAAGGAAAGATTTTGGGATTGAATCACCAGAAGCAGTTGAATTAGGTATTGGGGATGATGCTGCAGTTATAAAGTCCGGGGAAAAAAAACTAGTATTGACCAAGGATTTGCTGATAGAGGATGTTCACTTTGTATTTTCATCCCATCCGCCTGCTCTTCTGGGGCGAAAAAGCCTGAGTATTAACCTTAGTGACATTGCGGCAATGGGGTGTACTCCTAAGTATGCGCTGTTAGGATTAGGGCTTCCTGTAAACGTCAAGGTGGAGTGGGTGCAAGAATATTTTTCGGGTTTTAGAGAAACTGCTTTGGAATATAATACAACCCTTATCGGAGGAGATGTAACCCAGGCGGATAAAGTTGTGATTTCAATAAGCCTGATCGGGGAGGGCGAAATGTATATCAGGCGGGGGGGAGCCAAGCCCGGTGATTTACTTTTTGTATCAGGCACTCTGGGAGATTCAGCCCAGGGCTTAATTTTGTCAAAACAGGGAATAGGCCTTGGGGAAGGATTGAATACGGATTTTTTGCTGCGGGCTTTTTTTGACCCTGTTCCTCAAGTATCCCTGGGGGAAAAACTTGCAGAACTGAAGCTGGCCTCCGCTCTGATAGACATCAGTGACGGACTTTCTGTTGACCTGAAACACATTTGTGAAGAGAGTAACAGCGGTGCTGAAATCGAGCTGAATAGGATCCCTATCTCCCCTGAACTCCGCTCTGTTAGGGAGGATTCTGTTGATTTGGCTTTACAGGGGGGGGAAGACTATCAGTTACTGTTTGCAGTGCCTCCTGAAAAGGAAAAGCAAGTCTCTAATTTGTTTAGTAAATTTAAAATCACAAAAATAGGACGCATTATCTCAGGTAGAGATATTTTTATAAATGGTAAAAACGGCACCCGCAAGCTACTGGAGATTAAAGGCTATCAGCACTTCACTTAAGGCTTAAAGCGTCATATAGTTGCCCTCAAATACTATCTGGGAAGGACCTGTCTGGTATATTTTCTCTTTTTCCCACTCGACTAATATAACTCCCATACTGGTCTTAACATGGACTTTTCGTTCGGTAAGATCCTTTAGGATTGAAGATACGGCAGCCGCACATGCGCCGCTTCCGGAAGAAAGGGTTTCACCCACCCCGCGTTCCCAGAAAAGCACTTCGATCTCTTTTCTATTTAGAACCTTGATTAACTCTATATTTATTCGCTTCGGGAAGAATGGGTGGAATTCGATCTCATATCCAAGCTGATGCCATTCGATCCGCGCTGGAAAACGCTCAAAGAAAATACCGCAGTGGGGATTGCCAATTGAGACAAGAGTGATGGGAAAGATCTTTTTATTTATGGAAAGCGGATAATCAATTACCTTGTCATGAAGACTTCCGTCATCAAAAGGGATTTTCCGGGAACTGAAATGGGGGACTCCCATTTCGATTTTAAGTTTAAATGAATTGTTGTTCTGTTCGATAAGCTTACATTCTCTTTTGCCGGATGTGGTAGAGAAAAGGATATGGTCTGATTCGATCTTTTTCTGATAATAAAGATATGAGGCTGCGCATCTCAGCCCATTTCCTGATACTTCAGGTTCAGTCCCGTCTGCATTGAATATGCGGAAATCAACAAGCCCCTTGGATTTGTCTTTAATTGAGATAACTATAAGCCCATCTGCCCCGATGCCGGTATGCCGTTTGCACATAAACCTGGCCAGGGCTTCCTTTTCCTTAATTACTGGAGTTTCGCTCTCATCGATAATTAAAAAATCGTTCCCTAATGAATGGATTTTTGTAAATTTCATTCAGGTGTCCTTAGGGTTACAATAAAATCTTGAGTGCTGCCACGCCTATCCCGGCTTTCTCTGCGGATAAGCAGGAGGATGGCATCGCCTGGTTTTGTTCTTTTTACTATTTTTTCAAGCTCGCCTATTTTATCCATTTTTTTCCGGTTTGCTTCCAGAATAATATCACCTACTTCAAGGCCTTTTTTATGAGCTTCACTGTAACGCTTGACTTCACTGATAATAAGTCCTGTATCTGTTTTGTAATTGTAGTATTTGGCAAGGCGGGGTGTCATCTCTTTGACACTAATACCGATTTCCCCTCCTGAAGTAGCTACATCCTCAATTTTTTCTTCTCCATCCTTTTCTGCTACTTTGACTTCTATGTTTTTTTCTTCCCCATCTCTTATGATTGTAAGGGTGATTTTTTTGCCTGGTGGTGAATTAGAAATTTTAAAGGAAAGGTCGCTATCACTTTCAACCGGTTCCCCGTTTATAGCTATAATTGCGTCATATCGTTTTAACCCTGCTTTATCTGCAGGCAGGCCTTCTACTACATCGTTTAATACGGCTCCTTTCTTTGACTTCAGGTTGAGAGAGCTTTTAAGGTCTTTATCGACTGCTAATACTGTCACTCCGATATATCCCCTTATTACCCGCCCGCTTTCTTTAAGTTGAGTGATGATATTTTTAGCCAGTTTTGAAGATATTGCAAAGCCGATGCCGATACTTCCTCCTGATGGAGAAAAGATCATACTGTTTATGCCGATAACCTTACCTCTCATGTTAACCAGGGGGCCGCCGCTGTTTCCCCGGTTGATAGCAGCGTCTGTCTGGATAAAATCTTGATAGGGGAGTTCGTTAATAATCCCGCGGATAAGCCTTCCCTTTGCACTTACAATGCCTGCTGTAACTGTATTGGCGAATCCCAGGGGATTTCCTATGGCGAGGACCCATTCTCCCACTTTTAATTCCTCGGATTTTCCCAGTTCAGTATAAGGGAGGTTTTTTCCTTCAACTTTAATTAGGGCTAAGTCAGTCTGGGGATCAGCTCCTATCACCTCTGCTTCATATTCTTCGCCCTGAAGGGATTTTATTTTTATCTCGATAGCTTTTTCGACAAGATGGTTGTTTGTCAGGATATATCCATCTGAGCTTATAAAAAAACCGGTTCCACGTACTTCTTGTCTGTATTCCTGTTCTTGTCCTCTGGGAGTTCCAAAAAATCTGTCCCAGAAATCGTCGAAAGGAGAATCGTTGAACAAGTTGCCGGAGGTCATTCGTTTTTCAACCTTGATAGAAGTTATGCTAACTACGGCCGGGCTGATCTTTTCAGCTACAGCTGCAAAGTCAAGTTTTGCATTTGGCTGCTGAGGAGGGAAGGCGTAAAGATTTGATGATAAAGGTGCTGACTCTGTTTCTTGCAGGAAAGCTGTTTGGTTTTCATTTTTTGGGTAATAGACGAATAAAAATGCTGCCAGGATAAGCCCGGCAGCAAAGCTGATTATAGCAATTATTGTTGTTTTTTTCATTATTAACTCCTAAATCCAAATATTTAAATTAACATATTTACCAAAAAAATTCAATAAAACACTCTCATTTTTCGTTCCGGAATAGAACAGTACCAGAAGAAAGTCTAACAATATTTAAACTTATTTTCAGATAAATCGTTGCATTTATAATTAGAGGAAATGTGAATTAGTAAAAAAAAATTTGACAGCGTAAAATTCTCCTTGATAGTGAAGATGGATTCAGGTTAAATAATAGCCATGAAAAAGTTAAAAAAAGGAATTCTTATTGTATTTGAAGGAATAGATGGGGGGGGAAAGACCACTCAAGCTAAGATGCTGATGAAGGGTTTGCATAAAAAAGGTTATGATGCAGTATATTTTCGAGAGCCATCAGGAAGCAGGTGGGGGATGGAAATCAGACAAAAGGCGGCTGTAAATGACTCTATCTCACCGGAGGACGAATTAGACCTTTTTCTGAAAGACCGTCGCGAAAATGTTGAAAAAAACCTTAAACCTACCCTTAGAGAAAATAAGATTGTTATTCTCGATCGTTATTATTTTTCTACAATTGCATATCAAGGGGCAAAGGGAATTAGTCAGCAAAGAATTCGTAAGATGAACGAGGAATTTGCGGTTTTGCCTGACTTGGTTATAATTCTGGATATTGGACCAAGCCAGGGGTTGGGCCGGATTGGAGGCCGGGAAAAGAAAGACTTATTATTTGAACGTGAGGATTATTTGCTTAAAGTCCGGGAGATATTTAACAGTTTCAGAGAAGATAATATTGTCCATATCAAGGCAAACAGGCCTCTTAACCAGATTGCCGCTGAGATTGAACAAATCACCCTGGATTACCTAATAAAGCAAAAAACAAGACCTGACCCCTCTTAACAATTAGAACTATTTCTGCTATATTTATATCTTATGTCGGAAAAGAAAAAGATACGTATAAAGATTCCCAGGCTGAATTTAAAAAAGTTTAAGCTAAATAGAATAAAGCTAAAGAACTTTAAGTTCAATAAAGAAAAAAGACGCAAATATTTTAAGCGGGCCCTGCTGACTTTACTGATATTAGCTGCATGTTTTATGGGTGTATTAATTGGAGTTTATAGAGCTATTCTGCAAAACCTTCCTGATATTGCCCAGATAGAGGAATATGAACCAAGCATTATCACTTATGTTTATTCAGCTGATGAAGAAGTGATTGGGGAATATGCTCTTCAAAAACGGATACCTGTAGCCTACGATGAAATCCCGGAATATCTTAAGGAGGCTATAGTTGCCACTGAAGACCCTCGCTTCTATTCGCATAAGGGGATTGATTTTCTGGGTATTCTCCGGGCTCTTAAAAAAGACCTGAAATTGATATTTACACCCTATAAATTGCATGGAGGCAGTACCATCACCCAGCAGCTTGTAAGAGAGCTATTACTGCACCGTAAGCAGACTGTACGCCGCAAAATAAAGGAAGCTATCCTTGCCCTAAAAATCGAGAAGAGATATTCCAAGGGTGAAATAATGGCGATATACTGCAACCAGTTCAACCTCGGGCATGGAGCATATGGGGTTGAGGCTGCGGCTCAGTTATTTTTTGATAAAAGTGTATCTGAGCTGAACCTTGAGGAAGCTGCCATGATAGTAGGAATATTTAGAGGGCCTTCCAAATATTCTCCCTATAACAATTATGAGGGAACTCTGCAGCGCAGGAATCATGTAATAAACCGGATGATCGAAGAAAAATATATTTCCCTGGAACAAGGGGAAGCGGCTAAGCAGCAAGGACTGAATGTTCTTCCCCTGTACCGGGGGGATTCAGAATTTGCGGCTTATTTTCGAGAAGAAGTAAGAAAGTATCTGGAGCAGAACTATGGTGTAGATGCTTTATATAAAAAAGGGCTGAAGGTCTTTACCACCTTAAATACGGATTATCAAAGGTATGCTGAGAAAGCCTTAAAAACACAACTTCGAGTAGTGGATAAAGGTCAGGGCTGGAGGGATGATAAAATCAACCTTATTGAGAAAGGCATTGAAGACCTTGACAAATTGGAAAAGCCTTTAAAAGTGGAAGTGGAAGGGAAACCGGGCAAGTATTTGTTTTTAAGCTGGAGAAATCTTTCGTTTGAAATTGGCATGATAGTAGAAGCAGTAGTTTTATCTGTAGAAAAGTCAAGGGCAGATATAAAAGTCAAAGATTATACCGGTAAAATTGATAGTAATAATATATTCTCCTGGACATTTACCCGGGATCTCAGAAAGCTCATCAAACGGGGAGACCTTATTCATATTGAAATAAAAAAAGTTGATGAAGAGAAAAAAGAAATATTAGCGTCTCTTGACCAGGAGCCTGTATTGGAGGGAGCTTTTCTCGCAATTGAGCCACAAACCGGACAGATAAAGACTATGGTCGGCGGATATTCATTCAGGCGGAGTAAATGGAACAATGTTACTCAGGCTATGAGACAGGCTGGGTCAGTAATCAAGCCCTTTTTATATACAGCCGGATTGGAAAGCGGTTTGACTCCGGCTTCGACATTTATAGACGAGCCTACCGATTTCGAAGACAAGTGGTCTGGAAAGTTATGGTCTCCTCCCAATTATGATGAGAAGTATAAAGGACGGATCACGTATCGCCAGGGATTAGAGGAGTCAAGAAATATTTTTACAGCCAAACTTCTTGACCATATCTCCCCTCAGACTGGAGTGGAGTACTGTAAAAAATTCGGACTTACTTCTCCGATCTACCCGTATATGTCATTGGCTTTAGGTTCATTTGAAGCAAAAATGGTAGAGTTGGTCTCTGGTTTTTCTGTCTTTCCAAATGGAGGTATTCGGATAAAACCTTATTTTATTACCAGGATAGAGGACAAAGACGGGAATATTCTGGAGGAATGCAAGGTTGAATCAGAGGAAGTAATATCTCCTCAGATAGCCTATATTATGACTTCCTTAATGCAAGGAGTAGTGCAAAGAGGAACTTCTCAGCTCGCTAAATTTTTAGAAAAACCAATAGCAGGAAAAACCGGCACTACGGATGACTGGGCTGATGCTCGGTTTATAGGGTTTTCTCCTTCTTTATGTGCCGGTGTCTGGGTAGGCCATAAAGAAGGAAGAATTTCTATTGGAAAAAGACAATCAGGAGCTGTAGCGGCGCTTCCGGTTTTTGTTGAGTTTTTTAAAAGTATAATTGATGAGGAGAAAAGAGTTGCTGAGGAAAACCAGGAAGAAGTAGTTGAAGAAGAATTTTCTGTACCGCGGAACCTGAGCTTTATTATAATTGATCGGAAAACAGGCTTATTGCCTTCTCCGATCTGCCCGCCTCAATTTCTTCTCAAAGAAGTTTTTATTCCTGGAACAGAGCCTAATCGGTTTTGTTCCTATGAAGACCACATGATGACGTATGACTATTATGAGACACTAAAGAAGAAATAGTTATTCACGAGCCGATCTTAACGCATCTACTTCGTTACAGGGTATTCGCAGTGAAGGGCCACAGCTTCAGCCACATCAGAATTTCATTAGATAAAAGTCTTTTGACTAATATTTCACATTTTACAATTCATGTTTTACGGTTTTTCCCATTTTCCATTTTCCATTAACTATTTTCTGCTTTTTCGTATCTGCGGCAACCTCGACTCGTGAATAAAAAATAATCATAAGAAATGTCGATGATTATAATACCTCTTTTTATTTAATATTTCACATTGCTTCCTGAAGTGATTCAATTTACTTCTTCGTTTTTGGCGTAATATTTCTTTCTATTCTACGCTTTTTCTGGCGATACTTTACCCCAGCAAGACCTTTGAAATCCGCATCTTGGGTCCACAAAATTGCCTTGTAAGATCTAGCAGTCGCCAGAATAATACTATCAGCCATTAGGAGTTGATGGTCTAAACTGATCTTGGCTGCATTGATTGCAACTGTTGTATCTAAATCCACCACCTTGCCTTGATGCATGCTTGCAACTGCTTGAAGAGCCATATTTTCGTCGGTCTGCTGAAGTACTCGTTTGAAAACTTCGTAAAGGGTTAATGATGGAACAATCAAGTGTTTAATATCTTCAATCGCAGCACAGAAGAAGTTGGCATTAGGTCCGTTAGCGAAGTATTCTAACCATGCAGATGAGTCAATAACATTCATACCCGGTCTTCATCCCGTTTCACATCTGTGTCGATGCCTTCCAAGAAACCACGCATAACCTGAATTGGTTGAAGCGGGATTAATTCAATCCTTCCATCATAAATAATTGCCTGAATCAATTGTCCAGGTGTTAATTGGAGATTTTCACGAATCTGCTTAGGAATAACCACTTGGAATTTGGGGGAAATCGTTACAGTATGCATATGTACCTCCTATCGATAGCAAATCGTAATACTTAAAATATATCGATGCTGATACCGTATGTCAAGAGATAAAAGCTTGATCTTCGCTTTTCCCCTAATCGCTAATCCTGTCTTCTCTTCCCTAATCCCGCTTTTTCCTTATATTTCACTTCTTCTTGCCTTTAGAGGTAGTGGTTGAGGAGCTTTTGGGGCGGCGCATCACCGGAGGGCTGGATAACCTGTTTCTTCTTTGTAACACTGAGCTTAGACTTCTTGATGAACTGGGCAAGGAGTGCCTGTTATACGTACTATTTCTGCCGGCAATGGAGCTGT
The DNA here is from genome assembly GCA_030612445.1 of Candidatus Aminicenantota bacterium. Classification (GTDB taxonomy): domain Bacteria; phylum Acidobacteriota; class Aminicenantia; order Aminicenantales; family Aminicenantaceae; genus JAUVXM01. The sequence continues at coordinate 13,161 of JAUWNW010000058.1, forward strand.
AGAAACGGCTTATGGCTGTAACTGACCTGTTTCTAGTATATAAACGAGAGGAAGAGGAATAACCTGTTTTCTTTTTGATTTTTCTAATATTTAAATTACTTATCTGTTTATCCGATTGGTAAGATTTGACCTTATTATCCAATTTTTTCGGAAGATAATTATTCGCCATCCGCTTTCTGACTTGTAAATCTCGATACTCGCTCCACCTGTCAAAGCTATCATTAGCAGCAAGAGTAAAACTTTCTGGCCGGGAGGTGAACTGGCCTTGAACAATTTCCATTTTTTGTGATTTTTTTATAAGAACTGAGCCTGATTTACCGGCTGCCTCGACCATTCCCTGAAAAACTGATATTAAAGTTTTAGAGTTTTCTTTGATATCTATCCGGTAAAGTCCTCTATCAAGAATAAAAAAAGAAACATCCGAAGTATGGATTTTAATACTTTTTTCTTCTTCCAGTTTTCTTATCCTGAAATAAATAGTTCCTGCCCAGAGTCTAACCTGGGTCATATCCTTTTGTTGTTTGGGTATATTCAGGAAGTCGATTTTAGTGTTGTTGTCAAGCCGTAAGTAGGTGCCATTTCTCATGAATATTTCTGCCCTTCCATCACTAGTTCCTACTCTATCGCCTTCCCTGACAGGCATATTTACGATTCCTTCTTTATAAGCAAGGTCAGAAACATTCTGGATGAAAGTATTTCCGGTGATATAGCTTAGACGTGCAAAGGAGCTGTTTGTATAATCATATTCTTGAGCACCGGCATTAGAAAATGTTAGGAGGAAAATGAATAATATTCCTGTCGTTTTTTTCATTTTTCTTTTACCCTGAACTATTCATAAAAAATGGCGATGTTTTTATTATTAATTTCTTTTCAGCGATATGTAAGATTTTTTCGAAAGTGATTATTTTTACGATTTTCTTGTTTTTAATTTTAATCGCCATTTTTTTACCTTTCAAGCGAGCCGATCTCACCGCATCTGCTTCGTTACAGGGTACTTGCGGTGAAGTACCACAGCTTCGCACCCTGTGCCTTGCATCTGCAGCAACCTCGACTCGTGAATAATCCAGGTAAACAAAAAGGACTATTCCTATTTGTTAGGAACTTTCCTTTTAGTATACTGCAAAAGATGTGCCATGCTTCTTATCTTAAGAAGTGTAAATTAAGGTGAATTTTTGTCCCAATTTGATGACGTATGGAACATAGAGATTACATATGGATAAAGGCAGAAAATGGAAAATGGAAAAAAGCGAGGAAATGTGAAATGTGAAGAAAAACCTTAAAATGGCTATTTAGTTTCTATATTTCCCAATATTTCTTCAGATGGTTTAATATCGGTTCAAGCTCGTGTTTAGTATCCTGGGAAGCTTCAGGTTTGATACCTAGCTCACTACCCTTACCGCTCAGTTGGAGCAGGATTTCTCTGGTCCCCTGTTGAATAGTATTAAGGTCGTATCCACCTTCCAGTACATAGAGGATTTTATCATTTGAGTGTATATGGGCAATATGCATAATTTCGCGGGTTATTGCGGCAAAGCCTGAATGGGAAATTTCCATCCCCCCAAGCATGTCGGCTGCGCCTATATCAAACCCGGCAGAAACCAGAATGAATTCCGGTTTATAAGCGTCGGCTAGGGGAGTGAGGATATTTTTCATGATGTATAAGTAATCAGCATCATTTTTTCCTGAAGACAGAGGAATATTGATATTATAACCTTCACCAGTGCCTTCTCCGGTTTCTCTCCAGTGTCCTGTCCCGGGATAATGGGGAGACATATGCATGGAAAAATAGAGGACATCGTCTCTATTATAAAAAGCGTTTTGGGTGCCGTTTCCGTGATGGATATCCCAGTCTATTACTAAGATTTTTTTAAGCCCGTGATTCCTTAACAGGTGTTCAGCTCCGATTGCGACATTATTAAACAGACAGAATCCCATTGCCCGGGATGCTTCTGCATGATGCCCGGGAGGGCGAACAAGAGCAAATCCGTTTTTAATTTTTCCAGTTTGAATGAGATCTAAGATTTTAAGAGTTCCCCCCACGGCTAATAAAGCTGTTTCATAAGAAAGAGCGGATGTAGAAGTGTCTGGGTCAAGAATTGTTTTTTCTTTATCTGCTGTATTTTTAATGGAGGCTGTGTATTCTTTTGTATGGACCCATTGGATTTCTTCTTCACATGCTGCTCTGGGAGTTATCTTCAGGAAGGGAAATGAAACATTTTTGAGCATTTCCAGGATAGCTTCGATTCTTTTTGGGCTTTCCGGATGAAATGGAGTCATTATATGATTCATATAACGGCGGTCAATAACAACTCCTGTTTTCAATTATGACTCCTGCTTGAAAAATGGTTTCCATTTTGCCGGATCCGGTTTTGGAGTTAAAAGACTGACCGCTATCAAGAGGAAAAGAGAGCAGAGGAGGGCGGGATAGACAGCAGGGATGTTAAATGGAAGCTGTCCCTGTATTTTGTTTATGCCTTCCCATATTATTGTTACTGTCATTCCTCCCACTATTGAGGAAACCCCGCCTTTGACTGTAGCCCGTTTCCAGAAAAAGACCGCAAGTAAAGCAGGTGTTATTCCTGCCCCATAAATTGTATAGGCTGCATAGGCAGCATCCAATATCCTGGGGAAAAAAGAGATGAGCGAGTAGGCGATAAACCCCAGAAGTATTACTACTATCCGGGAAAATAGAATCATTTTTTTATCAGAAAGGTCAGGGTTGATAAAACGCTGGTAAATATCTCTCACCACATTTGTAGCAGGGACCAAGAGGAAACTGTTAGCAGTCGAGATAATGATCGCAACTATGGCTGCCAGGAGAAGGCAGCCGATTACTACGGGTACTCCCTTGTGGGCGACAAGTATTAAGATTTGACTTGCTTCTGCAGCTTCCAGTCCTTTGAAATAACTGCTGCCGATAACAGCCAGGCTTTGCAGACCGATTCCCAGCAATACTACTCCGATAATCCAGCCGATCACTGATTTTTTTGCTTCGCTTTCATTTTTTGCAGAAAAGAAACGCTGGTACATATTGCCGTTACCGAGCGCTAAAAGCAGGGTGGGCACAAAATATCCCATTGCCTGGACCCAGGTCATATTTCCCAGCAAGGCGTTTTCTCTAGGAGTCACATTAGCGATAATTTGTTCTATACCGCCGACATGATGGATTAGAAAGGGTATGGCTGTAAATATTGCAATGACCATGAGGATGCCGTTAAAAACATCCAGGTAGGCGACTGAGAGCATGCCGGCAAGCAGGGTATAAGTTATTACAAAAATTGCTACGATTATTATCCCATCGCCGACTTTGATCTTACCGCCGGTTATGATATTAAGCACAAGACCTCCACCCCGGAACTGATAGCTTACTATAGTAACGTAGGCGATTATAGTCGTAATAGTAGCAAGGACCCGGGCCCATTTATTGTATCTGGCTTCGAGAATATCCGGGACTGTGAATTGGCCGAAACGCCGGACCCGGCCGGCGATAAAATAGGCAACGATTATACCAAGCCAGCCGCCGGCGCTTCCTATCAGGGAGGAATATCCATGGTTATAGCTTAGGTCTGAAACACTAAAAATATCTCCTGAGCCTATCCAGGTGGCCAATAGAGTTCCAACCAGAACAGGTGCAGTAAGAGTCCTGCCGGCAACCAGAAAGTCCTCTTTTTTCTTCAGTTTTTTTGCGAATCTCAAGCCGAAGACGAATAAAAACACCATGTAAGAGAGTATTGCGATCACATAAACCAAAGAGCTTCTCCATAATAACCTGAACTATTCATAAAAAATGTCGATATGTATGATACTTAGAAAATGGAAAATAGTAAATGGAAAATAGCGAAAAACAATATTAGACACAGATTAACGCGGATAAAACTAAAACGTTGATTTATTTTATCAATTAATCGGTAAAATAAACCAACCCTTCATCACTTCGCTTTCCCCATAATACTTAATCCCTAATTACGCCTTTCTCCCCTAATTCTGTTGTTCTACTATTTCTTATGGTAAAATGAATAAATCTAGAGCGGAAATATTATGAAAGTACAATTATTCGTCCCGCCTTTGGGATATGTGGCCCAGCGTTGGGGAAAGGGGACATCTATGCCTCCGTTAGGGATCCTTTCCCTTGCAGCTGTTTTGGAACAGGAAGGGGTAGAAGTGGATGTGGTTCCGGCTGATGTTCTGGATTATGATTGGAGAGATGTAGCTGGGAGGATAAGGGATTTTGCCCCTGATATCGTAGGATGCACTACAACGACTGAGAATCGCTTTGATTCTTTTAAGCTTGCCAAAACAGCCAAGCAGGTTGATGACAGGATACTAACTGTCCTGGGCGGACCTCATATGACTATGGCTGGAGCTGATACTTTGCGTAACATCAGAGATGTTGATATTGCTGTCATTGGTGAAGGAGAAATTACAATTGTAGAACTGGTTAAAGCAGCCTCTGCCGGGACTGATTTTGCTGCTGTCAAGGGTATCTGCTGCAGGAAGGATGGTGATGTATTTTTTTCGGGAAATAGAGAAAAAATATCAAATTTAGACGACCTGCCCTATCCTGCTAGACACCTCATACCCTTGGAAAAATATAATTTTTATGTAGATGCTCCGGGAGGAAAACGGTTTAAAGCTCAGAATATTATGACTTCCCGTGGTTGTCCCTTTAACTGTTATTTTTGCGCTACCCCGATTAATTGGGGGAGGAAGATGAGAGGATGCTCGCCGGAAAGAGTGGTGGATGAGATCGAGTCTTTGATCCGGGATTTTGGAGCTGAATATATCTGGTTCTATGATGACACGATGAATTATAATCCCAGCCGGCTGCACAAAATAATGGACCTGATCATTGAGAGAAAGTTTGATATTAAATTCTGCAATGAATTCCGGATAGATGCTATAGACAAACCTTTACTGGAGAAGATGGTCAAGGCCGGCCTTGTCTGGGGTCATTTCGGAATCGAAGCGGGAAGTACACGAGTACGGAAAGATATAGTCAAGAAAAATTTTGATATAGAGAAAGCCTTTCAGTTTGTCCGCTGGGCAGGAGAACTTGGATTTGTTCCAGATGCTTTTTTTATTTTTTCTCATTATTCCGAGACTTGGCAGGAAGCTCAGGAAACAATTAGAGTAATGGAAGAATTAAGAGCGGTCAATCCTGATACGGAATTTGCTACCGCCATTCTGCACATCTATCCCGGGACTCCGCTTGAGAAGATTGCCAGGCAGAAAGGCTTTCTTCCCGAAGATTTTTCCTGGTCAAAAAAGAAGGATCTGAAAAAAGTATTCCTGCTGCCCGCAGCTCAAGGTTATGTGCCGCTCTTTAAAGACAAATTGAGCTGGTTTCAGATCGCAGACCTGGTTATGCGCTGGTCAGCTGGAGAAAAGAAAATGTTTTCCGGCTCAAAAATAAAATCTGCTCTTCGTACTCTTTACTCATTTAAGGGCTTTCTGATTTATTGTATCTTTTTTTTGTATATGCTGAAATATAAAGTAAAGTGTTTTTTTAAGAAGAAAAAAGGGGATTAGGGAGAAAAAGAAGTAAATCGTGAATCGTGGGAAAGGCAATAAAACAGAATTTGACACGGATGGACGCGGATAGACACAGATAAGACTAAAAAGTTGATTTGTTTTGCCGATGAATCGGCAAAACAAATCAACCTTTCATCACTTCGCTTCGCGAAGTAAGTTGAAACAAAGGTTTACTTTTGGGCCATGCCCAAAACTAAAAAGTGCTTTTTGTTTTTTGGGTATAAGCCAAAAAAGAAAAAGCACTCTTTTTTCCGTGTCCACAGCGTCTTCAGTGTAAAATATTGCTTTTTTAGTCTTACCCGTGTTAATCCGGTGCGTCACGAAGCGTATAGATGCCAGCCGGTGAAAATCCGGTCCGGCTAATTTGCCATTCAGCCGGAAGAGGCAGAGACAGTAGTTGCTGGTGACAGCAATGCTGAAGCTCTCTGCGCTCAGTGAGTAAGCCGT
>JAUWNW010000188.1 GCA_030612445.1 Candidatus Aminicenantota bacterium
AGACTGTAAAAATGTCAAGCGAAAAGTCAAATCCGGCTGCCCGAATTTATATCGATCATAAAAAATTGTCTGATCTGTTTATCTTCATATATTATCTTGTTTATTGTAATTGAAGCATGATTTGGGAAATTTATTTTGTCCTCATTCCTTATTTAACCTAATTTCATATACCCTTATCACTTTTTATCGGCATTGATTAGTGAAAACTTTGGAGAAGAATATACTAAAATAAAATTTCATAAATAATCGCTGTGAGGAAGACTATCAATTTTCCTCCCCTGGCCTTGGCAAAGGGCTTATCCCTATATAACCGTCCTGTTTTAGTGTTCCGGCTTATATTATTGATTGCAGTCTCATAACTGTTTTGTGAAAGATGTTCAATTCACTATGGAATGTTGTATTGGGCTTTTTGGGGCGCAGGTTAAAAAAATTCAGCACGAATTGTAGCCCTTAAATTTATCCGGACTCCTGTAGATGATTTATTTTATCATATTGCCCTGAAGAAAATTCTAAATGGATTGGGAAAGAGGCGCCTGAACGGCTACATAGATAAGTATGGTGTCCCCGGAATTCAACCCATTTTACCACTTTCACTATACTTAAGGACATGAAGAGCATGAAGATTTTTTTATTCCTTAATTTCCCGGAATAACTTCATGGTAGTTAAAAAAATAAAAAGTCATAAGTGTAAACTACTCTTCGTGGTGTTTTCAGGAATTTTGCTTATAATTGAAATAAAAAAATTATAAAACATTGCGAGAAATTGTTAGCCGATTATGTCGCAGATGTTAAAACATTTGGATTAACATGGGAGGATTGCGAACGATTTCTCAATCAACCAGGTTATGCGTTGCGAGTTGAAGTTGTTGCTTGTTAATAAAATGATAAGTAATGTCGCCCTTTCATAAATCGAGCAAAGAAGAAATTTGCTGGTGAATGATGATAAATTTTCTCCATCATTGTTTCGTTTCCATAATTATCTTAAAGAAAATAGAGGACCTTAGCTGATCGCTTATAGCCGTCACATTCCCCACACTATTATCTTCTTTCCTTTAAATTTCTCCTCACGTTTAAATATCTTTTCCTCCCAGCTTTTGTCTTTGCTCCTGTCAAAAATCACCAGGTGGCCTTGATCAGTATTACATCTGTCCATATATTCCATGGTTTGTTTAAGCCCGTCCTCAATGGTAGTATTCAGCGATTTGTGGAGCACTTTTAACTCGATTACTACCTTCTGTGCTCCCGCCTTATGAGGCCAGACGATGAAAAGGTCTGTTCGCATCCTGCCAAGCCCATATTCCCGCTCAATACTGCCTCCACTATTAACAATCCTCTGAAGATACGCCTGCATTAATAATTGAGGGCCGGCTTCCTTATAATCAAATCGCTCAACCCAGCTTTCAGAATATTGCCGAAAGAATTCCTGAAAGGAAGATATGAGCTTATTCATGTCAAGAAGGCCGTTTGGTAATACGTACCAAAGGGTCTCTTGGATAATTCCTGCCTGAATATCCCGGGACAGCTCTCTGGGGATAATCTCCTGATAGATGCGGTTGGCTACGCAAATCGCTTTGTTACGAGCCACCTTGATCAATCCAAGATCCGCCACATACCGGATATCATCCGGATGGAAATCCTGCACTTGCTCCGCTCCTGCCAATATTGGCTCTATCACTCTTCTTACCCGATCTTCAGCCAGCTTATCCACTAGTTGGTCAAGATGAGTCTCCCTTCTTAAAATGATATTCTCTTTGGCTTGTTCGATCATCTTTACCGTAATGGGCCTGCTTCGCTCACGGCCCTCTTTCATCTCAAAACAAACCTCATAACCCAGGGCATTCACCAGCCAGGGTTGGCCCCGGGTCAAGTCCCACACCAGGTCCAGGACCCCATCAACAAACACCTGGCCTGTCTCATCAGTGTGCTGCTTATAAAGGGCGCATACCTCCTCTCCGGAAAAATCACCCAGACGAAGAGACTTGGCCTTTATATTAAAGGCGCTTCCGCCGGTAATGATCGCCTTATCCTGAGCAGAATGTATTCTGTAATCACGCACATCCCTAACACCGCACAACATAATACTCTGAGGGAACATACCCGGGCGCATGTCATACCCTGCTCGCAACTGACGTAACACTGAAATCAAGGTATCCCCCACCACCAGCGAATCTATCTCGTCTATCAAAATAACCAGGGGGAGCCTGCTTTCTTTGGCCCAAAGGGAGAGTAATTCACCCAGCGCAGCGTACTCCCCGCTGTCCTCCAGCACCTCCAGCCGCCGGGTTTTAAGAAAATCATCTTCCAGAAAATTTAATGCTCTCGAGGCCATCTCATTAAGTATAGCCTTCATACTTTTCCGCACATCCTCTCTGGCAGCCTGGGCTGCCTCTACATTAAAATAGAGACACCGATAGTTGCCGGCAGCGTTCAAATAATCCATCAGGGCCAGAAGGCAGGTGGTTTTACCTGTTTGTCTCGGCGCATGGAGGACAAAGTACTTTTTCTGTTCAATAAGAGTTAATATTTCAGTGAGATCAAACCGGTCAAGTGGAGGTAAGCAGTAATGGTCCTTACCATTAACCGGCCCTGCCGTATTGAAAAAAAGCATTTCACATACCTCCTCTAAATTATTTGTAAAGAGCTACTTTTATTGGCATCCATCATATCATTAGCCAGTTTACACTTTTTAACCATGCATTTTAGTCTCAGTGAAGGATGCCATAAAATATCAGTTTTCTTCCAGAAATAAAATAAAAGTGTAAACTACTTTTCGTTCTTTATGAAGGATGCCCATAATTTTCTAAATCACTACTTCACAATATAGAATGCTTTAATAGAAAGTTTTATTTATATTACCATATTAAAAGAATAAAAATAAAAAAAATGCGAACTGGAAAAATTGGCGAGTCATTATCGGAATATCAAGCAAAAAAGCTCTTTCAGCACACCATGAGCTTTAAACCTAAAGCTTCTCGGCCCACCATTTTTCATTATGAATGTATATCCCCCTTCCCTAAAAGCCCACTTTTTCAGTGGACTCATCTTGATGGTTGGGGTCTATCGTGTACTCACAATAATCATCCAACAAGTGATCTCTTGCTTCTTTTTGATGGTTGGGGTCTAGTTTAAAAACTTGATCTAAGGCTTCTTCTAACTTTTTATTTTTTTTTATTGCACCAAAGGCTTACTTTTGCTATAATTTTTCTCCTTATGCGTTGGTGGTGTTAATGGCAGCATACCTGATAAACCAATCAGGAGGAGGCGGTTCGATTCCGATCTCAACGCTCCAATATTCCATTTTTCACAATTCGGTTTTTGAGTGTCGGCGGCATAACGCCGAACTTTTTGGAGATGAATTTTCTTTGTGTGATCTGGCAAAAATTCCAGAATCCCTGATTTTTCTGTTCCCTATTAATTCTTTTTTTTTGGTATCAATGCTGATTATTGGATTGCCCGCAGCTTGATACTCAACCCTTAATTCGGCTATTATTTTAAACTGCTCGTCGCGATATTTACATATTCCGGTACTCACAGCTTTTTGGGCTGCACGCTTTACATAGCCATGTTTTTTGAAAAGGTGTTTGACTATTTTTCTACTTACCTTAATACCTTTTTCTGTAAGTTTGTCTGCAATTTGCTGATGGGTCAAATTAGTCCATCTAATCCGTTCATCCATCGGATCACCAGCTGTATAATTATATACCACTTCTAAGAATGCTTCGTTGATGCCAGAAATATTTTCTATACTTAATTTTCTCCCACCACCTCTTTTTCTAACCCTATCTGTTTCTATTAATTCAAGATTTTTAAGTTCAACTATTCCACTGCGTAAGGTCTTTCTGGTACAACCAAATAGGGCTGCAATATAGGTTATTCCACCAAATGATAATTTTATTGCTTCCGCCGCTGCATATAGTCTTTTATCCTTTTCTGAAAGCAGATTGTAAAATGATATCATTTGTGCTTCTGTTGAAGGATTATACGGATTTAGTCGGCTCTTTGTACTCTCCTTACCCTTACCCATCACACCGCCTGACGTTTGTGGTGTTTTCATATTAACCTCGCATAATTAATTTAAAATGGTATTTTTTTGCCATTCTAAATTATGCGAAGACTGTAAAAATGTCAAGCGAAAAGTCAAATCCGGCTGCCCGAATTTATATCGATCATAAAAAATTGTCTGATCTGTTTATCTTCATATATTATCTTGTTTATTGTAATTGAAGCATGATTTGGGAAATTTATTTTGTCC
>JAUWNW010000163.1 GCA_030612445.1 Candidatus Aminicenantota bacterium
TATTCAGTCATCTTCTCCCAAGTCTCCCCCTGGTCGTCCGACCGGTAACTCACCCCAGATTTTATTACAGGGTCCATAATCTCTAGAGCAGCCGCATACAGGCTCTGAAGGACGCAGCGGTTTATTGACTGCATACGGCCGTTTTGAGCTTTTCCCTCTTTGCTTTTTTCTTTGACTTCACCTTTAGCTGCAGCCTCCTGGTACTTCTTAATAACTTTCTCAGCCTCATCTATACTTTTTAAAATATCTTCATTTTTACGGAAAATTTTTCTTGCTTTTTTATAATATTCTGCAAAGTCGATCTTTAGATTATTCTGGAAGTCCTTGCTTTTTATCAGTTCATTTAGTTTTTCTACCAAATCTTTTTCCGTTTCAGCTTCTAGAGGCTCAAACTTTACCAGCTTCGCTATGGCCGGATTCAACTTATATGTTTTCCATTTATTAAAATAAAAGCTATCCTGAAAGACCCGGCCCTGCCTGAAGAGGGACCCATTCTCGACTTCACTCAATCCTAGACATACTTCCTCATCCATGCGGATGTAGATAATATTCGAATCCTCAGGGTAAATGGTTATGCCGTTCCAGCCGCTTTTTATATCTAAAGGCAGTCCCTTAGTCAGTTTTTTCCAAGTTTTGCCTCCATCTATGGTCTTATAAAAATGATTTGCCGGATGGCGGTCAATATAAGTCCAGGTCCTCCTATAGGTTTTATAAGCTCCGGCAATAACAATATCAGAATTATTAGGATCTATGACGAAATCCCCCACGCCTCTATCCTTAAGGTCAAGGACCAGATCCCAGGTCTTTCCTCCGTCTATTGTCTTATACAGGCCTCGCTGACAGTCCATTTTATTATCATACAATTTCCCTTCAGCTGCAACATAGACTATATTCGGATCTTTACTGTCTATAGCGATCTTGGGAATAAAATAGCTTTTCTCAAGACCTATATGGGCCCATGTCTTTCCCGCATCTTCAGACTTCCACATACCATTGCCATGAGAGCTGGACCGGGCATGCATAGCTTCTCCTGTCCCCATATAGACAATATCCGGATTTGAAGGAGAAACTTCAATATTTCCTATGCTCATGTTCCCGTATTTATCAAAGATAGGTTTAAAGCTTATCCCGCGGTCCTCAGTCTTCCACACACCTCCTGTTGCGGTTGCGACATAATAAACCTTACTTTGGCCTTTTGGAACAGCAAAGTCTGTAATCCGGCCTGAAAAAGTGAAAGGGCCGATATGCCTCCACGAAAATTTATCAAAATCTTTTGGAGAAAGCCCCTGCCCCGCAAGCATTGCGGGTAACACAATTAAAAGTACAGCAAATACAACAGCTATCATGCTCTCAATTTTTTTTAATGTTTTCATTTTTCCTCCTAACTTGAGTATTTAAAATGCTTTTTAAAAACCTTCCGGTAAAAGAATCCTTAATCTTACTGACCTCTTCCGGAGTCCCTGAGGCGACAACATAGCCGCCTTTCTCTCCTCCTTCAGGGCCTAAGTCAATAATATAATCTGAATACTTAATAACTTCAAGGTTATGTTCGATAACAACAACCGTATTACCCAACTCGACAAGCTCAGATAATACTTTCAGCAGCTTGCGGACATCATCAAAATGAAGCCCGGTTGTCGGCTCGTCTAAAATATAAAGAGTTTTCCCTGTATCTTTGCGGCTGAGCTCTTTAGTCAGTTTCATACGCTGGGCTTCTCCACCAGAGAGAGTAGGGGCTGGCTGGCCCAGTCGGATATAGCCCAGTCCTACTCTTTTTAATATTCCGAGTTTCCGCTTTAAAACCGGGTGGGCCCTAAGATAATCATAAGCTTCATCTACAGTCATTGCCAAAAAATCTGCGATATTTTTCCCCTTGTAACGAACCGACAATGTCTCCCGATTATAACGTTTTCCTCCGCACCGGTCACAGGTCACAAAAACATCAGGAAGAAAATGCATCTCGATCTTTCTGGCACCTGCTCCCTTACATTCCTCACACCGGCCTCCAGACACATTAAAACTGAATCGACCCGGGGAATAACCCCTGATTCTGGACTCCTGAGTTAGGGAAAACAATTTTCTTAAAGATGTAAATAATCCTGTAAAAGTGGCAGGGTTGGAACGGGGAGTCCTCCCTATAGGTTTCTGGTTTATAGAAATGACCTTATTTATCTCCTCCTCTCCCTCAAGCGAATTATACCTGCCGATCTTATGCCTGGCATTATTATACAGATTGGAAAGACTCTTAAAAAGAATATCATAAACAAGAGTACTTTTCCCGGAACCGGATACTCCCGTAACTGCTGTCATAACTGAAAGGGGAAATCCGACATCAATATTTTTTAGATTATGCTCAGAAGCGCCTGCAATCCTTAACCAGTTATGGACCTCTCTTCTTTTTTTCGGAACAGGAATGCTTTTTTCTCCATTCAGATATTGCGATGTCAGCGATTTTGAAGATAATAGGATACTTTCCAACCTTCCCTCTGTGACTTTTACTCCTCCCTTTTCTCCCGCTCCTGGGCCCAGGTCCAGAATATAATCCGCAGCCCGGATGGTCTGTTCATCATGTTCGACCACAATAACTGAGTTTCCTTCATCCCGGATTGCCCTTAATAGAGAAATCAGACGAGTATTATCACGCTGGTGGAGGCCGATGGTAGGTTCATCCAATACATAAAGCACTCCCCGGAGACGCATCCCGATCTGGGCGGCCAGCCGGATCCTCCGGGCTTCGCCCCCTGAAAGCGAAGCGGTCGTTCTGGTAAGCTGCAAATAAGACATGCCAAGCTCTTCTATTACTTTCAGGCGGGATAAAATTTCTTTTTGGATCCTGGAAGCAATTATTTGTTGTTTATTTTCAAAATCGAACAAATCAAATTCATTAATAAGCTGGTTTATAGGAAGAGAAGCCAGCTCAAAAATATTTTTACCTCCCACCTCAACTGCCAGGCTTTCTTTCTTTAGCCTGCTGCCTTTGCACACCTGACAAATATCTCCAGTAAACTCATATTCTCCCTTAGCATTCAACCTTGTGCGAAGACCCAACCCATGGCAATAAGGGCAAGCACCATAGGGGCTGTTAAAAGAGAAGGCCCTTGGTTCAAGCTCCGGCAAACTTATCTTACAATAAGGACAGAGCAGGCTGAGGGAATAATATTCTTCTTCACCAGTTTTTTTGATCACCAGCAGGTCATTGCCGGCTAGATCTATTGCTTGTTCTACCGCCTCCCTAAGCCTTATTTGGGAGGCCTCTGATATCTCAATCTCATCCACAAGAACTTCAAGGTTGTGTTTTTTATTTCTTTCCAGAAGAATATCCTCATCAAGTTCCCGAAACTCTCCATCAACCCGGACCCGCAGGAATCCTTTTTTCCGCATACGCTCTAAGAGTCGTTGATATTCTCCTTTACGCCCTCTGACAACTGGAGCAAGTATTTTGATTCTCTTTTCCAAGAAAGAGCCGGAGATCCTCTTAAGAATCTGCTGATGAGTTTGAGCCCTGACTCTTCGTCCGCATTCAGGGCAATGGGGCGTTCCTGCTCTTGCAAAAAGAAGCCTCATAAAATCATAGGTTTCTGTAAGCGTGCCAACTGTTGAGCGGGGATTTGAAGAAATGGTCTTCTGATCGATCGATATGGAGGGGGAGAGTCCTTCGATTGATTCCACCTTGGGCTTCTCCAGCTGTTCGATGTACTGGCGGGCATATGCGGAAAGACATTCAATATAGCGCCTCTGCCCCTCAGCAAATAGAGTATCAAAAGCCAAGGAAGATTTTCCTGACCCACTGGGCCCGGTAATTACTATTAGCTTGTTACGGGGAAGATTTACATCGATCTGCTTAAGGTTATGCTGCGCAGCTTTCCTAACGCGAATCTCCTCTAACATGAGAATCCATTTTATTCTTTTATCATTCTTTGCACAAATGGAAATTTACGGCCGCAATCATATGAATGGCATGGATACGCTCTAAGCAAATGGGGAGCTGGGTGGGTATGTCGCCATCCTCACTCCACCCACCCCCCTGTGGGTCCCTTACGTTGCGGGCGGAGAGACCCCGACCCAGCTTAAATCCGCTTATATTCAAATTATTCAAATAGTACAAGCATTGAACAGTCTCAAATTATTTAAGGACTTTCAATAAATATCAATTTCGCTTATTGCTTTTCGACTTATAGAGTAAAAGGTGTTTTTAATTACAAAATATTTAACTTTTAAGATTCGTTTGATTTTAAAAAAGTTTATTTTATTGGTACCAAAATCTTAAAATGAAAGGGAGGTGTTAAAGACAAATGGTGCAAAAAATTACTAAATTCTTGATAAGTATTCTTATCCTTGTAGGATTAGTGTTCATGGTTTTTAATTTCATTCCTCAAGCGAAAGCGTCCCCAGGTCTTTGGGGAACAACGCAGTGGGTAACCCATCCAGGAGAATGGATGGAACCACACCATATAGGTTTGGGTTGGTACTGTTTAGGTGATCCAAGCACTTGTGTAATAGTCCCTTAGGTTTAAAAATTACCTGAATACAAACTTAAGTAATTGGGGCCTGGTAAACCGGTGCTAGGCCCCAAGGCAATCTAAGCGAAAAAAGGAAATAAAAATGAAAAAGATTTTATATGTACTATTTTGTATTTTTATAATAACGAATCATTTAATGTCCTATGATATAAATATAAGGCTTGTGGATCGATTCACTATCTCTCAGGAAAAAAATTATCTAACCGCATATCGTTTTGCTGTTACAGAAGATGAATTGTTTATTGTTCCTCATGCGAAGGAAGGGAATTTAAAGATATATAAGAATACAGGAGTTCTATATAAAATTATTGGAAAAAAAGGACCTGGGCCAAATGAATTTGTACTTCCTGGCCCTTGTGATTATAAAAAGCCCTATTTTGCCCTCCTGGATACAGGGAAACATAAAGTTCTTGTCTTAAAAAGAACCAAAAATGATGATTTTAAAAGAGCCAATGAACTTTTTTGTTTGGGGATGCCTCATAATATTAAATTATATAAAGATAACATCATTTTAGGAGCTTATATAAACTCAAAAAGAGGGAAGAAGTACAGCCTTTATATAAAAGATTTTAATGACCAAAAGATTCACTATCTTCTTCCTTCTTATGCAAAATATGGCTTCTCTTCAGAGAAAGAATATGAGCATAAAAAGCGAGAGTTAGGCATGGCTGCTAATACATTCGCTTTTTTTGATGTCTATGATGACAATGTTTATTATGCTTGGGAAGGCCGGGCAAAAATCATTAAAATAGATATAAACACCAAGAAAAGAGTGGTCTTTGGGAAAGATACTGAGAATTATGTAAAACCAAGAGTGACATCAAAAATCAGGAAAGCTTATAGAACTATGGAAGGCGGCGAAGTAATCACAACCGAAAGAATGAAAATGTCTTGGATAAGAGGAGTTTTTGCGGACAAAAGATACAGCATCATCCTTTATATCAATTTTGATAAAAAGTTAGATCTTTGGAGAACGACTTTGCAGTTTTATGATTCTGAAGGAGACTATATAAAAGAAATAAATCTTCCGGATGCTGTTGATTACAGGTCTAGTGGCCCTGCTTCTTTTTATGACCATATGGATCACTTTCTCTACATTGTTTCTGCTCGTTTAAGAGAAGAGGATTTTATGGATGAATATGAAATCCTTAAGTATGAAATAAGATGAGAAATTATATTGTCATTTTATTAATCACCGATTTTCGCGGGATTTTAACCGTCATAGAAATATAAGATTTTTACCCAAGATTCATCCAAACTTAAGTGTATGTTTTATCCCATCAAGCCATGAAAGCGATTGAGGTAAACGCTGCCATGGAACAGTCCTCAAAA
>JAUWNW010000190.1 GCA_030612445.1 Candidatus Aminicenantota bacterium
GGTAATTTCTTCTTGTTTACAGTAAGCTATTAGGTCAAAATTAATAAATTCGCTGCCATTGTCCGAATCCAAACCCAGCATAGGAAAAGGAATCAGTTGACGCGCACATTCAAGAGCCCGGATAACTGCCTCTTTACTGCGATATAGAAGGGCCAGACATTCTACCCACCCTGTTGCAATATCTGTCAATACCAATGAGTGAAGAAACGATCCTTCTACACTCCAACCACAATGAGCCACCAGGTCAGTTTCAAAAAAACCAGGTTTTTTATCCTCCCAATCTGCAAATGTTCTCACCGGTATCTGATGCTTAAGAAGATTACCGGAACGAGTCAAGCTTTTCCCGCGCAACTGACCACTGCGCTTCTGAGGACGTAGAATCCGATCTATTGTGGCTGGACTTATTGATATAAGCTGACTGCGGACCTTATAAGTTAGCTTTAAATGTCCATGACGTTCTAGAGAAGGTACTAATTCCTCCAGAAAAGGAGCAAGCCTTTTTGAGGCAATATAGTTTGTAGCAGCCCAGGTTACTATTAAAGCTTCCTCAACTTCCTTTCCATAATAGCGAGCCCTTGGTCTTTTAATTGTTATTACTTTTGGTATCTCCCGCATACAAAGTAATCGAATCGCATACTTTCGCTTATAACCAGTTGAGGCGATAAATTCATTGAGAATAACTGTTTTTTGCTTCCGGCTTGCCTCCCGGTACCTAGGAGCAGTTCTTGCCAGTAATTCACGGTTTGTTTGAAAACTCATTTTTAACCTCACAATTTCCCTCCACTTACAATCCGGTTAGCTGAGTGTACAGAGCATTTATGGCCTGTTATTCTAACTGCTTTAAAAACCGGAATGCGTAAAAATGAGATATTATCCTTAAAATGGGAGCAAGTTGATATTATTCACAGAGAAATTGAAGTTGTCAAAACCAAAAGCGGCAAAAAACGAATTATTCCGATCAGTGATGACTTATTTGATGTATTTATGATGCTGCAGCGGCTGAATGGGGACAAAGAATTTGTATTTAATTATGTTGATCCCAAAACAGGAAACCGGAAGCACCTTAGGTATTTTGGAACTGCTTTTTGTAATGCCTGCAGGCGAGCTAACATTAAAGGATTGACCTTCCATGATCTACGCCACACTTTTGCTTCCAGGTTAGTTAGAGCTGGAGTTGATCTGATAACAGTCAAGGATCTATTGGGGCATTATTCTGTTAAAACGACCAAACGCTATACCCACTCAAATCAAGCGCAAAAAAGGCAAGCTGTGGCTCTTTTGAACGATCATAACAATGGAAAAAAAGCCGGAAAAGTAGTATATTTAGCACCTATTTGTTTTTATTATCAAAGACGTGGGCGGTTAGCTCAGTTGGGAGAGCGCAGCGTTCGCAATGCTGAGGCCGGGGGTTCAAATCCCCTACCGTCCACCAATCCATTTTTCTGCCTGTGGTCAGCAGTTTCTTCCAATTGCCGGTTGCAATGAGAGGGAATCTGCCATATTATCAAACTTAAAATAGTATGAAATTTGTGGTTGATTGTATGCTGGGGAAATTAGCTAAGTGGCTTAAGATCCTCGGGTTTGATACTCTTTTTTTTGCCAAGATCGGGGATGATGAACTTCTTTCTATAGCTGGAAAGGAGGAGAGGATTTTGCTTACCCGGGATAATGGGCTTTTTGAAAGGGCAGATCCAGCCTCGGCATTTTTTATTAAAAGTGAAGATTGGCAGGAGCAGTTGAAACAGGTGCTTGACAGATTTAAGCTAAGAGATAAAGCTAACCCTTATTCGCGCTGTATTGAATGTAATGCTGCCCTTAAAGCTCTATCCAGGGATAAAGCCAAAAATTTGGTTACGCTTTTTATCTATGAAAATGCCGCAGGTTTTGCTCTTTGCCCTGTTTGTGGGCGTGTTTTCTGGCAGGGGAGTCATCAAAAAGACATGGCCGTAAAGATTGATGAGTTTTTGAAATAATTGAAGTTTATTCTTGATTGACCATGATATTTGGTTATGATATATCTATCAAAAAAGGTAGCAGGAAAGAAAAATAGGCTTATTCAGATAAGATGAAACCCTCAAGGCTTTGGACACAAATTTTCCTTATTTTTCTTTTGCCTGTTCTATCTTTATCGATATATGCTATAAATCAGCAACCCCAGGGGAAAAGCTTTGATTCAGACGAATTATTCGCAAGAGCCCGCACTCTTGCCCGCGAGGGAAAACGTCAGGAAGCCAGAGATATCTGTACAGCTATTCTGGAACAAAAACCCAGCTATCATGGGGTAAGGGTTCTTTTAGGCCGGCTTTATCTTTGGGATAAGGATTATGACCAAGCCCGCCGGGAATTTTTGAGGGTTCTTGAGGAAAAACCGGATTTCCAGGGAGCCCGTAATGCTATAATAGATGCTGAATATTGGACGGATCATTATCAGTCCGCCCTAAAACACTGTAATAAAGGCTTAGTTTTTTCACCGGACTATGAAGATTTTCTGCTAAAAAAAACCAGGATATTAATAAAGATAGAGGATTATAAGCAGGCTTCCAATACTGTACATCGGCTTATTAATATCAATCCTGCTCACGAAGATGGGCTGCGCCTCTTGGAGAGGATCAAATATTCTACAGAGCTGTTTAGAATATCCCAGAGATATAGATTCGACGGGCTAAAAAGAGATGGCGGCGATTTTCGCTCCTGGCACTTAGCTGCTTTGGAACTGTCTACAATAACAAGCATGGGCACTTTAATAGGAAGGCTAAATTATGGAAGCCGCACTTTTGGCTCCGAGGCAAAAAACGGCACGCAATTCGAGGTGGATGTTTATCCAAAATTCAAAGAGGGATTATACGCTTATCTTAACGCCGGATATTCATCTGATTCGATTTTCCCCAAATACCGCTTTGGGAGCGAACTTTATATGAGCCTTCCCTCCAGCTTTGAATTTTCCGCAGGTATCCGGTATCTTGATTTTTCCAGTTCGAATGTATTTATATATACTGGAAGTGTAGGGAAATATTATAAAAATTACTGGTTTTCTTTACGGCCGTTTATAACTTCAAAGTCAACCGGACTATCTATTTCCAGCCTGCTGCTTGTCCGCAAATATATCCGCAGCAGAGATAATTATCTGGGCTTTTTATTTGGGTTTGGCTCCTCTCCGGTTGAAATATTTTACCTTGAGGATATTGAGCGTTTGAATTCATTTAAGCTTGGGCTGGAAGTTATGCGAGAGCTTTCCCGTTCCATAGTAATTAAGTGTTTTGTCCGGTTTGAACGGGAAGAGCATATCCACAATAAATTTGGGAACAGGTTTACAATATCTCTGCGTCTGGAAGAGAGAATATTCAGGAAATATAAATAACCCCAAAACATAGAATCGTCTTATCCTGGAATAGAGGGAAACCGGTAGCGGCAGCAGCTTATGCCTATCTTTTGATCGGATAGAGGATAGCTATAGGTAACTGTGCAGTCCTGCCAGGAGGTAATTCACGCCAAAGTATGTAAACAAAGCTGCTAAGAATCCTATTATTGCTACAATTGCAGATTTTTTTCCTTTCCACCCCATGACCAAACGTGTATGAAGATAAAGCGCGAATATGAACCATGTGATCAGGCTCCATGTTTCCTTTGGATCCCAGCTCCAGTAGCTTCCCCAAGCCTTATAAGCCCAGACCATTCCAAATACCAGGGCGCCTAGAGTAAATAGAGGAAAACCTATGGCAATAACCCGGTAGGAGATTGAATCCAGTTTTTCGGAAGTCAACCCGGGGTCTAAATCTAGCCCCCTTTTCTCCTTTGATAGGGCTTTGAGATACATTATGCTTGTAACAAAAGCAATGCAGAAAAAAGCCTCTCCTATAAGTGTGACCGAGACATGCAGCCAGAGCCATAAGCTTTGGAGGGCAGGAACTAAAGGGGTTGCTTCTTTTGGCATAAGAGGAGAAGAAGCAAGTGCCATGAGTGCTATCACAATAAGCATATAATAGGGGCCGGCTTTGCGGAGCTTGAATTTTGCCTCGACAAACACATATGCAAAGATAGCGGACCAGCTAAAAAATGATAGGGACTCGTACATGTTGGTAAAAGGCGCATGTCCGCTT
>JAUWNW010000122.1 GCA_030612445.1 Candidatus Aminicenantota bacterium
TTATGCGCAAGCCTTGCTCGAAATACAAAAACATCCAGACCTCCGTCGCCAATATCCTAACGGTCCCTTCATTCCACTAGCTTACGACAATGCGGGCTGGACTCTTCCCTTACAGATGGGGATCAAATGTGATCAAATCAATAATCCCTTCAAGGCAAATCTAACAAAGTTGGATAAAATTCCCTACCCTTCCCTAACACCGCCCCCAGAAACTGCATCATTTGTCATCCTTGATTCCCGACTTAATAATTCCTATTCAGTCGTTTTCGCCCTTTTTCAAGAAAATGCTGAAATTTACCGCTCCCAGGACATCATTAAAGGTGAGGGATTCGAAACGACTGCCGGAAGTTTTATCATTAAAAACACCCCTCAGGTCCAAAAGGCCCTTCCTGATCTTTTGGAAAAATGGCATGTTAAAGCCTATACGCTTAAGGACATAGCTGAAATCCCAAAAGCTCCCGTTAAGAGGCATCGAGTCGGACTCTATCAATCTTGGAGATCCAATATGGATGAAGGCTGGACACGCTATGTTTTTGATGATTTGGGAATTCCCTTCACAACCCTTCACAATAAGGATTTTAAAGGAACAAAAAAAGTCAACCTAAAAACAAAGTTTGATGTGATTGTCTTTGCAGATGAAAGTGCAGATATTATCAAACTAGGAAAACCAAATCCTACCTCACGCTATGCCAGATATTACAGAAAACCTCCCCCCAAATACGAAGGAGGAATAGGCAAGGAAGGAGTGGAAGCATTAAAGACATTTGTAGAACAAGGCGGCATTCTTGTTACCCTTAACAGTGCCTGCGCATTGGCTTTCAATGAGTTCCAGTTACCTGCTGGAAATGCCATAGAGAACGTCGACCGGAGCAAATTTTTCTGTCCCGGCTCTATCTTAAAAGTCAAAGTCGATAACAAATCCCCTATCGGATATGGAATGCCTAGAGAGGTTGCAATCATGTTTTATGAAAGCATGGCTTTAAGCACGCGCGTCCCCCCGCAAGGGTGGGATAGGAAAGTCGTGGCTAGATTTCCTGAAAATGATATCCTTTTGAGCGGTTGGCTCTTCGGGGAAGATGTGATTGCACGCAAAGCAGCCGTGGTTGATATTCAGCGCAAAAAAGGGCATATCATTCTGATCGGCTTCCCTTGTCAGCACAGAGCTCAATCTCATGGGACATACAAATTTCTTCTTAATGCGCTGCTTTATCCGGAAATAAATTAAACCTGAACTTTTCATAAAAAATGTCGATGTTTCAGATAATACATATAATATTAAGGGATTACATGAGACTTTTAATAGAGCACATAAATAACTTTATGCTCCCCTTGTTTTATACTAATATAATCGACATTTTTTCCCCTTCGGGATCGTGAATAATTCAGGTTAAATGCTTTTCTTCAGTCCGGTTTTTATGAATATTAGCCTGGGCAGCTTCAGCCAAACGCAAGTATTCTTTATATTTGGCATAATCCCCTATCCGGTTGTACAAGTCAGCCAGGAGAAAATAGCCGAAGGGGAGTTTATCCTCCTCTGGCTTCAACTCTATCCCTTTTTTTACTAAAGTGATCGCCTCTTCATACTTCTCTCCTCGATTAAGATAAATTCTTGCCAGATAAAAATAGCTCAAAGGAAAATCCGGATTGATATCTATGGTCTTTTCCAGGTATGCCAATTCTTTCGTTGTATCACCTTTAATCCGGAACAATCGGGAGAGATTATGACTGGCTCTGAAATTATGGGGAATATTCTCCAACTCTTTCAGATACTCTGACACGGCCCCGTCCAGGTCACCCCGGGCTTCCAGAATCAGAGCGAAATTGTGGTGAAGATCTTTTAGTTGCGGATTGAGGCCCTCAGCTTTCTTTAAATAGGACTCTGCTCTATCCAGGTCATTCCAAACAATGTAGATTCCTCCCAGGGCATTATAGGCCGAGGTCGAGTAAGGGTTGAGTTCAATACATTTATTAAAATATTTTTCAGCCGCTTTATATTCCTTTTTTAAACTCTTGATGTCCCCTAGCTTAAAATAAATCTGAGAATCCATTTGCAAAAGTTCAAGTTTGTCTAAGATACAGTTCTCCGCTTTATCCAATTTTCCCATCTGCACATAGCAATTTGACATATTGATCACAGAATTATTGTCATCTGGCTTTATCTCCAAAACTTTCTTAAAATTATCAACGGCTTGCTCAAACTTCCTTTGCCTCAAATAAAGGATTCCCAGGGAAAAATAGGCATCGATCACATGCGGGTCCTCTTCTATGATCTCCATAATCATCCTGGCAGCCCGATCAAACTCCTCTCTAAGTCCGAGTTCTCTTGCTTTGGATATTCGGTTGAAAATGTCTATCTTTTCCTTAGGATCGCCCAACTTCTTCCCCTCCAGCGAAGAAGAGTCTGCAAATGTACCAATATATCCAAGGGCCGCCAGCTTTTGCCGGCTTTCTTCATCCATATGGCTATGATCCAATTCATAAGCACTTTTTCCCGTCCTCTCAATAAATTCAGTTATAAGATTCCTAAACCTACGGGTTTCCGCTGGTTGGGAATCAACAATATTATGCAATTCACCCGGGTCACGCGCCAGGTCATAAAACTCAAGTTCAGGCGCAACAATTATTTTGAACCTTTCATTTTGGTAACTCTTCAACTCACTCCACCCGTAATGGAATCGGGGATAATAGGTCTCAGAGTAAGAAAATCGCTCATTTTTTTCCTCGGAAAAAAACAGAGGAAGCAGGCTTTTTCCCTGCACTTGCTCCGGGACAGCAATTCCGGCCAGCTCGAGGATCGTTGGCATAATATCCACTGATGAAACTACAGATAAACGACTGAGCCCCTGCATATGTTTAAAAGGGGAAACAAATATGAGTGGGACATGAATCCCAGCCTGATAGACAAAAAAGCCATGAGAACTCTCTTTATGTTCCCCAAGACTTTCCCCATGATCAGAAGTAAACACAAGCATAGTATTATTGATTAGATCATTCTTGTCCAAATACTCCCATAATCTTGCCAAAAGAGAATCAGTATAGGCAATTTCTCCAATATAAGGCCGCTTGGGATACATCTCAGCATAGGGTGATGGAGGTTCATAAGGGGTGTGAGGATCATAAAGATGGATCCAGCTGAAAAACTTCTGATGCTTATGCTCCTCCAGCCAGGGAATGACTTCATCTAAAACTTCATCCCCCTGACGCTGCACTCTCCCTAAAGAAATAGTTTCATATTTACTCAAATCAAAATTATCAAAATAATGATCAAACCCCTGGTCTAGTCCCCATTTTGAATCCAGCACATAAGCAGCAACAAAAGCAGAAGTCTGGAAACCGTTCTGCTGCATTAGTTCGGCTAAAGTAGCCAACTCCTCTGGGACTAAAAACCCCCCATTATCACGAACTCCGTGAAAGGTGGGATAAGTGCCTGTCAATATGGAAGTATGGGAAGGTAGAGTCAGGGGTGCTTGGGCAATACATTGTTCGAATTTCACTCCTCGGGCAGCAAACATGTCCATAGTCGGTGTTTTTATCTCAGAAAAGCCGTAACAGCCAATCCGGTCAGCCCGCAAAGTATCTACAGTTATTATAATATAATTAAAACCTTCTGTGGCTCCTTCAACTCGGGATAAGGGGCTTTTCCGAATGAAAAGAAAATAGACAAGGGCCATAAGAACCATCAGAATAGGGAAAGTAAAGTAAATAAATTTTTTCCCAGATACTTTCATATATTTATTCTAGTTACTTTAAAGCATCTATCACTTGTTTGGCGATAGTTGCATTCTTGTTTTCCGGATCCAACTCTAAAAACTTCTGAAGAAGCTCCTTTGCTCTTTCAGTGTCACCCTGACTTATATAGAGCATGCCCAGACGATAATAGGCATCAGCATGAGCTTCATCCAGCAAAAGTAATTTTTCTAAGATAACTATTGCCTCATTAGAATTTTCTCCAAGATTTATCAACACTACAGCATAATTGTAAAGAGTTGTGACATCTTGATCATCCAATTCCACTGATTTCTGATAAAATTCACTGGCTTTTTCATAGTTCTGTTGCCTTGCAAAGATCTTGCCCGCCATAGAATAAGGAGGGGCAAAATCTGACTTTAGTTCTATAGTTTTCTGGTAATCTGACAGGGCTTCTTCCAAACTGCCAAGCTTTTCTTGAGCTATTCCCCTGAAATAAAATAGCATATGGCTTGATTGATTTTCTGCTATTGCTTTTGAAAATTCCTTGACCGCATCTTCCCATTTAGCCTCTTGAAAGAACTTTATCGCACTTTTTGCTTTTTTCATAGCTACAGGGACCTGACTTTCAAGCGATTGAAGCTCAAAATCTTCCTGGACTGTTTCTCCAAGCCTCGCGCGTACCATTTTTGCTATTGGGAGAAAATTTTCTTTTTCAACTGTAAACTCGTAATAACCAGGCCTCAGGCCGCCTTTATAATAAGCTCCCTTTTTATCTGTTTTAAGCTCATATTTCATAGTTGAATTCTTCGAGTTTACTAAGACTATTTTGGCGTTAGCTATTACTTTGCCGCTTACAGCATCCTTAACTAATCCTCTGACTGCACCCGTAGTTCCGCTTTGCGTAGCAAGAAAAAGGCTGTCGGATGGTTTAATGCTCCCATTTAAAAAATTACCTGTGTGACATACAAGGAAAAAGAATAAAAACAAAAGGGAAAATTTGTTAAACATCTTCATTTGTTGCTCCTCTTCTTTCTTAACTTGATTAGAGATATAAATAACATTCAATGATTTAAATGTCAAAATTAATAAAAGTGTTTAAATTAACAATTTATAGAAAATATTGTTGACAAATTAGATTAAATACTGTACATCTAAGTTACAAATTAGATTAAGTTCTATTTTTTATAGAGTATGTTTAAAAAAGAGCATTTCAAAAAAGTTTTTAAGAGGATTTCTATATTTTTCTATAAATTACAATACCAAAGCAAATATAAGCTTATAGCTTATTGTGCTTAATTAATTTGAGAGGAGGTTTTTATGGAAAAGAAAGGTAGAAGTTTTTTAGCATTTTTGTGTTTTTTCCTACTAATCAGCTTTTTTGCTCAAGCTCAAACGCTCAGAATTGAAGGGAAAGTTGTGTCTACTGATGACGAAGCCCTTCCCGGTGCTGAAATCATCCTGACCTCGCCAAACCTAATTGGAGGAGATCGTGTTAAAATAACAGACGCAAAAGGTAAGTACAGGTTTGTTGCACTTCAAGTTGGCACCTATACTCTTAATGTTAAACTTGCAGGATTCACCCCACAACAACAATCTGATTTACGTCTCAGCATAGGGAGAACCCTTACTGTTGATTTTACCCTAGAAATCGGCTCTCTTGAAGAAGAGGTGACCGTTATAGCAACAGCTCCTATTATTGATGTAAGGGATTCAGCGACAGTTACGACTATTATAAAAACAGAATTTCTCCAAAAACTGCCTAATAGAGGTGTTGAAGGTGCCTTAAGTATGACACCCGGAGTTACGCAAAGATCAGCGTTTGGGGCTGCGACAAGTAATTCGAATAATTTTTTGATCAACGGAGTTAAAGTTAACAGTCCGGAAGCAGGCGAAAGTGGAATGAGCCCGTCTTACGATTCAATTGAAGAGATAAATGTAATGGGAATTGGATCTCCTGCAGAATATGGAGGATTCAGTGGTGCTATTGTAAACACAGTGATGAAATCAGGTGGTAATGATTTTCATGGCATGGCTAACTTTTATTTAAGGTCCCCCAAATTCCACAGTACAAACTGGGATGATTATCCCTATCTTAAGAGAAGATATTGGGATGAGTCATATGATGCTAATTTCAATTTAGGCGGACCCGTAGTACAAGATAAGCTCTGGTTTTTTGCAGAGGGAAATTATGAATACTGGCATTTAAACATAGACGATTTTGATGGATTAACTGAATCTGGTGATGGCTGGAGAGCAGGGGCAAAATTAACCTGGCAGGCAAGCCGGAATGACAGATTCTCAATTTGGGCGGGGATTGAGCCAAGTGTTATTTATAATTATGGCGCAGAGCCTATGATGTCTCCTGAGGCAAACACAGATGAAAATCACCTGCAGTTCTACTATAATGGTGATTGGCTTCATACTTTTTCTGATACAACTTTTCTTGAATTTAGATTCGGAGGATTCGTTAAGGAAGCAGAAAGCACAGCTAGCCCAGATGGAGCCCCCCCCCATTTTGATCTGGAAACAGAAATGTTAACCGGAAATTTTTGGGAAACCTATTACCGTTATGCCCACCGCATCCAGGAAAACGTATCTTTAACCCATCATGCAGAGGATTTCATCAAAGGTGATCACGATTTTAAATTCGGAGCCGAAGTTGAAACATCTGCTGTGAATATCGCCTACCATTATCCTGGCGGAAAATTTTATGAAGATTACAATGGAAACTATCTGATGTTTGAATGGGAGGGCGAGGAAGCCTATCCCAAATCTACAAGGTTGGCTGCTTATTTTCAGGATT
The DNA here is from genome assembly GCA_030612445.1 of Candidatus Aminicenantota bacterium. Lineage (GTDB taxonomy): Bacteria > Acidobacteriota > Aminicenantia > Aminicenantales > Aminicenantaceae > JAUVXM01. Next base: position 6,494 of record JAUWNW010000122.1, read on the forward strand.
CCTGGATGATTTCAGACCGGTTGGTAATCAATCCGGGCCTTAGGATCAATCACTGGAGAGGAAGTGTTCCCGGTGTAAGCGGATCAGTTTTTGCTCCTAAAATGGGCATTGCCCCTCGTTTAGGGCTAACTTTTGATCTATTTGGAGATAATTCAACCGCCTTAAAAGCCCACTATGGAAAATATTACCATGGACTGATGGTGCAGTTTTATATGCGCTTTCAACCACAGGGTGCCTTCAGAGAATATGTGTGGGGACCAGTCTTAGAAGACTGGGAAGGAGAACCACCCGGAACTTATGGTGAACAGTGGATGCTAGATGGTGAAGACCTCTGGGAAAATGAATATACGGCCGACCCAAACCTTAAAATGCCTTATATGAACCAGTATGTAATCGGGATTGAAAGAGAGGTCATGAAGGATTTATCAGTAGGCGCTAGTTTTATCTACAGAACCAATCATGATTTTATGGACAAAGTGAATATTACAGGAGAGTGGGAAGCAACAACCTGGACCTGCGATTATCCAGGGCCTAATTTGGGAAAAACCTATAATGTATATCGCAGAACAAACGAAGAGAACCAATACTATTTCACAAATCCTCAAGAAGGCGAGTCTTACGGAGCTGCATTTCCCGGAATGGTCGATTTTACTCCAACAAGAAACTACAGAGGCCTTCATTTAACTTTGAATAAGAGATGGTCAAACAACTGGATGCTTAATGTTGCTTATGCATGGAGCAGATCATGGGGCACAAATGATAATACCTGGGGAGAATTCGGAGAAAACAGAGGTTCTATGCTGGGTGCTTCAACCATGTATTCAGATCCTAACTATCAGATAAATGCAGAAGGCCCTCTCGGAATCGATCCCACTCATCTTCTGAAAATCAGCGGCGCGGTTGATATTCCTGTAGTAGATGTCACTTTAGGTATGTATTATAGTTTCAGGACAGGAAGTCCCTATAGTTCAGGTATGGCCCTACCCCGAGACATGGTTACATTTAGGGGTGACTCTATATATATATATGGAGAAGAAAGAGGATCCTACCGCTATGACTCTATATCCAATCTTGATCTAAGGTTGGAAAAATTCTTTCGTATCGGAGAGTTCAGAGTAGGAGCACTTGTCGATGTATTTAATGTATTCAACTCCTCTACAGTAACTGATTACGAGACTCAAATGGATCAATGGTCAGATTACCAGTTCGGGTATATTTGGGGGATAAGAGGTCCGAGAACTTTCAGGCTTGGATTCAGATTCGAATTCTAAAACTATATAATTCAAGTAGATAGAATCAAGTTGATAAGGGGAGGGAAAAATTCCTCCCCTTATTTTTTTTTAGGGGGGATCCAAGTTTAAAATACAAAAGTGGTCGAAAAATGAAAAAAATAATTAGAATAACTGCTGTTTTGTTATTATCGGTTTCGCTTTTTTCATTTGATTTTAATAAGGATCTTGAAAAAAAATATAATCTCAAAGCTGAAAAAGATAAGAAAAGCGGAATTACCTGGTTTAAACACAATAGTTGCGTAAAGGCAAGTTCAAGGATATATCTCTATTTCGGAATAACTAAAAAAAAAGGTCTGGTTTTACGTATGGTCATCAATTATTTTGATGAAGATAGATTGTTTATTAATAAATATATATTCACTATTGAGGATGAGGAACACATTTTAACCCCTAGAGAACAGATTCAATTCATAGAAGCAGAGGAATTGACATGTGAATATTATGACGTGATGATAAATCAGGATGAATTTGCTTTGTTACAGAAGATAGCACAAGCTGAAGAAGTAAAATTAAGATATGTGGGGGCAAAAGGTTTTAAAAGAGTCAAGATTCACAAAAAGGCAAAAAACGCCTTAGAAGATGTATTAAACGCTATCCAAGAAGTCGCCGTACATATCCAAGAACAACAAGACAAATAATTTCCCATTAATGTAGTTTCTAAAAAATCTCTGATTTATTCTATATTAATTTATGTTAATATAGAGCCAAATGAAAACAAAAACCTTATTTACAACTCTGATTTTCCTGCTTATAGCAGGGACCTGTTTTTTTATTGAGGCTCAGGAGGCCAGGAGTCCCCTCCTGGATTCCTGGAAACAATACCTGGAACTTAAGCAGGACTCCCAGTTCGGCCTGCAATGGATCTCGCTCGGGCCT
>JAUWNW010000192.1 GCA_030612445.1 Candidatus Aminicenantota bacterium
TGCCAGAAAAGTAGCCGATATTTATCTGGCGGACAAGTTTAAAGAAAATATGAAAAAAGATAAAGTTCCGGCTGAAAAACCTGAACTCATAAAGCTTTCAGAGTCTGAACTTATCAAATTCTGCGGAACTTTTTACGATCCCAAACAGGGAGTCTTCTGGAAACTTTCTCCAAAAGAAAACAGCCTTCAAGTGCAGGTGAATTTCTCTCGCAGGACATTTATAATTTCGCCCATCAGTAAAACAAAATTCTATACTAATGATCCATTTTATGGCGAAATAGAGTTTAAAATATCACAAGAGGGAACGCCAGCGATTATGCTCGTCCTAGGGGAAAGAAGGGACATTTCCTATTTTAAATCCATCCGCCTGGAACCTCCCTCTCCTGCTCAGCTAAAAGAATATACAGGCAGCTTTTACAGCGAGGAGCTCCAGACTACCTATAAAATATTATTGGAAAATAGAAAACTTTATATGTGCCATGAAAATCCTTATAAAGATTATCCGGAAGATGCCCTTTATCCAACCTTTAAAGACAAATTTATAATCAGCAGCTTGAAACTGAATTTTTTCCGCAGCAAAAAGGGTGATGTAATCAGCTTTACAGTAGATACCGGCCGGGTCAAAAATATCCGATTTGCTAAAACCCCTCAGAATTAAAAAATATGATAAATATCTTGATGGTGAAACAATGGATCAATACAACAATTTCCTTTCAAGTGACAATGAGGTATTCAAATGTATAGATTGCTAAAAAATATTTTAACTTTATCCCTGCTGGTATTACTAGCTATAAATATTTCAGCAAGCTCTTCTCCCCAAAAATATGACCTGCTTATAAAAAACGGAAAAGTAATTAACGGCACAGGCAATCCCTGGTTCTATGCTGATATTGGAATTCAGGCTGGCAAGATCACAGCAATCGGAGATCTTTCCAAGGCTAAAGCCGAAAAGACCATAAACGCTGAAAATCTAATCGTTTGCCCTGGATTTATCGACATGCACACTCACTGCGACTCTGAGCTTGGCGACCCTCGCTGCCAGGCCAATTTGAATTATTTAGCCCAGGGAGTAACTACTGTTGTAACTGGAAATTGTGGAGAATCCGTCTCAATCGACGTACTTAACACCAAGCAGAAATGGGAAAAACAGGGAATTGGCACCAATGTTGTTTATCTCGTTGGGCATGGAAGCATCAGGCGGAAGGTCATGGGTAATGCCCCTCGTAAAGCAACTCCAGAGGAAATAGAAAAAATGAAGTCCCTCGCCCGCAAAGCAATGGAAGAGGGAGCTTGGGGGATGAGCACAGGCCTCGAATATATTCCAGGACGTTTTGCTGATACTGAAGAAGTTATCGATTTAATACAAATAGTAGCTGAATACCAGGGTATACATAGTTCTCACATTCGTAATGAAGCTGGCAGGATTATTGAAGCAATAAAAGAGATAATTCGGATTTCGGAAGAAACGGGTGTCCGCTCTAACATCTCCCATTTAAAGGTTACCGGGAAAAACAACTGGGGCTTGATGAAAAAGGCAGTCCATATTATTACAGATGCACGAAGCCGGGGGATATATATAACAGCAGACCAGTATCCTTATATCTATTCAGAACCAATAGGGTTACTCTCTGCGTTTGTGGAAATACCAAAAAATATGCAGCCGCTCTCAAAACTCCGGGCCCAGATCTACAAAAACCAATGGCAGGAAAAAGCTCGGGAAAAAGCGCTTGCTGTTTATCATAGAGAACTTATCAAGACGCTTAAAGATAAAGAAAAATACAATAAGATCAAACAATTAACGCTTAAAGGACCGCCCGGCAATCCCAGTGCAGTTGCCATGTGGGGATGGCATGATTTTACTATTTTAGTAGCCCCTAAAAACAAGCATCTGGAGGGAAAAAACTTTATCGACATCGCCCGGGAACTAGACCGAGATATGTTCGATATCCTCGTGAATTTGATCATCGACGAACCGGATATTCTATACGGCGGCGGCTCTCAGTCAGAGCAAGACCATAACTATGCCCTTGCCCAGAGCTGGGTAATGGTGTCAAGCGATGGGAGTGCCCTTCCGGTCATTAAAGAATCGGCGAAACCGGTACGCGGGCATCCGCGTGAATTTGGAAGTCAAACCAAAGTCCTGCGAAAATATGTTAGAGAGAAAAAGCTGCTTTCCCTGGAGGATGCAATAAGGAAAATGACTTCCCTGCCGGCATCCGTTCTGCAGATGAAAAAAAGGGGGATGCTTCTGCAAGGATATGTAGCGGATTTGGTGATCTTCGACCCAGAAACGGTAAGGGATAACTCCACTTACTCAGATTCTTTTAAATACCCATCAGGGGTAGAATATGCGATTATTGACGGTAAGATCAGCATAAAAAAGGGAGAATACAAGGGAGCACTCTATGGAAAAGTACTCTTATTGAACTGAATCGATTTGAAGTTTGAATGTCCTGATCTGCAGTTAGGAATTTACAATAAATTCAATATTTTTTACCCTTCCGACAACTTTTTCCTGCTCTAATGCGTAGTATATATGTAAGTTCGAATTATTAACAAGTTTTGTAATTCGCTCAGGAGAGCCTGGATTATTCACAAATTTTATAAATAGTACGGATTAGGAATAAGTCATGATAAAAAAAAGAACAATATCCATATTCATTTACACCCTAATTCTAATAATTCCCTGTTTATCATTTGCCCGGACCATAAAAACACCAAAACAGAGGACTGTCCAGGCAGTTCGCACAAATGGAGAGATCAAGGTAGACGGAATCCTCTCAGAGGAAGCCTGGAAGTCAGAAGGTTTTGGTGGATTTGTCCAATCCGACCCCCACGACGGGGAAGACCCTACTGAAAAAACTTTAGTTTGGCTGGCCTATGATGACCAGGCTATTTATGTAGCAGCCCGCATGTTTGACTCAGTTCCGGAAAAGATAAAGTGCCGGCTGGGAAGAAGGGACGATTTTGTCGAATCGGACTGGTTTATTTTTGCAGTTGATCCCTATTATGACAGGCGTTCCGGTTATCAGTTTGCTGTGAATCCCTCAGGTTCTATCGTAGACTGGACTCTTTATAATGATATATCCCGCGACACAACCTGGGACGGGGTATGGGAATATTCCACTATGATCGATGACAAAGGATGGACTGTCGAGCTTAAAATACCTTTTCATCAACTCCGCTTTCCAAAAAAGGATGAATACACTTGGGGAGTAAACTTTCGCAGACAGATAAACAGAAAAAATGAAAAGGTCGGATTAGTATGGGTCCCCAAAGAAGATACCGGGTATGTTTCCCATTTTGCCAAGTTAATAGGGATAAAAAGCATTTCTCCCGGGAGACATATAGAATTTCTCCCTTACACTGTTGCCCAAGGTCAGTTCAGTCCAGAGGAAGAGGGTAATCCCTTCCAGACAGGAGAAAATCTTTTGGCCAATGTCGGGTTTAATGCGAAAATCGGCTTAAAAAGTAATCTCACCCTCGACACAACTGTCAATCCGGATTTCGGTCAGGTAGAAGTCGACCCTGCTGTTATCAACCTCTCTGCATATGAAACTTATTTTCAGGAAAAAAGGCCTTTTTTTATAGAAGGGAGCAATATATTTAATGATTTTGGGAGGGGGGGGATCACCAATAATATGAATATAAACTGGAGCGCTCCCAGTTTCTTTTACAGCCGCCGGGTCGGGCGGGCACCGCAGGGCTATGTCACCAGAAATGGATATGTAAAGTATCCCGACAGGTCGACTATCCTGGGCGCTTTCAAGCTTACAGGAAAATTAGGGGGTAAATGGAATATTGGCTTTCTCAATGCCCTTACAGCCCGGGAGTTTGCAGAAGTCGATGTTTCTGGCTCCCGCTTCCAGGAAGAAGTGGAACCCTTCTCCTATTATGGCGCCCTACGTGCTCAGCGGGAGTTTAACCAGGGACACCAGGGCCTGGGGGTGATGGCTACTTCTGTAGTCCGGGACCTCAGGAATGATAACCTATCAGGCATTTTAAACCAGAAAGCTCTCAGC